>NZ_QAII01000087.1:3756-7397 GCF_003060965.1 Caulobacter sp. HMWF025 | reverse complement strand
CTACTACACCAGCAACTAGTCGGTAGGACCGGCGGGCGGGTTCACCCTGTCCGCCGGTGCCTGACCCGCCGCCCCAGTCGGCGGCGCGTCTTGACCGCAAATGGGTATGCAAGGTCGGACACGCCCGGTGGCTTGACGATTCTGGCCGGCCCATGCGCACCGGAGGACTTTCAACATGGCGCTGCTCGACCTGCTCCGGCGGCCCAAGACGACCAAGGTCGCGGCGATCCCGGCGGGCTGGGTGGTCTATGCCGTTGGCGACATCCATGGTCGCCTCGATCTGTTCGATATGCTGGTCGAGAAGATCCGCAACGACCATGCGCGCTGCGTTCCGCGCCAGCGCGGTCTCGTAGTGTTGCTCGGCGACTATATTGATCGCGGGCCGTCGTCAGCCGGCGTCATCGACTCCATTCTGAATTTCGAAACATCGACGGGGCTGACGCTCCGGGCCCTGAAGGGCAATCACGAACAGGCCCTGCTGAATTTTCTCTCCGACCCGGTCGGCGGCGCGCCCTGGCTCTCCCACGGCGGGATCGAAGCCCTGGCCTCCTATGGGGTGGGTGCGCCACGGAGCCCGCAGCCGTCTGACCTCACCGAGATCCGCAACCAGCTGGCCGAGGCCCTGCCCGCCGCTCACCTGGCGTTTCTCCGCAGCCTGAAGACCCTGCTGGTGTTCGGCGACTACATCTTCGTTCACGCCGGTCTGCGACCTGGTCGTCCGATCGAGGAGCAGACGGAAGCCGACCTGCTCTGGATCCGGGACGACTTCCTGCGCAAGCCCTGGCTTGACGACAGTGTGGTGGTCCACGGCCATACGCCGATCAGCGCGGTCGACCTGGACAGCAACAAGATCGGTGTCGATACGGGCGCGTTCGCGACCGGTGTCCTGACCGCCCTGCGCCTGCAGGGGTCGCAGCGGGAGTTGATGCAGGTGTCGGTCGGCGGGCCGGCGGCAGACGGCCCGGACGGTGCGGGCGAGCTCTGATCGCCGGGTCACGAGGCGGCCTGGACCGGGCTGCCCGGCATGGCGCAAAGCTGTGAACGGGTGCTGATTTTCAGAAGCCGGCAGAAAGCACTCATTGAATCCTGTCGAATTCAGCTTCCGTTCAGCTCCCAGCTGATATTATGCATTATAGGTCATGAAACGGCCTTGCGCCTTTAAATGATCGTGTCTGCGTCCTGGTCGCCTGAAGATGACTGCGCCGTTCACGAATGAAACAGGGGGACTTGAATGTTCTTGTCGATGAAACCCATCGTGACGCTGGGTCTTGGTCTGGCCGCCATGATCGCGGCTCCCGTCATGACCATGGCCCCGTCGATCGCCCAGGCGCAAACGCCGGCGGCCGTAACGGGGAGCTATCGCCTCGGAGCCGGCGACAAGATCCGCCTGATCACCTACGGCGAAGAATCCCTGTCCGGAGACTTCGAGGTTTCAGGTGCCGGGACCATCGCCCTGCCGCTGATCGGCGAGATCAAGGCCATGGGCCTGACCCCCAGCGAGCTGCAGGCCAGTATCTCGAACGCGCTGCGCGGCGGTTACCTGAAGGATCCGCGCGTCAGCGTCGAGGTCTCGACCTATCGTCCGTTCTACATCCTCGGTGAGGTCAACAAGCCGGGTGAATATCCGTACGCCAACGGCCTGACCGTGATGAACGCCGTCGCGATGGCTAACGGGTTCACCTATCGCGCCAATACGCGAAAGGTCATCGTCCGCCACGGCGAGGAAGCCTCGGACAAGGAATATCCCCTGAACAGCTCGCTGCCGGTCGCTCCGGGTGACACGATCCGGATCAAGGAACGCCTTTTCTAGGCACCACAAACCGGCCGAACGACCAGGGGGCGGAGATGGCAGCATCTCCGCCCTTTTCGTGCGCGGATGGAGGGCCGGGCTGCCGGGGGCGGGCGTCATGCCACTGTCAATCGCCAGTGCCATTCTGGCACAAACGGGATTGTCGCTGCGGGTCATTCCAAACGAAAACAGGGGCCGAAGGGCCCCTGGGATCGTCGTCTGGCCCGCGAACGGGTGTGTCGTCGTGTCAGATCTAGCCCAGCAAACGCATGATCCCGGTGCCGATCATCGCCCAGGCAACGAGATTGAAGCTGACGATAAAGGCTGCCGAACGCCGGGCCGACCATCGGGCCGTGTCGCCATTGAAGGCCGTTTCGAGGCTGTCCTGCAGCATGCGGGCAGGGCTGGCATGGGGGGAATCGGCAATGGCCGCCGCGCGAATGAACGTTTCGTTCGCGCGCGGAGTGATCATGTCCGCCTTAAATTTCGGCTGAGCCATAAGCGAGTCTCCTTCTTGCCCTCGAATGTAAATTAAAAGGCTGTTCAAAGTTCTACCGGGCATGGTTTATTGACGGTAATATTTGGTTTTTCGGCGAGCTTAGTTCGCGCCGTTGTTTGATCGCTGGGAAGCTCCGCCTTCACCATGATTGAACGTTTCTATTGTCGTATGCGGGGCTCTCAAACACAGCCCTGCTCCGGCGACGATGCTGTCGGGGTTGGGGGTGCTTGGCTCGGACGAAGCTTTGTGCGAGGGAGTGCAAAGAACCTCGTTCGGCCTGGCGCGTACTGTAAGTTTGGGCGTTGTGCGATGGAGCGTCTGACAAGCCGGGGGGTGCAGTTCCAGTTCGGGCGGCACAGGGCTTGCTAGGTGTGACTCGGTTGAAACAGAGCTTGGAGGGGTTCAGTCATGTACGGGATTGAAACACCCATTGATGCCGGTAAAATCATGTCGGCGATGGGCACGGACAAACAGGTTCCATCCAAGACGATGAAGATCGAGCTTTCCACGATTGTCGATCTGGTCATCGCGTCCATCGCGCTGGTTTTCCTGGCTCCGCTGATGCTGATGGTCGCCATCGCGATCAAGCTGCAGGACGGTGGCCCGGTGATGTTCGGGCACGTGCGCATCGGCCGGCATGGCAAGAAGTTCCGTTGCCTGAAGTTCCGCAGCATGGTGACCGACTCCAACGAGCGCCTTGCGGCCCTGCTGGCCCGCGATGAAGATGCCCGCCGCGAATGGGCCGCCGATCACAAGCTGCGCAACGATCCGCGCATCACGCCGCTGGGCGCTTTCCTGCGCAAGTCCAGCCTGGATGAACTGCCCCAGCTGCTGAACGTGCTCCGGGGCGAGATGAGCCTGGTTGGTCCGCGCCCGATCGTGGACTCCGAAGTGGTCCGTTATGGACGCGCCTTCCCGCGCTATTGCTCGGTTCTGCCGGGCGTGACCGGCCTCTGGCAGGTCAGCGGTCGCAACAATGTCTCGTACCGCCGCCGGGTCGCACTCGACGTGCTGTACGCCAAGCGCAAGTCCTTCTCGCTCTACTGCTACATCCTTCTGAAGACCCTGCCGGCGGTTCTGCTCCGCGAAGGGTCGTACTGACGCAAGGCCGGGGCGGGCTCCTCAGGAACCCGCCCCCTCCCTGGTGTTCCGGTTCCGCCGGGTGTTCTCCGGCCTGAAGGCCTAGATCAGCCAGAAATCAGTCAGGCTGATGCTGGCCTTGTTTGACAGGGTCGCGATCTGGACCTTGTCCCCCGGGTCGCCACCCGTGGCGTCATAAAAGAGCCCGCCCGTGGCCGTGTCATACAGCAGGGCCGCATGGCTGTCGGCCGCATGGGGCGCGATGCCGCTGAC
>NZ_QAII01000087.1:0-3746 GCF_003060965.1 Caulobacter sp. HMWF025 | reverse complement strand
CCCGAGGTTCTCAAACCGGAAGGTGTCGGCACCCGCTCCGCCGGTCAGCACGTCGTTGCCGGCACCGCCGTTCAGAACATCCGCCCCGACCCCGCCGACCAGGGTATCGTTGCCGCCGCCGCCGGTAAGGGCCGTTCCTGCTGCATTGGCATAGCCGGTAAAGTTACCCGTCCCGCCATAGGTCAGGGCCTCGATATTGGTCGCCGCGATCGCTGAGCCCAGCAGGGTGATCTGGGTGTCATAGCCCTCACCGGCCAGCTCGACGATCGCGTCGCTGGCGCTGTCGACGATATAGGTGTCGTTGCCCAGGCCGCCCACCAGCCTGTCGGCCCCGGCCCCGCCGTCCAGAAGATCCTGGCCCGCGCCGCCGGTAATGACATTGGCCAGGCCGTTGCCTGTCCCTGTAAAGCCACCCGTGCCGGTAAAGGTCAGGGTCTCGAGATTGTCGGACAGGGCGTAGCCATTGGCGGTCGTCTTCACCAGGTCATAGCCGCCGTTCAGTCCCTCGATGATCACATCGCCGGTTTGATCGACGAAATAGGTGTCGCTGCCCAGGCCGCCGATGAGCGTGTCCGCGCCCAGACCACCGTCGATCAGGTCATTGGCCGCGCCACCGGTGATCTGGTTGCCCAGGTCGTTGCCTGTGGCCCTGAACCCCTGGGCGCCGCTGTAGACGAGGTTCTCGAGATTGGCACCGAGGATAAAGGTCGCCAGCCCGGTCCGGATCGTATCGACGCCTTCACCGACCCCTTCGACGGCGACATCGCCGATACTGTCGAGGACATAGAGGTCGTCGCCCACTCCACCGATCAGGCGGTCGGCACCCAGGCCCCCGTCCAATGTGTCCGCGCCGCCCAGGCCCGACAGCGTGTCGTTGCCCGTGCCGCCGGTCATCAGGTTGCCCGACGCATTGCCCGTTCCGGTAAAGGTGCCGGCCCCGGCAAAGGTCAGGGCCTCGACCTCGCTGGTCAGGGTGTAGCTCGCCAGATAGGTCTTGACGGTGTCAAAGCCTCCGGCGGCCAGCTCGGTAACCCGATCGCCGCCGTTGTCGACGACGTAGAGGTCGTCGCCCGCGGCCCCGGATAGGATGTCGGCTCCCGCGCCGCCGTTCAGGGTGTCGGCGGCTGCGGCTCCCATCAGGGTGTCATTGCCTGCGCCACCGGTCATGGCGGTTCCCGCCGCGCCGGCATAGCCGATGAAGTTGCCGGTGCCGTTGAAGATCAGGGCCTCGACATTGGCGGCGGCCTTGGCGCTGGCCAGGGTCGTGATCTGGGTGTCATAGCCCTCGCCCGCGTTCTCCACGACGGCATCCCTGAGGCTGTCCACATAGTAGGTGTCGTCCCCCAGGCCACCGACCAGGCGGTCTGCGCCCGCGCCGCCGTCCAGGGTGTCATTGCCGGTGCCCCCGGTGATCACATTGGCCAGATCGTTGCCCTTGCCGGCAAAGGTGCCGGTTCCCGTGAAGGTCAGGTTCTCGATGTTGTCCGACAGGGCGTAGGTCGCTGCCGTCGCCTTGACGAGGTCGTAGCCCCCGTTCAGGGCCTCGATCACGACGTCGGTGGCCGAGTCGACGAGGTAGGTGTCGTTGCCGGCTCCGCCTGAAAGGGTGTCGGCGCCCAGGCCGCCGTCGAGCAGGTCATTGCCGGCTCCGCCCGAGATCTGGTTGGCCAGGTCGTTGCCATTGCCCCTGAAGGCCGCCGTCCCCGAATAGTTCAGGTGGTTTGCGGTCGAGCTCAGGGTGTAGGCCGCCAGGGCCGTGCTGATCGTCGTTTCCGGCGCAGGCGGTGTGGCCGGGGATCCACCGGTGCCGCCCGTCGGTGCGGTCACAGGCGGCTGGGCCGGGGCTGCCGGAGCCTCGAGGCTGTAGGCCCGCACATAGTCGACCTGGAAACCGCTGGGCATGTTGGCGGGATCGGGCGTAGCCGCCCAGCCACCCACGGCCTGGTTCAGCAGAAGGTACATCGGACCGTGCATGTTGGCGGGCGTCGGGAGCGAATAGACCGCTACGCCGTCGATGAAATAGGTGAGGGTTTCAGCGGTCCAGAGCAGGCCGTAGGTGTGGAAGGCGGTCTGGGCGTCGGTCAGGTAGGATGACCCGCCCACCGCCCCGGTGGGATAGGACTTGTCGTGGACCGACATGGTGATCAGGTTGGGCTTCTCGCTGACCACTTCGAGGATGTCGAGTTCCTGGGTCCCCAGCGGCGAGAACAGCCAGAAGGCCGGCCAGGCGCCCGTGCCGGTCGGCATCTGGGCCCGCATCTCGAAATAGCCGTAGGTCTGCTGGAAGGAGGTTCGGGTCGTCAGCAGGCCGGACGAATAGTCCAGACCGTACAGCGCGGCCTTCTGTTCGACGGTATTGGCGGTCGCGGTGATGGTGAGAACCCCGTTCTTGATCGAGAAGGGGTTGATGCCGAGCGGGCTGGATCCCGTACCGGCATAGCTCGGGTCGACATAGATCTGGTCCTCGCCGGTCGACTCGCCGATGTAGTGGCTGACCTTTGAACCCCAGCCGGCGAACCCGAACTCGGTAGCCCAGGTCCCCGTGCCGGCCTTGCCCAGGGTCTGGAGGCTCAGGGCGTTGAACTCGTCATGGAAGGTCAGGGTGTACTTGCTCACGTCGATCGAGAGCTTGAAGTTCTCGCTCGTGAACGACTCCAGCGACACGTTGCGGAAGGTGATGTCATCGCCGGCCGCCAGGGTCAGGACGACGTCTGCGCCGACCTGGCTCATCGCGGCCTTGACCTGGTCGAAGCGGGTCAGGCCAAAGTCCTGGAGCCGCACGACATCCGCGCCGGTCCCCGGGCCGGTGGTGAAGTCCGTGATCACGTCATGGCCCCCGCCGCGGCCGAAGACGAAGGTGTCCGAGCCGCCATTGCCGGCCAGAACGTCGTTGCCCCCGAGACCGTTCAGGGTCTGGTTGTTGGCGTCCCCGAGCATCAGGTTGTTGAGGGCATTGCCGAGGCCGGTGTAGCCGCTGCGCGAACCCTGGCCGTACATCACCAGGTTCTCGACATTTTCGGGAAGCACGTAGTCCATCGTCACCTTGACGGTGTCGATGCCGGCATTGGCCCCCTCGATGACGAGTGTCGTGCTGTTCTGAACGACATAGAGGTCGTCGCCCGCGCCGCCCGCCAAGGTGTCGGCACCCAGATTTCCAATAAAGGCCTCGTTCAGATCGGTGCCGAGAAAATTGTCGGCTGCCGAGGTCCCAGTATAGGTGCGCTTGGACACACCAGACTGCGCCGCAATGTTTCCAGTATAATTGAAATAATCCATTGTCTGAGCCATGTGTTTGCCGGGCCTGTGGGTGGCCGTTGTTGGCAGATTGGCTTTCAATGGATAATGGGCAACTAATATATCCGCTCCGCGACATTATGACTTAGTTATATACTGTTGGTAATCGGGGAATTAACCGCAATCAAAGAGGCATATCGCCGTTATTCGACTTAATTTTACTATAGAATATGGATTGAATTGTGGTTTTTGAAGCTTAACTATAAGGCTTATACTTGCCCGTCCCGAGGCCGCAGTCCCGCCCGCCCTGGGCGGCCGAAGCTCGATGCAAAAGCGCCTCGCCGCTCACGGCGCTGTCGGGCCTGTCGCAGCGGAGACACGGTCCCTCGTGTCCACGGCCAGAGCTGCGGTCAAACGCAAACCGCCGGCCGCACCAGGCGGTGCGACCGGCGGTCGGGGTCCGGCCCGCTGGCCAGGCTTAGAACAGGGCGATATCCGAATGGGTCAAGGAC
>NZ_QAII01000086.1 GCF_003060965.1 Caulobacter sp. HMWF025 | reverse complement strand
CGTGACTCGACCGCAGGAGCCCCGCCCCGCCGCTCGCAATGGACCAGGATCACGTCCGGGGCGCTGGCGGCCTGGGCGAAGTCATGGGCGGTCAGGCCGACCCGGCGCTCGGGTGGCGGCAGGCCCAGCTTTTCGCGCATCGGCCGCGACAGGAAGGGATCGATCGGCGCGCCCTGCGGCCAGACTCCCTCTTCCAGTCCGGCCAGCACCAGCCGGTCGGCCCGCACCAGGCGGGCCTCGATGGCCCCAAGGATGCGCAGGCGCGGATGGGTGGCTCCGCCGACCCGCAGGGTCTCTTCATTGACCAGCCGGTCGAGGATGTCGGCAAAGGCCTGGGGCGTGGCCTTCGGCAGCACGACCCCGTCCTCGATCAGGGCCGAGAGCAGACCGCCGAGGCTCTCGCCGGCCGAGCCCACCCACAGCCGGTCGGGATCGGTCAGGCTCTCAAGGGCCTGGGTCAGTGCCAGGGCCGCCTGGGCCGGCGGGGCCAGGCCTTCGACATAGGGCGCGGCGGCATGGGCGACGGCGGCCAGAAGGCGCTCGGCCAGGGCGCGCGCATCCGGATGGTCCGCAAGCTTCTTCAGCAGGACCGGCTGCGACGGCGGGGTGGGGCCGCGCAGGCCCTTCAGCTCCAGGGTGATCGAAGCGGCCGGATCTGTTTCGTCGCGGATCAGCGGGTGTTTGGCCAGGGCCAGCAGGCGCACGGGATCCAGCGGCTGAACGACCAGGCCGGCCAGGTGCTGGACCAGGATGGCGGCCGGGCTGGCCGCCAGGGGCGCGCCGGCCGAGCTGTCGGGGATCACCCCCCATCGCTGCAGCCGGGCGGTGACCCGGCGGGCCAGGGTCTGGTCGGGCGTCACCAGGGCGGCGGTGCGACCCGGCACCTCGAGGGCTTCGCGCAGCAGCAGGGCGCAGGCCCCGGCGGCATCGTCCTCGGTCCTGGCCGTGATCACGGCCAGACCTTTCAGACCCTCGGCGACGGGATCCAGGCCCGGAGCCTCGGCCCGCAGGCTGTCGATCTGGGCCAGCCAGTCGGCCGTGGCCTCGGCCGGGCGCAGGGCCTCGTTGACGATGCGCCGCCGCCAGCGGCCCCGGCTGTCGCTCTGCGGGAACCACGGGCGGACATCGGCGCGGGTGACGCCGCTGCGGTCCAGAAGCCGTTTCATGGCCCCCTGCGGATGCTGCTCGCCGACCTTCTCCCAGGCGGTTTCGGCCAGATCCTCGTCCAGACCCGGCAGCACCACGGCCCCCAGCGGGGCGGCGGCGACGACGCGCAGCAGGTCGGCGGTGGCCGGAGCGGTGCCGGTCGAGCCGGCGGCGACCAGCACCTCGGTCGGCGGATGCTCGGTCCAGCGCTGGGCCAGGGCTCGCAACAGCCGCACCCGGCGGTCGGCGACGTCGATCAGGCCCAGGGTGTCCAGGCGTTGCGGCCAGGCGGCCAGCACGGCCTTGAGAAATCTTGCCGAAACCTGCCAGTGGCGGGCCAGATCGCCGTCGGCCAGGCTGTCCAGCCGGTCGTCGGTGGCGACCTCCTCGATCCGGCAGCTGTCGAGAAACTCGGCCAGGGCCTTGGCCATTTCCAGCGCCTGGGACGCGCCGGGGCTGAAGCTCAGCAGGTCGGCATGGTCGACGACGATGCGGGCCAGCTCGAACCGGCGGCGACGCGAGGCGATGGCCGGTGGCAGGTCGAGGGCCAGATCGCCGGGCTCGAACGGCGGCTCGCCCTCGTCCAGGTCGCCCAGCGGGCGGATCTGCGGCAGCAGCAGGGCCTTGCCGCCGCTGGCGGCCAGCAGGGCGTCGGCCACGGCCCGGGCCCCGCGCTTGGTCGGGGTCAGGATGGTGGCGCGCGGCAGGGCTTCGGGACCCATGTGCGACAGGGCGTCGAGGAAACCCCGGGCCAGATCGTCGACAAACGGCCGGTGGGCCGGGATCGAGAACCAGCGTGGCCCCGCGCGGTCGAAGGGCCCGGTGGGGATCATGCCAGTTTTGCCTCAGCGAGGTCACGGGCCACCGGATCGCCGACATGCATCCAGAGGCCTTCGGGCGCGACGCCGTGCACCCGGCCCTCAGCGGCAAGCGCCTTCCAGATCGGGGTCAGGGAGAAGGGGCCCTCTGGACCGTCGGCGGTGATCTGCGGCCTGCAGATATGGACGCCGACATAGACCAGCGGCGCGGTCTCGCCCGGGGCCTTGAAGCGGACGAGCCCGTTTGCAAGGAAAACATCGCCGCTGTCGTGGAAGCCCAGGGAGCCGACCGTCGGGGCCAGCATCAGGCAGACGTCCATCGCCTCGGGATCCCAGGCGGCCGCGACGGCGTTGAGGGCGGGCAGTCCGCTCTCGATCCAGACCGAATCGATGTTGGCGACCCAGACGGGCCCCTCGCCCAGCAGGGGCAGGGCGTTCCGGATGCCGCCGCCGGTTTCCAGCGCCTGCGGGCGTTCGTCCGAAATCACGATCTGCGGGGCAGCGCCCGTCGCCTGCCGGGCCTGAAGGTGCGCTTCGAGCCGGTCGGCGAAGGCATGGACATTGACCACGGCGGTCTCGACCCCGGCGTCGGCCAGGCGGTCCAGCATATGGTCGATCAGGGCCCGGCCACCGACCTCGACCAGGGCCTTGGGCCGGTCGTCGGTGAGCGGCCGCATGCGGGTACCGAGGCCGGCGGCCAGCACCATCGCCGTCTTCGGACCGCTCATCGGCGAGCCTCCACCGGCACATGGGTGTCGAACCAGGCCTTGAGGTCCTTCAGGGCCGGATCGGCGAAACAGACGTCCAGATAGGTCCAGAGCCTGGGAATGAAGTCGGCATAGCGGGGCTTGCCGTCGCGGGTCACCAGCCGGGCAAAGATGCCCAGGATGCGGATGATGTTGAGCGCGCCGAGGGCGTGGTAGTCGGCCAGGAAGGCGGTGCGATCCAGCTCGGGCCGGGCGGCCAGATAGCGCTCAAGGCAGACCGCCTCGCGCTGCGGTGACACGGTCCGCCGCGCGTCATGCAGCAGCATCGAAAGGTCCCAGGCCGGATGGGCCAGGACCGCATCCTGGAAGTCGAGCATGCCCACCCGGGCCGCGCCGGTACGCTGCGGCAGCCAGATCAGGTTCTCGGCGTGATAGTCGCGATGGCAGAACACCGTGGCGCCGGCCTCGCCGGTGGCCCGGATCGGGGCCCAGATGGCTTCCCACTCGGCCAGGGCTGCGTCATCGAACGCCACATCGCGGAACTTCGGCTGCCATTCGACAAAGATGTCGTGCGCCGTTTTCAGGGCCAGGTCGTCGAAGGCCAGCAGCGGCCAGGTCGAGCCGTCGAAGTCCAGCACCCCTGGGGTCGGGGCGGCATGGATCGCCAGCAGGCCGTCGATGGCGGCGTCATAGAGCGGAGCCTCGTCGGTGCCGGTCTCGATCAGCCGGGCATAGAGGTCGTCGCCCAGGTCTTCCAGTACGGCCAGACCGGCCACCGGATCGGCGGCCAGCACTGTGGGTGCCGACAGGCCCTGGGCCTTCAGCCAGCCGGCACAGGCGACAAAGGCGTCGACCCGCCCGGCGGCCAGGCGGGCCAGGGCATTGTAGCCGAGGGCGGCGCGCTCGGCCTGCGTGGCCGTCGGCGGACAGGGGGCGGTCTCGACCGAGGGCGGCTGGTCCATGAAGATCAGGCTGGAGCCATCCGTCCCGTGCAGGCGCTCATAGGCCCGCGTCGAGGCATCGCCCCCCAGGCTTTCGCGCCGCAGGTCACCGAAACCATGGGCAGCCAGGAATGCGGCCTTGGCCGTCTCTCTGTCGGAAACTGGGGGACGCTCAGAACTCAAGGGTGCGGCCTTTGAAATCGCCATGCGGGGTGACGGAGACGCGCCGGGCGTCGCCGTCGAGGGCGATGTCTATATCGAGCCGGTTGAGTGGCAAACGCCCTTCCAGCCTTTGCGGCCATTCAATCAGGGCGACGCCGCCGTCGAGGGCCTCGTCGAGACCGATCTCATAGGCCTCGTCCGGATCGCTCAGGCGGTAGAGGTCGAAATGGGCGAGCGGGAAGGCCGCCGTCTCATAGAACTGCACGAGGGTGAAGGTCGGGCTGGGCACCTCTTCGTCCGGCGTGGTCAGGGCCCGGATCAGGGCCCGCGCCAGGGTCGACTTGCCGGCCCCGAGCGGGCCCGTCAGGCAGAGGGCGTCCCCGGCTTTCAGATGGCGGGCCAGGGCCTGGCCCAGGGCCTGGGTGGCGGCCTCGTCGGCGAGGGCAAGGGTCGTCACGTCGGCGAACTCTCGGGATGCGATTCCAGAACCTCTTCCACATAGCGTTTCAGGACGGCCGTGGCTTCCGTCGCATCGTCCGGCAGGCTGTCCGGATCAATCGGGCGACCCACGGTCAGGCGGAACTGGCGGCCCTGCTTGTTCAGCAGCTCGTGAAACAGGGTGATGTCGCGCAGTTCCCGCGAGTGGCGGTCGAACAGGTGGAACAGGGTCGACCACGGGCCGGCGACATGGATCGGGACGATCGGGGCGGCATGCTTGCGGGCGATCGATACCGCCGAGGCGGCCCAGGGCGGATCGGCCAGCCGGCCCGTGTCGTCCTTCACGGCCAGCCGGCCGGCCGGGAAGATCATCAGGGCGCGTTCTGCCTCCAGGGCCTCACGGGTCTGCGACAGGGTCAGGCGCAGGCGATCGCGGGTCCGCTTGGCCTCGACCCATTCGACCGGAATCAGCACCTCGTCGAACGCCGGGCACACCCGGTGGGCGTCGGCATTGGCGTAGAAGACGATGTCCGGACGCATGGCCTTCAGGGCGTCATAGACCGCGACCCCGTCGGCGATCCCCGTGGGGTGGTTGGCGACGATGATGACTTTTCCGGCTGCGGGCAGGTGCTCCAGGCCGCGGACCTCGACCTTCAGGGCCAGTAGGTCGGAGACATGGTCCAGGGCGTTGCGGCCGCCCATGCGGGCGATGGCATCGGCCATCCGGCGGGCGCGCCCATAGCCCAGCAGGGCATAGAGCGGGGGGCGGAGCACGGGCCAGAGCGGCGAGCCGGTCAGGCGCGGCGCGCGCTCGGCGATCAGGGTGTCGACGATGTGGGGCTCTGACGCGTTGAGCATGGGGAGAGCTTAGCCTCGGCCGGGCCCGCCTGTCAGAACATTTGACGTGCCGCGCCTTAACGTTGAGCCTGTGGATCTGGACCGGGGGCGGGAGAGACCGATGAAGACGTTTGTGCGCTGGCTTGCCGCCGTCGCCGTGCTGGCCGTGATCGGCGCCGGGGCCTTTGCCTACTGGAACCTCGAGCTGCGCTGGCGGCCCAAGACCATCACCCGCCACCAGGCCGAGATTGCCAAGATCCTGGAGCAGTCGGGCTGGGTCTCGCCGGGCTTGCCGGGCCCCAGGCTCTATATGGTGAGCTTTCGCACCTGCCCCGACTGCGTGCGCTTCAAGGCCGAGGAGTTTCCGAAGCTGCACAAGGCGGGGGTCGATACCCGCCTGATCGAGATCGCCCGCGCCGACCGCAACGGCGTCGCCAAGTCCACGCCGGTCGAGCGCGCCACGGTGGCCGAGCTGTGGGTCAATCGCAGTTGGAGCCTCGCTGAACGCTGGGAGGCGACTCCGGTCGAGGCCTGGACCGCGCCGGGCATCAAGCCGGCCGACGGCGACATCGCAAGGACCGCCGTCATCGAGGCCGGCCGGACCAATGTCGACAAGCTGATCCCGTTGCTGAAGGCCAACGGCGTCAGCTTTGCCTGGCCACTGATGGTCTGGTGGACCCCCGACGGCCAGATGAAGGCCTGCGCCTGCGAAAAGCGCGAAACCTACCGCTTCCTGCGCAAGGATCTGGGGGCGTGAGGCCCGTCCTGGCCCTGGCGTTCGGCGCGGCCATCGCCACAGCCTGGGTTGGGCCGGCCCTGGCTCAGCCCGCAGGACCGAGGCCGCTGGCGGCTCTTGTAGCGTCCGGCGGGCCCGTCCTGACCGGACGGGTTCTGGTGGCGGACAGGGAACGCATCCTGTCCGATGAGCGGGCCGGGGCCTACGGCGCGTCGCCCGTCTGGCCCTGGGGCTCGGTGAGCAAGCAGGTGGCGGCGGCCCTGGTCATGATCGAGGTCGACCGCAAGACCCTGTCGCTGGACGACACGGTCGCCTCGCGCTGGAAGGCCTTCCCAAATGCCGCGACCGGCTCGGTCACCGTTCGGCAGCTGCTGCGGCACACCAGCGGCCTGCCCAATCCGGACGAGACGCCGGAGGTCGGCGGGATCCCGGCCTTCTACCTGCGGCCTGAGGCCGGTGCGGCCCCGTCGAACGCGGATGCGGCGGGCTATTGCGCCGGCCCGGCCAAGAGCCCGCCGGAGACCCGGTTCGAGTACAACAACTGCGATACCCTGGTCCTCGCCGGCGTGCTGGAAGCGGCGACCGGCAAGACCTATGATCGCCTGCTGGACGAGGCCATCGCCCGGCCGCTCCAGCTGAACTCGCTGCGTCTGGCCAGGCCCCAGGAGCGACCGATCATCGCCCGGGCCGATGGCCGAGCTGTCCCGCCCGTCAATCTGGCCACCTTCGGGGCCGCCGGGGCCCTGCTCGGATCGCCGGAAGACCTGGTGCGGTTTGACCAGGCCCTTTTGGCGAAACGCCTGGTGAGCCCGGCCTCGACGGCCGTGATGTGGGCCGGTGATCCGGCCATCGGCTATGTCGCCCTGGGGGCCTGGTCGTTCAGCGCGCCGCTGAAGGGCTGTCCGGGCGAGGTGGCGATGATCGAGCGTCGCGGCTCGGTCGATGGTGTGCAGGTGCGCAACCTTATCGCGCCTGAGCTCGGCCGAATCCTGGTGGTCTTCACCGATGATGCCGGGTTTGAGTTCGGCGAACTCTGGCAGGGGCAAGGTCCTGGTTATGTCCTGGCCTCTGAGGCCTTCTGCCGCTGATCGGGGTCCGTGAGCCGTCCCTGGCCGACAAGACCCTTTTCCCCGGGCCCGACCCACGCTAACCGCAGACCCGATGCCGACATCCCTCCGAACCGCCTATCGCGAACGCCTGGCCCAGGGCGAGATCCGTCCCGACGCCGCCCAGGCCGCCGCCGTCGAGGCCCTGTCGCGTCTGGAGGCCGATCTCGACTCGGCCGGCGAGCCGGGCTTTTCGCTGTTCGGTCGCAAGCCCAAGAGCCAGAGGGGGGTCTATCTCTGGGGTCCGGTCGGGCGCGGCAAGTCCATGCTGATGGACCTGTTCTTCGACAGCGCGCCCATCGTCCGCAAGCGGCGGATCCACTTTCATGCCTTCATGGCCGAGGTCCACGGCCATATCGACGCCTGGCGCAAGGGTGACGCGGCGGCCCGCAAGGCGCGGTTCGGGCAGTCCAAGGGTGACGATCCGGTCGCTCCGACCGCCGAACTGATCGCCGGCCAGGCCCGCCTGCTTTGCTTTGACGAGTTGCAGGTCACCGACATCGCCGACGCCATGATCCTGGGCCGATTGTTCGAGGCCCTGTTTGCGCGCGGCGTGACCCTGGTGGCCACCAGCAACCGACCGCCGGATGACCTCTACAAGGACGGCCTGAACCGCCAGCTGTTCGTGCCCTTTATCGACATGCTGAAACAGGCGCTGGATGTGGTGGCCGTGCGCGGTCCGGTGGACTTCCGGCTGGATCGCCTGCGCGCCGCCCGCACCTGGCTGTCGCCGAATGACAAGGCCTGCCAGGGCGAGTTTGAGTTGCTGTGGGCCGACATGCTGGACGGCGCGCCCGAGACCGGTGCGACCCTGGAAGTGCTTGGCCGCAAGATGCGCCTGCCGCGCGTCGCCGGCGGCCTGCTGCGATCCTCGTTCGCCAGCCTGTGCCAGCAGGCCCTGGGGCCGCAGGACTATCTGGCCATTGCCGAGCGCTTCCACACTCTCTTTCTGGAAGATGTGCCGCGCCTGACGCCTGAGCGGCGGGATGCGGCCAAGCGGTTCAACACCCTGATCGACGCGCTCTATGAGGCCAATGCCAAGCTGGTCGCCCTGGCCGAGGCCGAGCCGGAGTCGCTGTATCCGGCCGGCGACGGGGCCTTCGAGTTCGAGCGGACGGTGTCGCGCCTGCAGGAAATGCGCTCGGCCGACTATGTCGCGCGGGTACGGGATTAGGAAACAGGGCGCAGCTGCCGAATGGCAGCGCCGGTCTCGGTGCCCGCCGCGCCGATGGGAGAAGCCAGATGAGTGTCAGGGACCGGGTCCGCGTTCACGAGACGAAGCTGCTGTCGGACAACTGGTACGTCCTGAAGACCACGACCTTCGACTGGAAGCGTCGTGACGGGACGTGGCAGACCCAGCATCGCGAGCACTATGACCGCGGCAACGGGGCGGTGTTGCTGCCCTACAACCTCGAGACCCGTACGGTGCTGCTGGTCCGGCAGTTCCGCTACCCGGCCTTCGTCAACGGCTATGACGATCTGCTGATCGAGGCCGCAGCCGGCCTGCTGGACGATGCCGAACCCGAGGTGCGGATCCGGGCCGAGGTCGAGGAAGAACTGGGCTACCGGCTCGGGGCGGTCCTTCCGGTGTTCCAGGCCTATATGAGCCCCGGCTCGGTGACCGAGATCCTCTACTTCTTCGTCGCCGAATATGACTCCGCCATGCGGATCGGCGAGGGCGGCGGCCATCCCGACGAGGGTGAGGACATCGAGGTGCTGGAGCCCTCGATCGACGAGGCCCTGGCCATGATCGCCGACGGTCGCATCCGCGACGCCAAGACGATCATGCTGCTGCAGCACCTGGCCCTGACGGTGTTCCGCGGCTAGCGACTTTTCGTCCGGTCGAGGGCGAATGCATCCCTGTGGCACCCCGGTCCGTAACTCGCTTTGCGAGACCCGCTATGGGCCTGAGAACGTTTCTCAACAAGGACCACTTCGTTGACACCCCCGTCCCCGCGCTTAAAAGCATCCCGCAACGCACAAAGGCTACTGGGGTTGGACCGATCATGACCGACACGAGCCGGGGGCTGCCCGAGCGCCCGATGTCGCCGCACCTGCAGGTGTGGCGCTGGCATATCACCATGGCCTGCTCGATCCTGCATCGCGGCTGTGTGATCGGCCTCTATGTGGGGTCGGTTCTGCTGGCCGGCTGGGCCCTGGCCCTGGCCCTCGGCCCTGACGCCTATGCCGGCTATACGGCCCTGCTTGGCTCGCTGCTCGGCAAGCTCGTCATGCTGGGCCTGACCTTCGCCCTGTTCTTCAACATCGCCTACACGATCCGCCAGACCTTCTGGGACGCCGGGGTCGGCTTTGCGCCGCGCACGGCCGACATGAGCGGTGCCGCCGCCATCGCCTTTGCGGTGGTCGCCACCGCCGTCACCTGGGTGATCGCCGCCGCTACGGGAGCGCTCTGATCATGGCCGAGACCCACTCCGAACGGTTCCGCACTCCGCTGTCGCGCGCCCGTGGCACCGGTGCCTCGCGCCACGGCGTCAGCCACTTCATCACCGAGCGCGTGTCGGGCCTGGCCCTGGCGCCGCTGTCGCTTTGGGCGGTGTTCGCCGGGCTGAAGCTGGCGGCCGGTGATTTCGAAGGTGCGGCCGTGTGGCTGGCCAGCCCGGTCAACGCCGTGCTGCTCTGCCTGCTGCTGGTGACGGCCCTGATCCACCTGCAAAGCGCGGTTCAGGTCGTCATCGAGGACTACATCCACAAGTTCACGACCAAGAGCGCCTTGGTCATCCTGAACGTTTTCGTCTGCGTGCTCAGCGGCGCCCTCGGGGTCTTCTCGATCCTGAAGGTCGCCCTCACCGGAGCCTTTTGATGTCGGCCTACAAGTTCATCGACCACAAGTTCGACGTCGTCGTCGTCGGCGCCGGCGGCTCGGGCCTCCGCGCTGCGCTCGGCTGCGCCCAGGCGGGGCTCAAGACCGCCTGCGTCACCAAGGTGTTCCCGACCCGCAGCCACACCGTGGCGGCCCAGGGGGGCATCTCGGCCTCGCTCGGCAATATGGGCCAGGACGACTGGCGCTGGCACATGTTCGACACCGTCAAGGGGTCGGACTGGCTGGGCGACCAGGACGCCATCGAGTACCTGACCCGCAACGCCCCGGCCGCCGTCTATGAACTCGAGCACTGGGGCGTGCCCTTCTCGCGCACCGCGGACGGCAAGATCTATCAGCGCGCCTTCGGCGGCATGACCAAGAACTACGGCGAAGGCCCGATCCAGCGCACCTGCGCGGCGGCCGACCGCACCGGTCACGCCATGCTGCACACGATGTACGGCCAGTCCCTGGCCCACGACACCGAATTCTTCATCGAGTACTTCGCCCTCGACCTGATCATGGAAGACGGCGTCTGCCGGGGCATCACCGCCTGGAAGCTCGACGACGGCACCCTGCACCGCTTCCAGGCCCAGATGGTCATCCTGGCCACCGGCGGTTATGGCCGCGCCTATTTCTCGGCGACCTCGGCTCACACCTGCACCGGCGACGGCAATGCCATGGCCCTGCGCGCCGGCCTGCCGCTGCAGGACATGGAATTCGTCCAGTTCCACCCGACCGGCATCTACGGCGCCGGCTGCCTGATCACTGAAGGCGCCCGCGGCGAAGGCGGCTATCTGACCAACTCGGAAGGCGAGCGTTTCATGGAGCGCTATGCGCCGTCCGTGAAGGATCTGGCTCCGCGAGACATGGTCAGCCGGGCCATGACCATCGAGATCCGCGAAGGTCGCGGCGTGGGTCCCAACAAGGACCACATCTTCCTGCACCTGGATCACCTGGATCCGAAGATCCTGCATGAGCGCCTGCCCGGCATCTCCGAGACCGCCAAGGTCTTCGCCGGCGTTGACGTGACCAAGGCCCCGATCCCGGTGCTGCCGACCGTCCACTACAATATGGGCGGCATCCCGACGAACTATCACGGCGAAGTCGTCACCAAGGCGGGCGACAATCCCGACCAGGTGATCCCCGGCCTGATGGCCGTGGGCGAGGCGGCCTGCGTCTCGGTGCACGGGGCCAACCGCCTCGGCTCCAACTCGCTGATCGACCTGGTGGTGTTCGGACGCGCGGCTGCCCTGCGCTGCGCCGAGATCCTCAAGCCCCAGGCCACCCAGCCGGAGCTGAAGAACGCCAATACCGACGCCCACCTGGCGCGCTTCGACCGTTACCGGAATGCCAACGGCACCCAGGGCACCGCAGCCCTGCGCCTCGAAATGCAGAAGGCCATGCAGGAAGACGCCGCGGTGTTCCGCACCGGCGAGACCCTCGACGGCGGCATGCAGCGTCTGGCGACGGTCTGGGACAAGGCCAAGGACATCAAGGTCAGCGATCGCGGTCTGGTGTGGAACACCGACCTGATGGAGACCCTGGAGTTCGACAACCTGATCGGTCAGGCCGTCGTGACGGTGGCCGGCGCGGCCAACCGCACCGAAAGCCGCGGGGCCCATGCCCGCGAGGACTTCGGTGACCGCAACGACTCCGAATGGATGAAGCACACCCTGGCGTGGCTCGATGTCGACACCGGCAAGGTGAAGATCGATTACCGCCCGGTGCACAGCTACACCATGTCCGACGACATCGCTTACATCCCGCCGAAGCAACGGGTTTACTGAGGGTCCGATGGTCGAACTCGCGCTCCCCAAGAACTCCCAGGTCAAGGCCGGCAAGCACTGGCCGGCCCCTGCCGGAGCCAAGAAGGTCAAGACCTTCAAGATCTATCGCTACGATCCCGAAGCGGGCGGCAATCCGCGCTGGGATACGTATGACGTCGATATGGACGCGGTCGGGCCGATGGTCCTCGACGCCCTGCTCTATATCAAGAACACCATCGACCCGACTCTGGCCTTCCGCCGGTCGTGCCGGGAGGGGGTCTGCGGCTCCTGCTCGATGAACATCGGCGGTCGCAACACCCTGGCCTGCACCAGCGGCTGGGCCGAGGTGCCGGGCAAGGCCGTGCAGATCGCCCCGCTGCCACATGCGCCGGTGGTCAAGGACCTGATCCCGGACCTGACCCTGTTCTATGCCCAGTACGCCTCGGTCGAGCCCTGGCTGCACACTGACACCCCCGAGCCCCAGGCCGAATGGCGCCAGAGCCCGGAAGACCGCCTGAAGCTTGACGGCCTCTATGAGTGCATTCTCTGCGCCTGCTGCTCGACCTCGTGCCCCAGCTACTGGTGGAACGGCGACAAGTATCTGGGCCCGGCGGCCCTGCTGCACGCCTATCGCTGGCTGATCGACAGCCGCGACGAGGCGACCGGCGACCGTCTCGATGCACTTGAGGATCCCTTCAAGCTCTATCGCTGCCACACGATCATGAACTGCGCCCAGGTTTGCCCCAAGGGTCTGAACCCGGCCAAGGCGATCGCCGAGATCAAGAAGATGATGGTCGAACGCGTCGTCTGACGCGTTCGGCGTCGTCGCCTCCGCGCAAGGCGCTTGCCAAAAGGTGACGCTGCCGTCATTTTTGACGAAAGGGAGGACGCGTCCTTGAGCGCAGTCGAGTCGGGCGATCTGAACGCACGTATTGTCATCGCAGGTGCCGGCCACGCCGGCGGCTCCGTGGCCGCCTTTCTGCGCCAGTACGGCCATACCGGTCCGATTGTGCTGATCGGTGACGAGCCGCTGCTGCCCTATCAGCGCCCGCCGCTCAGCAAGGCCTGGCTGAAGGGCGAGGCTGATGCTGACTCCCTGGCCCTCAAGCCCGCTGACTGGTACGCCGAGGCCGGTGTTTCGCTGCGGCTGGGCGGCACGGTTGTGAAGATCGACGGCGAAGCCCGCCTCGTCCATCTGGCCTCGGGCGAAACGGCCGCCTATGACGCCCTGGTGCTGGCCACCGGGGCCCGGGCCCGGACCCTGGACATCCCCGGCGCGGATCTCGAGGGGGTTCTGTCCCTGCGCACCGCCGCCGATGCCGAGCAACTGAAGTCCGCCCTCGGGCCCGACCGGCGCCTCGCCGTGGTCGGCGGGGGCTATGTCGGGCTGGAGGCTGCGGCCTCGGCCCGGGCCCTCGGCAGCCACGCCCTGATCATCGAGCGCGAAAGCCGCGTTTTGGCCCGGGTGGCCTGCGAGGTGCTGTCGACCTTCTTCCAAGACTATCATACGGCGCGCGGCGTCGGCTTTGAGCTGAATGCCGGGGTCGAGGCCTTTGAAGGTGCCGACGGTCGCGTCACCGGGGTTCGTCTGGCGGATGGACGCACCGTGGCCTGCGACGTCGCCCTGGTCGGGGTGGGCGCCATTCCCAATGATGACCTGGCGCGTGAAGCCGGTCTGGACTGCGCCAATGGCATTGTCGTCGACGGCCAGGCGCGGACCAGCGATGCGCGGATCTTTGCGATCGGGGATGTCAGCAATCGTCCCCTGGCGCTGTATGACCGTCAGGTTCGCCTGGAGAGCGTGCCGAATGCTCTGGAACAGGCCAAGCAGGTCGCCTGCGCGATTGTCGGCCGGGCCGGGCCGGTGCCGGAAGTGCCGTGGTTCTGGTCGGACCAGTATGATCTGAAGCTGCAGATCGCCGGCCTGCCGTATGATGCCGACCGGATCGTTGTGCGGGGCGACATCGCCGCCGCCAAGTTTGCCGTCTTCCACCTGAAGGGCGCTCTGCTCCAGGCGGTGGAAGCGGTCAATGCGCCGCCCGAATTCATGGCGGGCAAGCAGCTGATCGCCAAGCGGACACCGGTCTCGGTGGAGAAGCTTGTCGATCCCACCGTATCCATGAAAGACGTGGCAGCCTGAGAGCCGCCCAAAGGGGAGCCCCGTCAGGGGGAAGCAAGGACACCGATGGCCAAGATCACCTATATCCAACACGACGGTGCCGAGCACGTCATCGACGTCAAGTCGGGCCTGACCGTCATGGAAGGCGCCGTGAAGAACAATGTCCCGGGCATTGACGCCGATTGCGGCGGGGCCTGCGCCTGCGCGACCTGCCATGTCTATGTTGACGATGCCTGGCTGGCCAAGACCGGCGACAAGTCGGCCATGGAAGAGTCGATGCTCGACTTCGCCGAGAACGTCGAGCCCAACAGCCGGCTGTCCTGCCAGATCAAGGTCAGCGACGCACTCGACGGCCTGGTCGTGCGTCTGCCGGAAAGCCAGCATTAAGCCTGTCTGGAAAAGAGCGGCGATATATCAAGCCTCGGGGCTTGTCAGGGCCGGTGGGGGAGACTAAATCCCCCGCTCGCTCGGAACGCATCGCGGCCGAACGGCGCAGCCCCGAAAGGGTGCTTGCAACGTTCAGCAGGCTTCGTTAGGTTCCGCGCTCCAATCGACTCGGTGATGGACATTCGAGGGAAGCCTAGGCGGCCCTGGTCCATCCTTTTGCGCTTTCACTGACCGGGAATTCCGGCCGCTGAAAAAGCTGAAAGAGTTGATTGACTTCGGAATGTCGTCTCTTTAGAAGCGCCGCTCCGGACATCGCCGCCGAGACTTCGCAAGATTTCAGCGGCGCGGTGTCAAGTCTAGTTGGTGGTTGTTCTGAAGTTTCTTCAAAATAATCGGTTGACTGGACTGGGAAGCTTCTCTAGAAGCTGCCCACTCTGGCGGTTCCGGATTTTCCGGGTTCGCTGGGCGCAGTCAGAAAGTTTTGAAAAAACGATTTGACATGGAATTCGGGGTTCGCTAGATAGCCGCCTCCGCCGACATCGGGCGCTAAACGATGGGGCCGCTGAGGTGGTTCGGGTCTTTGACATTGTTGATTTGGAAAGAGAAACGCAGGCGGCGGCGCTCTGGCGATAGACTGAGAAGGTCTATCTCGAACGCTGACAAATGCGGTCTCTTGAAGACACCATGAATATCATGGACCAAAGCTTCGGCTTTGATCCATCGATGTGATTGGGAACTCGTCAAGATACTATGCAAACCAGAACCGGATCGTGGGTTTTCTCCTATGATCTGAAGTCTGTGTTAGCGGTCAACTCAACCTGAGAGTTTGATCCTGGCTCAGAGCGAACGCTGGCGGCAGGCCTAACACATGCA
>NZ_QAII01000085.1:14103-49833 GCF_003060965.1 Caulobacter sp. HMWF025 | reverse complement strand
GGGCAGGGCGGGGTACCAGCAGCAGGGCTCCGGCGGCCCCGGCGGTCTGGATCATGCGGCGGCGATCGGTGCGGATGAGGTCGACCATGGTGTCCTCCGGGCGCTCTTCGGGCGGCTCCGGCCTTGGCTAGCACGAAGCCTGACACCGGTGGCAACGATTATTCACAAGACGCCTCGCGCGGAGCGGGCAGAACCCGCTAAGTAGCGAGACTGCCCTTACGGAATTGCGACGCGGCCTGCCCATGACACCCTTTCGCCTGACCCTTGGTGCCGCTCTCGCGGCGACAGCGATCGCCCTGGCTGGACCGGCCTGGGCCGACCTCAAGGTTCAGAACGGGCATCTGGTCGAAGCCTCCGGCCGTCCGTTCGTGATCCGGGGTGTCAATGTGCACCATGCCTGGGCCCCCGAGCGCACGCGCCAGAGCCTGAAGGACATCGCCGCAACCGGGGCCAATACGGTGCGCGTGGTGCTCAGTGACGGCTCGCGCTGGAAGCGGACCCCGCGCTCGCAGGTGGCCGCGATCCTGAACGAGGCCGACCGCCTTAAACTCGTGGTGATCCTCGAGGTCCATGACGCCACCGGCTTCGGTGATCCGGGTCCTGATGCGAAGGGCGCCGTGCATCTGGGGACGCTGATCCCCTACTGGCTGAGCCTGAAGCCCCTGATCGAGGGGCGCGAGGACCGGGTGCTGGTCAATATCGCCAACGAGCCCTTCAGCGTGCGGGGGCAGCCCAGCCCGTGGTTCGAGGCCCATCGCACCGCGATCGCGGCCCTGCGCGCCGCCGGTCTGCGGCATGTGCTCGTGGTCGATGGTGACGACTATGGCCAGGATTCCAGCGGCACGATGCGCGACCGCGCCGCCGCCCTGCTGGCTGCCGATCCGCAGCACAACACGCTGTTCAGCGTCCACATGTACCAGGTCTATGGCCAGGGCGAGACGGTGCGGGCCTATCTCGACGCCTTCCAGGGCGCGGGCCTGCCGCTGATCGTCGGCGAGTTCGGGCCCGACCATGCGGGTGAACCGGTGGACGAAGCGACCATCATGCGGCTCTCGGCCGAGCGGCAGATCGGCTGGCTGGCCTGGTCGTGGTCGGGCAACAGCCGCAAGGTCGCTGACCTGGACATGGTCCAGGGCTTTGACGCCGCCAGGCCCTCACCCTGGGGCCAGCGGGTGATCGACGGTCCGGACGGTCTGCGCCAGACCGCCCGTCCCGCCGAGGTTTTTGCCGGGCCCCTGCGCCGGCCGCCGGTCTGGCGACGGGCCCTGGCGCGGCTGCGCGGGTCTTACTAGACCAGCGCCTGCACCGCCGCCGCGTGGCTGCGGATGATCTCGATCAGCGGCGCGTCGACGTCGAAAACGCCGAACAGGCCCTGCTCTTCCTGCGGGGGATCGCCGACATAGCTGCGATCGCCCTTCTTGAACCAGGCATCGGGATGCTGGGCCCGGCCTTCGCCGTTCCAGGCCCAGAAGTTGGTGCCGGCCACCGGCCCGCCGGCCTTCATGTCAGCCAGGGCCATGTCGAAGACCGTGTGATAGAATCGGTCGCGATAGGTGGCCGGTGAATTGGGCGCAAAGGCGCGGCCGTCGCGGATCAGGCCGAACTCCTCGATGACCAGCGGCTTGTTCATCAGCCGGGCCTGGGCGATGTGGCGGCGGATATAGTCGATGGTCTTGGCCTCGCCGGCTTCATAGGTCGACGGCTGGTCCTTCATGCTGATCCAGCCCCAGTTGTTGGGCCAGACGTGCAGGGTCAAGTAGTCGATGGCCGGGGTGCTGTGGGAGTCGGCCACACAGGCCTCACTCTGAATGCAGCCCATGTCGCCTTCGCTGCCCGAGCTGACCAGGTGGTTGGGGTCCAGGCTCTTGATGAAGCGGGCGGTTCCGTCGATCCAGGCCTTGTAGATCGGCAGGTTGCCGGTCACGAACGGCTTGCTCTCTCCTGGCCGGGGCTCATTGGCCAGCTGCCAGGCCATGATCGTCGGATCGTCGACATAGAGGCGGCCGGTCACGGTATTGCGGCGAGTGACCAGAGCCTTGATATAGTGCCGCCAGAGGGTGTTGGCCTTTTCGTCGGCATAGAAGCGGGCTGAATAGTCGGCGAAGGCCGGCCAGGGATAGGCCGGATCGCTCTGCTGGAACCAGGTGCCGTTGCCGGTCCAGTTCAGATAGGCGGGCATGCCGCCCGACCAGTCCCAGAAGTTGTTCAGATAGATCACGGCCTTCATGCCGCGCGCATCCATCTGGGCCAGCAGGTAGTCCAGGCCCTTCAGCAGGCCCTGGTTGTAGTCTTCGCCAGGACCGCGGAAGGCCGGGTCCAGGGCCACCTTGGCCGGCGACTGCTCGCCCGAGCCCAGCACCCGCAGGTTGGTAACGCCGAGGGCTTTCAGGCGGTCAAGCTCGCGACCGAGGCGGGCACGGTCGCCGAAGGCCTCGTCGGCACCGAGATAGGCCCCGTACCAGAGGTTGGCCCCGGTAAAGCGATAGGGACGGCCGCCGAGGGTCAGGCGTCCCTTCTCGACCGTCACAAAGCCCTTGGGCTGGGCGGCGGCTCCCACGGCGGTGCCCAGGGCGGGCAGGGCGGCCAGTGTGGCCAGCAGGTGACGTCTCGACAGCATGAAGCGGCTCTCCTTTGGGCTGAACCTAGCGGCTGGAGTCGCAGAAGGGGAGAGGCTGCCGCTTGGGAAGTCTCGCTTTCGTCATGCACTGACGCTAACAGGCGGGACATGACCCGTCTGATCCCCCTGCAAGGCGTCGAGAACCTCCGCGACTTCGGCGACTATGCCGCCGGCGTCGGCCGTCTCAAGAAGGGTGTGCTCTATCGCGCCGCCCACCAGGCCCAGGCCACCGACGAAGACCTGGCGGTGCTCGCCGGGCTGAAGCTGGCCACTATCGTCGACCTGCGCCGACCCAATGAGCGCGAGCGCGATCCCTCGCGGCGCTGGGAGGGCTTTGCCGCCCAGGTCATCGACAATGACGAGGGCTCGCTGGAAGATCCCTGGCACACCTTCCTGCGCACCACCGAACTGACGCCGGAAACGATCCAGGCCTACATGCGCGAGTATTACCGCCGCGCGCCGTTCAAGACCCGGCATCTTGACCTGTTCCGGCGCTACTTCCAGGCGGTTGCCGAGGGCCGGGGTCCGGTGCTGATCCATTGCGCTGCGGGCAAGGACCGCACCGGCATTCTGGCGGCCCTGACGCACCATATCGCCGGCGTGTCGGACGATGACGTCATCGACGACTACCTCCTGACCAATGACGAGGCCCGCTTCGAGCGCCGGGGTCCCAAGTTCATCGCCGTGATCGCCGAGGCCACGGGACGCGAACCCAGCGCTGCGGCGATCCGGGCCGCCATGGGCGTCGAGGCCGACTATCTGGCCGCAGCCTTCGAGGTCATGAAGGCCGAGCACGGTTCGCTGGACGGCTATCTGGAACAGGCCGTCGGGCTCGATGCCAGGACCCGCGAGGCGGTGCTGGGACACATCCTCGCCTAGAGCGACGGAGGCTCGCCGCTTCCGAACATCCCCCGTGACAAACGGCTGTTTAACCGCCACGCTCGGTTGAGAGGCTCCCCGGACAGAGGGCGTCCGAGTGGGGCAGGGCATGAGCGAGTTCACGGGCGTAGTGTCGGAGTCTTCCGCGGGCGACAAGCCGGGCCTTTCCAGGAGCGCGCTCAGCTGGATCCTGCACCAGGGCTCTCGTGACCCCTATGTGATCCTGATCACCATCTACATCTTCGCGCCCTACTTCTCGCGGGTGCTGATCGGCGATCCGGTCAAGGGGCAGGCGGCGGTCGCCGACATCGCCACGACCTTCGGCCTGATCACAGCCCTGACGGCCCCGTTCCTGGGGGCGTCGATCGAGCAGTACGGCCCGCGCAAGCCGTTCCTGGCGGGCATTCTGGCGATCATGCTGCCGGCCCTGCTGGCCCTGTGGTGGGCGATGCCGACCGGCGGCCTGCCGGTCGCGATGGTGGCCCTGGCCCTGACGATCCTGGGCGTGACCTATAACTGGGGCGACGTGCTCAACAACTCGCTGCTGTCGCGAGCCTCCGGACCCGGACAGGAGCCGGTGCTCTCGGGGCTGGGCTATGCCCTGGCCAATTTCCTGTCGGTGCTGCTGCTGATCTTCATGCTGTGGGGCTTTGTCCTGCCCGGCGCGGTGACCTGGCCCGGCGTGCCGCCGGTGCCGCTGTTCGGCATGAGCGCCGAACACCATGAGCCCAGCCGTCTGGCCGGACCCCTGGCGGCCCTGGTCATGGGTCTGGGGGCCATTCCGTTCTTCCTCTGGACGCGCGATGCACCGCGCACCGGACTGTCGATGCTGGCCAGCCTGCGCCAGGGCTTCCGGCTGCTGGCCGACACCTTCGGCAACCTCAAGGGCCACAGGGATGTGGCGACCTTCCTGGGCGCGCGGATGCTCTACTGCGACGGCATGACCGCCCTGCTGGTGTTCGGCGGCCTGTTCGCAGCCGGGCTGATGAAGTGGGGCGAGCTGGAAATGCTGGCCTATGGCATTTCACTGTCGATCTTCGGCGTCCTGGGCGGGTTCCTCGCCCCCTGGCTGGACCGCAAGGTCGGCCCCCGCCGGGCCGTGCAGATCGAGATCTTCGGGGCCCTGACCATGCTGATCGCCACCCTGGGCATGGGCCGCGACCGCATCCTGTTCTTCTGGCATTACGACCCGGCGGCCCATCCGCCGGTCTGGGACGGTCCGCTGTTCCGTACTGCGCCCGAGTTGATCTACCTGGCGATGGGCCTGCTGATCGCCGTGTTCGTCACCGCCCAGTATGCCTCGAGCCGGACTTTGCTGGTCCGCCTGGCCCCGCCAGACCGCATGGCGGCCTTCTTCGGCCTCTTCGCCCTGTCGGGCACGGCTACCGTCTGGCTGGGATCACTCCTGGTGGCGACGGCGACCAAGATCTTCCAGAGCCAGGTGGCCGGCTTCCTGCCGATCGTCGCCCTGCTGCTGATCGGCCTGGCCGGGCTGTTCTTCGTGAAGGGCGGGGAAAAAGAGGCCTGAAGGCGAGGCCCGAGCCGGTAGCATCTTGCAGGCCCGCCCCTTCAGGCCGGCGGATTTGATGCTATCTAGCCGCCATGCGTCGCGTCGCCTTCCTTTCCGCCCCCTGGCGCGAGCCGGTCTGGGCCCTGCAGCCCTTCCGGGACGAGGCCTTTGCCTGCGCCCTGCTGTCGGGCGGTGGCGAGCGGTGGTCGTATCTGCTGCGCGATCCTGATGCCGTCCTGACGGTGGTTCCCGAGGATCCCCGCGATCCGTTTGAGGCCCTTGTCGAGCTCCTGGGACCTCGCCATGCGGCCGACCCCGAGGGACCGCCGTTCCAGGGTGGCGTGGTGGGTCTGGCCAGCTACGAGCTGGGGGACCGGGTCGAGTCTCTGGGGCTTGGGCGCACGGCCTGGCCAGACCTGACCTGTGCCCGCTATCCGGCCCTGCTGGCCTTTGATCATCAGGAGCGGCAGGTGGTCGCCGTCGGGCGCGGCGACTCTGAAGCCGAGGCGCAGGACCGGGCCCGCGAGGCTCTGGCCTGGCTCGATGCGCGTGCGCATGACCGGTCGCCTCCATCCGGACCGCTTTGCGAGACCCTCATGGCCAGCGACGGTGCGGCCTATGAGTCGGCGGTGGCCGATGTGGTCGGACGCATTCTGGGCGGCGAGATCTTCCAGGCCAATATTGCCCGGGCCTGGACCGGCCGTCTGGTCGACGGGGCCGATCCGTTTGACCTGTTCAGCCGGCTGCGCGGCCAGAGCCCGGCTCCGTTCTCGGCCTACTGGCGGCTGGAGGGCCGGGCGCTGGTCTCCAACTCGCCCGAGCGCTTTCTGAAACTGTCCGGCGAGGACGGCCGGATCGAGACCAAGCCGATCAAGGGCACGCGTCGCCGGGGCCAGACTCCTGCCGAGGACGCGCAGCAGGTCGCGGCCCTGCTGGCCAGCGCCAAGGACCGGGCCGAGAACCTGATGATCGTTGATTTGATGCGCAATGATCTGGCCCGGGTCAGTCCGCCGGGCAGCGTCAGGGTGCCGGGCCTGTTCGGCGTCGAGACCTTCGTCAATGTTCATCACCTGGTCTCGACCGTGACGGCGCGGCTGGCCTCCGGGCGGGGGCTGGGCGATCTGCTGCGGGCCACCTTCCCGCCGGGATCGATCACCGGCGCGCCGAAGGTTCAGGCCATGAAGGTCATTGCCGGGCTGGAAGCGCCGCGCGGGCCCTATTGCGGTTCGCTGTTCTGGGCCGGCTTTGACGGCAGCCTGGACTCCAGCGTCCTGATCCGTACCGTGGCCCTCGAGCAGGACGGGCAGGGCTGGCGACTGGAGGCGCGGGCCGGGGCCGGGATCGTCGCCGACAGCGAGCCCGAGGCCGAGCGCCTGGAGACCGAAACCAAGATCGCCGCCCTCAAGCGGGCGCTGACGGAGCCGGCCACATGATCCCGCTGGATGATCGCGGCCTGCTGCTCGGCGATGGCCTGTTCGAGACCATGCTGGCCCAGGATGGAGCCCTGCCCTGGATCGAGTCCCATCTCGACCGGATGGCGGCCGGGTGCAGCGTGCTGGGCCTGCCGTCGCTGGACCGTGAGGCCGCGCGCGCCGCCTGCCTCGCCGCTGCGCCGGCCGCGGGCCGGGCCGCCGTCCGACTGACCCTGACGGCCGGATCCGGTGGACGGGGCCTGGACCGACCGGGCGAGCCGGAGCTGCGGCTGTGGGCCACCTCTGCCCCGTCGCCGCTTCCCACGGGCCCCGCGACCCTGATTATCGCGCGGGCCAGACGCAATGAGGGCTCGCCCGCCTCGCGGCTCAAGACCCTGTCCTATCTCGACAATGTGCTGGCCCGGGCCGAGGCGCGGAGTGCCGGGGCCGACGAGGCGGTGATGCTGAACAATGCCGGCCATGTCGCCTGTGCCGGGGCCGCGAACCTGTTCTGGATCAGCGGCGAGACCGTGTTTACCCCGGCCCTCGACTGCGGTGTGCTGGCCGGCATCACGCGAGCCCGGCTGCTGGAGATGGCCCCGGACCTCAGCGTGCGGATCGAGGAGACCGTCGCCGACCGAACGGCGCTTCAGGCGTCAGACGCGGTGTTTCTGACCAACAGCCTGATCGGCGTGCGGGCCGTTTCGCACCTGGACGGTCGGGTTCTGCCCCCCCATCCCCTGGTCGCCCGCCTGTCCGAGGGCCTTGCCGCGCGCGGTTGAATCTGTAGGAAGCGCGCCATGACCGATGACATCACCATCCTCACCGATCCGCTGCCCGACCACTGGGATGAGGCCTTTGCCCAGGCCCTGATCGGCAAGACCCTGCTGGTCGGCCTTACCTTCGTGGATGACGCGGGCGTAGTGCTGGAGCGGCAGCAGTTTTTCGGCGGCGTCATCGAGGCTGACGCCCATGACGGCATCCTGCTCGATCTGCTGGGCGAGCATGACGGCGACACCTATGCCCTGCCGCCCCAGACCTCGGTGATCAAGGCGGCCGAGCCGGGCGTGACCAGTCTGGCCGGTGATCGTCCCGATTTCGTGGTCAACTGGACCATCCATGGCGCGCCCGACGAACCCGCCAATGACGAGGATATTGATCAGGCCTGATCGAACGGGAAGGGCAGGCGTCCGGCCTTGAACAGGATCTCGGGGTTCTCGTCATAGTCGCCGAGCTCGACATCGGCACTGGCCGAAAAGGCCACCACGCCCTCACGCAGCGGGGCCAGACGCTCGGCCTTGCGGCGAGCCTCGGCGGCGTCCTTGCAGCCGATCTGCTGCTCGGCCTTCAGCCCCTTGCCGCGTCCGGCGAGATAGGCTTGCACGATATAGACGGTTTCCTTGGCCATCCGCACTCAGGCGGCCTGTTCGGGCGGCGGGTCAAGCGATCCCTCCAGCCCGATCAGGAAATCTGATTTCGCCCGGCCGCCGAAAGCGGGCAAAACCCGACTTGGATTATCGCCTTATGGAGCCGTTCATGGTCGCCCGCCGCGCTTTCGTCGCCCTCAGCCTCGCCGCCATGACCGTCGCTGCCATGACCCTGGCTGGATGCGGCCAGAAGCCTGTCGCCTCGTCCAGCGCCAGCGACACCCTGACCGTGGCCGCCACAGCCATTCCGCATGCCGAGGTGCTGGAGTTCATCAAGCCGAAGCTGGCGGCCCAGGGCCTGAAGATCGAGATCAAGGTCTTCAACGATTACGTCCAGCCCAATGTCACCGTCTCCGAGAAGAAGATCGACGTCAGCTATTTCGAGACCCTGCCGTATCTGGAGACCTTCAATCGCGACAAGGGCACCAACCTGATCCCGATCATCGGCGTGCATATCGAGCCGATCGGGGCCTATTCGGCGAGGTTCAAGTCCATTGCCGACCTGCCGCAGGGGGCCACCGTGGCCATTCCCAACGATGCCAGCACCGAGGGACGGGCCCTGCTGCTGCTGTCGCGCAACGGCGTGATCACCCTGAAGGACCCGGCCAATCCGCTGTCCAGCCTGCGGGACATCGCGGCCAACCCCAAGGGCCTGAAGTTCAAGGAACTGGAGGGGGCCACCCTGCCGCGCGTGCTCAATCAGGTGGATCTGGCGATCATCAACACCAACTATGCCCTCGACGCCAAGCTCAACCCCGGCAAGGACGCCCTGCTGATCGAGGACAGCAAGAGCCCCTATGTGAACTATCTGGTCGGTCGCCCGGACAACAAGGACGACCCTCGCGTGAAGAAGCTGGCGGCAGCCCTGACCTCGCCGGAGGTCGCGACCTTCATGAAGCAGAAGTACGACGGCGCGGTGGTGCCCGCTTTCTAGTCAGAGTTCCGCGCCTCAGATCCGGCCGCCTTTGCCGCGTGCGTTCTGCTTGAGGGGCGCGGGGCTATGGTCAGGTCTGACATTTCAGCCTACCTATCAGATCACCCGTCAGCCGGAGCTGTTCCCGTGTCCATCGCCCCCGTCCAGGATGCCCGCGCGCGGATGCTGGTCCTCGACGTCTGTTCGTCGTCGGGGCTGGAAGACTGGTCGCCGGACCTGCAGAAGGCCAAGGTCTATGAGCGGATCCTGCTGGACCTGATCCTGGGTGAACTGGCGCCCGGGGCCCGGCTGGACGAGCAGTCGCTGGCGGCGCGCTACGATGCGGGCCTTGCCGGTGTGCGGGATGCCCTGGGCCGGTTGGCCCTTGAGGGTCTGGTCATTCGCCGGGCCCGTTCCGGTACATTGGTTGCGCCGCTCGACCTGGTGGAACTGCGTCAGGGTTACGAGGCCAGGGCCCTGATTGAACCGCATTGCGCCGGTCTGGCCGCCCGTCACGCCAGCAAGGCCGAGGCCGAGGCGATCCTTGATGCCTTTGCCGATGGCGAGACGGCGGCCCGCGAGCGCGATCTTCCGGCCCTGGTGGCCATGGACCAGCGTTTCCATGCCGCCGTCGCCCGCGCCAGCCAGAACCTGGCCCTGGCCCGCATCCTCATTCCCTTGCAGCACAAGGCGGCGCGCTTCTGGGTCTTCTCGTTCGGCGGGGCGACCGAGGCCGAACTTCTGGCCGATATCGAGGAGCACCGGCAGGTTGCCCGGGTGATCGCCACCGGCGACGTCGAGGGCTCTCGCGCCGCCATGATGCGGGTTCTGAATGTGACGCCCGAGGCAGTGCAAAGGTCCAACCTGGCGACCAGTTCGACCTAAACCCTACTTTTCTAAGGGTGAGGCCTGTTCGCCACAGGACCTCAAAATACACTCTAAAATGTCAGGCGGCATTTTGACGGACGTTGCGTCAGGTTCGAAGAGTGTCGTGACTTGCCCGGTGGCGACTTCACCGGGCGTCTTCGGGGCTCGTCCGCATGTCGTTTCGCCTTGTTCTTCTCTCTGCCAGCCTTCTGACGCTGGTCAGCGCCGGGACTGTGCGGGCTCAAGATCAGGCCTCTGACCCGGTGGATGCCGTGCTGGTCCTGGCGCGTGACAAGGCCGGCCTCCTGGAGAAACAGCCGTCAGACACGGTGTTCGGCATTGCCAAGCCGCTGATCGAGACGCCGCGCTCGGCCAGCCTGGTCAGCGACACCACCCTGGAGCGGTTCGGTATCGAGACCCTCGACGGAGTCACTTCGGTGTCACCGGGCACCCACACGGCCAGCTTTTACGGGGTCCCGGGTGCGCTGAACATCCGCGGGACCCTGGCCGAGAACTACTTCCGGGGCTTCAAGCGCGTCGAGAACCGGGGAACCTACTCCACCCCGATCGGCGGTGCCGCGCGGATCGAGGTCCTGCGCGGTCCGCCGACCCCGGTCTATGGCGCGGGCAAGGTCGGTGGCCTCGTCAATTTCATCCCCAAGTCGGCCCGTGATGAGGGCCGGTTCCTGGCCGGACCCGAAGGCGAGGTGACGGCGACCTTCGGCAGCTACAACAAAAAGCAGGTCTCGGGCCAGTTCGGCGCGCCGGTTCAACTGGGTGCCGCCGAGGGCGGGGTCTATGTCTATGGCGAGGCTGAAGACAGCCACAGCTATTACAAGGGCATCTATCCGCGCCGCCAGCTGGCCGAGGTCTCGGCCGACTTCGACCTCGGCTCGGGCTGGAGCACGGCCTTCGGTGGCATGGTCTATCACTCGGACGGTGACGTTCAGACGGCCGGCTGGAACCGCCTGACCCAGGACCTGATCGACAACCGAACCTATATCACCGGCCGCGATACCAGCCTGAAGGACAGCGACGGCAATGGTCGCCTGACCCCCAATGAGGTCGGCTTTTATCCCTATGCCAGCGCGCTTTATCTGCCCTTCTATGGTTTTCCGGCCAGCGACGCGGTGCATACGCTCGACACCGGCGTCGGCAAGACCCGCCTCGGCCGGCGCACGGTCTATGTCAGCCCGGCCGACTTTTCGAAGACCACCACCGGTACGCTGTATTTCGATCTCGCCCGGGATCTGGGCGGTGACCGGACCCTGAAGCTGCAACTGTTCCACGACCGCCAGGACAATGAGCGCTTCGTCTCTTACGGCTATCCGTCTGCGGTGGATGCCAGGGTGTCGGAGGGGCGGATCTCCCTGTCCCTGCCGACCACGGTCGGGATGATCCAGGGCGAAACCCTGCTGGGCGCGTCGCATCGGCGGTTCGAAGGCCGGCGGCGGGAAAGCTTCAACAGCGGCCTGATCGCGCTGGACCGGCGTGACATCGCCTTCGGGGCCACCCCGACCGATACGATCGACAGCCCCTTTACCGACGAAGCCGGAGGGATCGGCCTGCGCTGGGAGAACGACAACCGCTCGACCTGGACCCAGTCGGGCCTGTTCCTGACCTCGGACCTCAAGGCCGGTCGCTGGAACCTGATCCTCGGCGGCCGCTACGATCACTATGAGGTGGAGAGCCAGGATACCGGCTTCCTCAGCTACACCGTGGTCGGCAAGCAGGTGGCTGATCGCAACAAGGCGACCTGGAACGCCAGCCTGACCTACCGGGCCCCGCTCGGGCTGATGCCATACGCGTCCTATGCCAAGGCCTCTGCACTCGAGATGAGCCAGGCCGGTGACATTGCCCCGTCACTGGTGGCCAACGGCTCCTGGCTATCCGGTTCCGACCTCGCTGAAGCGGGCGTCAAGGTGCAGTGGCTGGACGGAACCCTGGTCGGCTCACTGGCGGCCTATCGCCAAAACCGGACCCAACTAACCAACACCTCGCCGCCGACCGTCCAGGGCACGCGGGCCAAGGGTGTCGAGCTTGAGGTCCGCTGGCTGGCCAGCGAGCAGCTGAGCTTCACCCTGACCGGAAATTCCCAGCGCACCACGATCAAGGGACCGGACACCTCGTTCCAGTATATTCCGGCCTATACCGCCGGAGTGGCGGGCGCGAACGCCTATGGCGGCTCCTATGTGGCCTGGAGCTTCGCCGGCCTGCCCGGGCGGAGCGGCGACTATGCCTATACGCTCGTGCCGAAATCGGTGGTCAGCCTCTACGGGGCCTATACCGCCAAGCCGAGAGACTGGGGGCAGGCGGGGGCGACCCTCGGGGTTACCCATGTCAGCGAGACCAGCGGCACGGTGCAGAATGCGGTGCGTTATCCTGCCTATGCGGTCGTCAACGGCTCGGCCTATGTGACCCGAGGCCCCTATACGGCGCTTCTGAACGTCGAAAACCTGTTCAACGCCTTCTATTTCACCCCCGATGCCGACACCTATGCCAATCTGGGCGCGCTGCCCGGCAAGGGCCGCGAATGGCGTGTGACCCTCAAGCGGACCTTCTGACCCTGTGAAAGCCCTCGATCTGCGCCGAACCAGCCTGCTGGCCGGCTTCAGCCTGCTGCTGTTCCTGATCACGGCGTCGACCTACGGGTCGCTGGGCGTGGTTTTGCCTGCGATGATCGGTCAGCTGAACTGGAGCTTCGAGAAGGCCTTTCTCGGCTTCTCGGTCCTGGGGGTGTTCACGGGCGCCTCGTCCTGGCTTCCGGCCATCCTGATCCGCCGGATCGGGGTGCGGGGCACGCTGATCGGCGGCGTCGCGATCCTGGCGCTCGGCCTGCTGGGCTTTGCCGGTGCCGACAGCATCGCTCGCTACTATGCCGGGGCGGCCCTGTGTGGTGTCGGGTTCCAGATGGCGGCCCTGATCCCGGGGACCCATGTCCTGTCGGCGCTCTATCGCCAGCGCGCCCTGCCGTTCGGGATCTATTTCACCTTCGGTTCGCTGGGCGGCGCGGCGGGGCCCCTGATCGCCAATGCGTTCATGCAGGCCAGCGGCGATGACTGGCACGGCTTCTGGCAGGCCCAGGCGGTTCTGGTCGCGGTGATCGGCCTGGCCTGCGCGGCCCTGGTCGGCGGATCGCGCTGGCTGCGGACGGCTGCCCAGACCGTCGATCTCGAGGTCGAGCAGGCCGCCCGGGACGCCCCGCCTCATCCGAGCGTCTACCGTACCTCACGGGAATGGCCGGTCTCGGCCGCCCTGCGCACCCCGCAGTTCTACATTCTGGCCGCAGCCTATTTCACGCATCTGCTGGTGGGGGTGACCGTCGCCAGTCTGTCCGTTACCCACCTGACCGAGATCGGCATCGCCGCCGGGGTCGCCAGTGTCGCCGCAGCGGCACTCGCCGCCAAGATGCTGAGCCTCGAATCGCTGATGCAAACCCTGGCCCGGCTGGGCGGCGGGCTGCTGGGGGACCGGATCGATCCGAAGGGACTGCTGGTCGGGGCCCAGGCCATGCTGGTGGCGGGGCTATTGGCCCTGGCGTCCGCGACGACGATGCCGATGATGCTGCTCTATGCGATCGGCACGGGCATAGGCTTCGGCCTGACCGTCCTGGCGGTGACGGTTCTGCTTCTCAACTATTATGGCCGGCGCAGTAATCTGGAGCTTTTCTCACTGACCTGCCTGGTCGGTGCGGTATCGGCGGCGGGGCCCTTCATCGGCGGGGCAATGCGCGACCGGCTGGGCGGCTTTGCGCCGACCTTCCAGCTCTTTGCGGCCCTGGTTGCGATCGTTTTTGTCGCCGTCCTCGTGATGCGGCCACCGCAGCCGCCGGCCGGCATGGTCGACGTTACCGACTGAATTCTCTTCAGGCCGGCAAAGAAAAAGCCGCCCCGGTTGCCCGGGGCGGCTCGCTTCAACGTCGTTGACGTCTGGCGTTCTTAGAAGGCGGCCTTCAGGCTGACCGTGATGCGGTCGCCGTAGATGGCGCCGTAGCCGTGCTCGTCGGTGTCCGAGTAGCGCAGGTCAGCGGCCAGCTTTTCGGTCAGAGCGTAGGTCGCGCCGATGTTCCAGGTGTTGTAGTCGCCGGCGTGCTTGATTTCCTGGTGACCCAGGGCAGCGCTGACCGACAGCTTCTCGGCGACCGGCAGCGAGCCGTTCACTTCGTAGTAGAAGGCATTGCCGCTCTCGAAGGGGAACTCGGGCGAGTAGTAGGCGGCGACGCCCACGGTGGCCTTGCCGACAGCGCGCGAGGCGGCGGCCTTCAGTTCCAGGTAGCCGTACTGACCCGGGGTCGCGCCCTTGTCGTCGACATAGCCGTAGTAGATGACGCCGAGGTCGAGCGAGGTATCGCCCAGGGTCGGCTTCACACCGGCATAGAGGTCGATTTCCGCGCTCGGGTCATCGGTGCCGAAATCGACGTTCGAGGCCCAGACGCCGGCATAGCCGATGCCGTAGGACGCATCGATGCCGCCGAAGATCTGCGGATCTTCCTGGGTGTTGCTGACGCCGCGGAACACGTAGTCGCTGGCGATACCGACGTTGTAGGACAGCTTCAGCTCATCAGCCATGGCCGCGCCGCTCAGAGCAACCGTGGCCGCAGCCGCGACGAGAGCAATCTTTGCGAATTTCATTGGTTTTATCCCCTTGTCTGTGTCGTCCGTCAGGGCGAACCCCGCGACCGACTGCGCCTGCAAGCGCATTGGCGTCAGCAGCAAATAGCCACTCACACGCCTGTAGTTGCAATCAAGGCAGACAAAGCGCCAGTGCGAACGGCGTTCTTCGGCTAAAGTTTGGGCGAAGTGTGACGAATTTGCTTCAGATTCACCGTGCTAGGCCACAGTAGATGCTGAACACTTGTTTACCTTTGCCCGTGTCTTCAGCGCATCGACAGACTCGCGCCGCCCAGGTGCAGACCGGCATCGACGAGCAGGGTTTCGCCCGTCACGTGGCGCGATGCGGTGGAGGCCAGGAAGACTGCAGCTCCGGCGACATCCTCCGCCGTCGAGGCAACCTTCAGCGGCGTCGCCGCTGCCGCGCCGGTCCGCAGGCGTTCGACCCGGTCGGCATCCATGGCCTTGCCGAACCAGGGCGTATCGATGAATCCCGGGCAGATGGCATTGACCCGGATCAGTGGGGCCAGGGCGCGGGCCAGGGAGAGGGTCATGGTGGTCATGGCCCCCTTCGAGGCCGCATAGGGGATCGAGGAGCCGTTGCCGACCACACCGGCGATCGAGCTGGTATTGACCACGGCCCCGGGCTGGGGGGCGGCTTCCAGCAGGCTGCGGGCAGCCCGCACCATCTGGAAGGCTCCGACGACGTTCACGGCGTAGAGCCGCAGGAAATCGTCGGCGTCCACGGCATCCAGATCGGCATGGTTGGGCGCGAACTTGGTCATGCCGGCATTGTTGAACAGGGCATCGATCCGGCCGCTCGGGGCGGCGGCGGCGGCGATCCTTTGGCAGTCTTCGTCGATGGAGACATCGCCCTGGACGGTGACGGCCCGGGAGCCCTCGGCCGCGACCAGACGGGCGGTTTCCTCGGCCTCATCGGCACTGCGGGCATAGTTGATCACGACCAGGGCGGCGCCGCGCCGGGCGGTTTCGACCGCAATGGCCCGGCCAAGGCCGGTGGAGCCACCGGTCACCACCACCGTAAAGCCGTCGAAATCCCGTCCACTCATGTCGTCCCTCCCGCGTTCGAACACGTGTTTGGACTGTTGTAGCCGGACCGGGACCGCTTGTCTCGTTGCGGCGAGAAGCCTAAATCCCGCCCATGACAGATCTCAACGTCACCCAGCTCGGCCAGATGGTCGATGCCCCCGAGAGCCCCGAAACGGCGGTCCTCGAGCGTGTGCCCAATCCGCAATCCGATGTGCTGTACCTGGCCCGCTTCGTGGCCCCGGAGTTCACCTCCCTGTGCCCGGTGACCGGACAGCCGGACTTTGCCCATCTGGTCATCGACTATGCGCCGGGCGACTGGCTGATCGAAAGCAAGTCGCTGAAGCTCTATCTGACCAGCTTCCGCAATCACGGCTCGTTCCACGAGAACTGCACGGTCAAGGTGGCCCGCAAGATCGTCGAGATCGCCGAGCCGCGCTGGCTGCGCATCGGCGGCTACTGGTATCCGCGCGGCGGTATTCCCATCGACGTCTTCTGGCAGACCGGCCCGGCTCCCGAAGGCCTGTGGGTGCCTGACCAGGGCGTGGCGCCCTACCGCGGACGCGGCTGAGGCTCAGCCTTTCGACAGCCGTCGCCGGTTGGCGCGGACCTTGCGGCGCAGGTGGGTGATCGAGCGTGACGCCACCGCCTGGCTGCTGGTTCCGAGCCGGCCGGTCATGGCCATCATCGGCAGGGCGAAACTGGCCGCGACCTTCTCGCTGACCATCAGTCGGATCTCGGCGTCGGCGGTCGCGCCGCCTGCGGCGATCTTCAGGGTGCGCAGGCCGATCACCGACGAGGCCTCCAGGCCCATGGCCCACAGGTCCCAGGCCAGGCCGGTCCAGGGGTCGTTGCGTCGCGTCATGGTCGTCGTCTCCAGCGGTTCGAAGACACTCTAACGCGCGGATGTGAACGCCGCCTTCAGGCCGGGGCCCATTCTGAGGTTATGGCCGCGATATCGGGGCGCTGGCGTTCCTGCGGGGCTTCTGTGGCGGTGCCCAGATAGAGATAGCCGGCGACCTGCTCGCCCTCGGCGACGCCCAGAAGGGTCAGGGCACGCGGGTCATAGCTGTACCAGTCGGTGATCCAGTTGGCGCCCCAGCCCATGGCGGCGGCGGCCAGCAGCATTTGATGGCATACCGCCGAGGCGCTTTGCCGCTGTTCCCATTCCGGGATCTCGCCGGGGATGTGGCGCGAGATGACCGCGATACAGACCGGCGGGCGAGTGAGCTTGCGCAGGGCGGCCTTGGCCTTGACCGGATTGGCCTGGCTGTCGGCGAGGGGGGTGATCCGCTCGGCGAAAGTGTCCTTGGCCTCGCCGCGCAGGATGACAAAGCGCCACGGGGCCAGCTTGCCGTGGTCCGGCACGCGGGCGGCGATGCGGAGCAGGTCGGTCAAAGCCTGATCATCAGGGCCGGGGGCCGTCAGGGTCATGGCCGAGGCCGAGCGACGTTGCGCCAGGAAGCGCAGCGCTTCGTCCGAGGCCTCGACCGGCAGGGCTTCGCCAAACGCCGGGGCGGGGGGAACGGAACCGGTCAAGACGATCTCCTCGAAGCATTGTACTAGCTGACACCTATGGCCGCAGGCCGGTCGCCACAAGTCGCGAGTGCCCATGTCCGACACCTCTGATGCCCGCAAGCCGTCCTGGCTAAAGCCGCATGGCCAGCCCTGGGGCGTCAGCAGCAGCAAGCCCGTCTATGACAATCCGTGGATCGCCGTGACCGAGTACCAGGCGATCGCGCCGACGGGCCGGCCGGCGCTTTACGGCAAGGTATCGTTCAAGAACCAGGCGATCGGCGTCGTGCCCCTGCATGAGGACGGGACCGTGACCCTGGTCGGTCAGAACCGCTTCGCCATCGCCAAATACAGCTGGGAATTGCCGGAAGGCGGCGCGCCGCTCGGTGAGGATCCTCTGGACGGAGCCAAGCGCGAGCTGGCCGAGGAGGTCGGGCTGGTGGCGTCGGACTGGCGGCCGCTCCTGCGGCTGGAGCTGTCCAACTCCGTGACGGACGAAATCGGTTTCGGATTTCTGGCCATGGGGCTGTCGCCGGCCCCGACCGCGCCGGACGAGACCGAGGATCTCGCCGTCGCCCGGGTGCCGTTCAGCGAGGCCCTTGAGGCGGCGGTCGGCGGCCACATGCCCGACGTGCTGACGGTGGCACTTCTGCTTCGCGTACACCATATGGCGGTCAAGGGAGAGCTGCCGCGCGATCTCGCCCGTCTTGTGCTAGGATAGGGTCCGGCGGCGAGGGGCGAGGTTGCCGCCCGTGACGACTAGTGCGTTTCTAAAAAGAATGTACTAGTCTCTGCAGCGAATGGGAGAATGGCCGGTGGCTAAACGTCTGGAAGTCGTCACGGAGCAGTCGACGCCCCCCGTCTGGGCGGCCCTGCGCAACCAGGCTGAGCATGCGGCCCGGGCCGAACCGGCCCTGGCCTCGCTGCTCAATGCGGTGATCCTCAGCCACGACAATCTCGCCGACGCCCTGACCTTCCAGCTGGCGCGCAAGCTGGGTGACCAGGAGATGCGGGCCATGACGGCGCGCGAGTTCGCGGCTGACGCCTTTCGTTCGGATCCCGCCCTGATCGCCGCCGCCGAAGCCGACCTGCGCGCCGTGTTCGAGCGCGATCCGGCCTGCAAGGGCTATGTCCAGCCGTTCCTGTTCTTCAAGGGCTTCCTGGCCCTGCAGACCCACCGGGTCTCGCACTGGCTGTGGAACGAGGGCCGCGAAACCCTGGCCTTCCATCTGCAGAGCCGGACCAGCGAGATTTTCCAGGTCGACATCAACCCGGCCGCCCGGATCGGCTCCGGCGTGTTCATCGACCACGGCACCGGGATCGTCATCGGCGAGACCGCCGTGGTCGGCGACGACGTCTCGATGCTGCACGGCGTCACCCTGGGCGGCACCGGGGCCGGACGCGGGGATCGCCATCCGAAGATCGGCAAGGGTGTCCTGCTCGGGGCCGGGGCCAAGGTGCTCGGCAACATCACCATCGGCGACTATGCCAAGGTGGCCTCGGGCTCGGTGGTGCTCAAGCCGGTGCCGCCGCACTGCACGGCCGCCGGGGTGCCGGCCCGCATCGTCAACTGCCCGACCTGCGAAGAGCCGGCCCGCACGATGGACCACACCCTGGCCGAGGCCGTCTACGACTACGTGATCTGAGTGCGGCCTGGCTTCTGGACAGGACTGGTCCTCGCCGCCGGGCTGGCGACGGGGCTCTGGTCGCCGGCCTCCGCCCAGCCGGCCCCGCGCTACGGCTTCGAGGTCGTGCGCGCCTATCCCCACGACACCGGGGCCTTCACCGAGGGCCTGTTCTGGCGCGACGGCTTCCTGTTTGAAAGCACCGGCCTGGAGGGGCGCTCGTCGATCCGCAAGGTGACGCTGGAGACCGGCGTTCCGGAACAGGAACGGCTGATCGAGTCCCGCTATTTCGGCGAAGGTATCATCGACTGGAAAGACCGGTTGATCGAGCTGACCTGGAAGCACGAGACCGGCTTCATCTACGACATCGCCACGTTCGAAAAGCTGGGCGAGTTCAGCTATCCCGGCGAAGGCTGGGCCCTGACCCGCGATGACCGCCGGCTGATCATGAGCGACGGCACATCGAGCCTGCGGTTCCTCGACCCCGAGACCCTGAAGGAGACCGGCCGCGTGCAGGTCACCGATGCGGGTCGGCCGGTGGACAACCTCAATGAACTAGAGTGGGTGAAGGGCGAGGTCTTCGCCAACATCTGGCAGACCGACCTGATCGCCCGCATTGATCCGGCGACCGGCAAGGTGACGGGCTGGATCGACCTTACGGGCCTGCTGACTGAGGCCGACCGGGCCGGGAACCGCGTCGATGTGCTGAACGGCATCGCCTATGACACGGCGACCGACCGGCTGTTCGTCACCGGCAAGCTGTGGCCGCGCCTCTATGAGATCCGCCTGAAGCCCCTCGCGCCCTAGCCCGGGGCCTGCGTCAGTTCGTCCACGGCCAATCCTGAATTCGGGACGGAAGCGGCTTGCCACTGCGGCGCGGGACGCTAGGTTCGCCACGATACGCGCCGCGGCGCCCCATTCGACACAAGGAGCTCCCCGTGGACGCTGCAGCCATCGCCAAGATCGAAAAGCATCTCAAGCGCACCTTCGGCAACCCGCACATCGCCCTGAAGGCCCGTCCCAAGCAGAAGGACTCCGCCGAGGTCGAAGTGGCCGGCGAGTTCATCGGCGTGGTCTTCCAGGACGAGGACGAGGACGGCTCCTACATGTTCGAAATGGCGATCCTGGCCGAAGACCTCGACTAGGAAATCTTGCAAGAATGACCACTTTGACTAGACTGGTCAAAGTGGTCATTCTCTATCGGAGGGTGTGATGCCCGACGGAACCTGGAGCCTGGCGGAGGCCAAGGCGAAGTTCAGTGAACTGGTCGAGCGGGCCCGTACCGAGGGGCCGCAGCGCCTGACCAGGAACGGCAAGGACGCCGTTGTGGTGGTGTCGGCTGAAGAATATCGGCGCCTGAATGAGGCGGTTCACTCAGCCTCTTCGGGCGCGGCAAAGCCCTGGCTGGATCCCCGCTTCGGCGTGCTGACCGACGAGGAGCACGCGGACCTGTTCAGGCGCGACAAGGATGTCGGGCGAACCCCCGTCGAGTTCTGATGTTCCTGCTCGACACCAATGTCGTCTCGGATTCGACCAAACAGGTTTCCCATCCTGCCGTATCGAACTGGCTGGCCTCTCAGCCGCGCGCCAGCCTGTTCGTCAGCGTCGTCAGTCTGGCGGAGGTCAGCTACGGCATCGAGCGGCTTCCGCCCGGGCGAAAGGCCGACGAACTTCGCCTCTGGCGGGCGAGCCTGGTGGCAGACTTCGCCGAGCGCCTGCTGCCGGTAGACGGCGAGGTCGCCCTGGTCCATGGCCGGCTACGCCGCGCCGGCGACACGGCCCGTCGCACGATCCCCGTCATGGATGCCTTCCTGGCGGCCACGGCCGAGGTCCACGGCCTGACCATCGTCACGCGCAATGTGCGGGATTTTGAGGCCTGGGGCGGGCCGGTCTTCAATCCCTGGCCGGATGGCGCGGGCGGACAGGGTCACCGATGAGCGTGCACGTCCTCGACCGGCCGGTCTGGTCGGCCTTCAGCGGCCGGCAGGCGGATAGGGCGATCCGCAACGGGCTGGCCGTCCGGGTCGCGCCGGACTTTGGCCTGTTTGCCGCCACGGCCGATTTTTCCCGTGAAGCGCTGGCCGATCTCGGCACCCTGGTGGCGGCCCATGGCGAGACGGGGCTGGTCGAGCCCAAGGCCTTTCCGCCGGTTCCGGAGACCCGCCTGGTCTCCGATGCCGTCTGCCTGCAGATGACCGCCACCCAGGTCGTCCCGGCCTGGGATGTGGCCTTCGAGATCCTGACCCTGGGCGACGCCGATGCGGCCGAGATGCTGGCCCTGGCGACCCTGACCAAACCCGGACCCTTTTTTACCCGCACCCACGAACTGGGCCGCTTTATCGGCGTGCGGGTTGCGGGGCAGCTTGTCGCCATGGCCGGTGAGCGGATGCGTCCGGACGGCTTCACCGAGGCCAGCGGTGTCTGCGTGCATCCCGACCATCGCGGCCAGGGCTATGCCGCCCGACTGTTGCGCGATGTGACGGCCGGCATCCTGGCGCGCGGCGAGCAGGCCTTCCTGCACAGCTATGCCGACAATACGACGGCCATCGGTCTCTATGAGTCGCTGGGCTATCGCGGCCGCGCCGAGGTGGTGTTCACGATCCTGGCGGGGGCTTAGTAAGCGAGTCGGCCTTTCATCTCGGCGAACGGGATCATGACGTGTTGACGATATGCGGGTCGCTCGCGAAGGCGCGTGTACCAAGCCTCGACATGCGGCGTTGGCGCTCTGTCGATCTCAAGCGCGAAGTAGCGATAGAGGTGCGTCCCCAACGGAATGTCCGCCAGACCGGGTGCGGCACCGCCCAGGAACGGCCGTCTAGCCAGGACCTCGTCCAGCAAGGTGAAATGACGGGCGCAGGCGGCGAGGGCGGTTCTTACGGCGGTCAGGTCGCGCTGGGTCTCCGGGGTTCGATACCACCCCCAGAAGACCCCGGTCAGGAAGTCGTGCTGCAAGGTGCTCTGGGCCCAGTCCATCCAGCCGTCAGTCGCAACGCGGTCGGCAGGCGTTTTCGGCCACCAGGCTAGTCCGCCATGCTGGGCGGCTAGGTAGCGCAGGATGGCGTGAGATTCCCAGACGATCGTCCCGCCGTCATCGATGACGGGTATGCGCCCATGCGGGTTCATTGCCAGGAAACCTGGATCGTCGAGTCCGCCGAAATCGCCGCTGGCGGGGATGTGCTCGTGGGGAAGATCAAGCTCCCCCACAAGCCAAAGCACCTTCTGGACATTGAAGGAGGATCGGCGGCCCCAGACCTTCAGCATCTCGAGGTCTCAGGCCTCAGCCGTCTTCACCGCCGCCTGGCGGGCCCAGCGGTAGAGGCCGAACACGGTGATCGCTGCGGCGATCAGGGCCAGGATCATGCCGACATGCTCGGACGGCGCGAAGGGCACGGCCAGGGGCTCGCCCTTGTTGCTGAGCACGATCATCCCGGCCAGGGCGACATTGAACAGGCTCTCGCCGACGATGAAGCCGGAGGCGACCAGAACGCCCAGCCGCTTGGCGGGCTCGGCGGTTCGGTCCTTGGCGACGACCTTGTCATAGATCCAGCCGGCGACGGCCCCGACCACCACCGGCGCGGTGACCGAGCTGGGCAGGTAGATGGCAAGGCCGACGCCCAGCGGCGGCAGGCTGAACTTGCCGGCGCTGGACTTGCGCAGCACGGCGTCCACGACGACCAGACCGGCCCCGATCAGGGCCCCGATCCCCAGCAGGCCCCAGTTCAGGTCGCCGCCCAGCACGCCCTTGGCCAGGGTCGAGATCAGGGTTGCCTGCGGCGCGGCCAGGGGATCATTGGCGATGGCATTGAGATTGGGCGCGCCGGCAAAACCGTTCGAGCGGTTCAGCAGTTCCAGCACCAGCGGAATGACGATCGATCCGGCGACGACGCCGATGACCAGGGCCACCTGCTGCTTCCACGGGGTCGCGTCGACCAGTTGGCCGGTCTTGAGGTCCTGCAGGTTGTCATTGGCGACCACGGCCACGGCCAGGACGATGGTCGTCACATAGAGGGCAAAAGCCACGAGGGCCTTGGTAACGTCGGGCCCGATCATGCCGCGCGCCACGGCGCCGACCATCAGCGAGGCCCCGAGCACGGTCAGGATGGCAATGCCGGAGACCGGGCTGTTGGACGAACCGATCAGGCCGGCCATGTAGCCGCAGACGGCGGCGGCCAGCATACCGGCGACAACCACATAGCCGATGCCGATGGCGACGAGCGGCGTCGTCAGGCTGACGATCGGGCCGCCGACCAGGAACTGGGCCAGGAACCAGCCGGCCGGGGCCAGCATGATCAGGGCGATCAGGCCCACGAGGGTGATCGGGATGTCCTGTTCCGAGCGGGGCAGGGCCGCGCCCCCGGCCTTGCGGGCCTTGCCGGCGTCGAGGGCCGAGGTCAGGCCGCTCCAGATCGGCGCGGCCAGCTTGCCCAGGGTCCAGATGGCGGCGGCACCGATCACGCCGGCCCCCATGAATCGGACCTCGGTCTTCCAGACGGTGAGGGCATGCTTGGCGGCATCGGCCCCGTCCATCGGGTGCAGGCTGGTCATGATCGGGACCAGAATCACCCAGGCGATGGCCAGGCCCGCGAACATGGCGATGCCGACCGTGATGCCCATCAGGTGGCCGGCCCCCATCAGCGCCAGGGAGCTGGAGGCACCGATGCCGGTCGCACCGGCACCGGCCTTGAAATAGGCCGAGACCTCGGCGGCGAAGATCTTGGCGGCGGCGAGGGCCGCGAACAGGGCCGAGGCGATGGTGCCTGCGGCGACCGCCAGTAGGCCCGCTTGCCCCTCGGCTGCGCCTTCACGCGAGCCGGTGCCGACCTTCAGCACCTCGGCGGCGGCGACGCCCTCGGGGTAGGGCAGGTCGGAATTGGTCACCAGGGCCCGGCGCAGCGGGATCGTGTACATCACGCCCAGAACGCCGCCGACGACACAGGCCCCGAAGGTGGGCAGGAACGGCACATTGGCCCACCAGCCGATCATCAGCAGGCCCGGCAGGACGAAGATCACCGAAGACAGCGTTCCCGCCGCCGAGGCGATGGTCTGGACGATGTTGTTTTCCTGGATGGTACCGGTCTTGAACAGCCGCAGCAGGGCCATCGAGATCACCGCCGCCGGGATCGAGGTGGCGAAGGTCAGGCCGACCTTCAGGCCCAGATAAACCTGGGCCGCCGTGAACACGAGCGTGATCCCGATCCCGAGCAGGACGCCCCGCGTGGTAAACTCCGAGCGGGGGACAGAGGCGGCATCAGCCATGAAGCGGTCCTGAAAACAGTTAAGGCGGCCGGACCTTGCACGCCCGACCGCCTCAAACTCAAGTCTTGATGCGCATTTCGCGCAAGATCCGGAACGCGCCTCAGGCCGGGGCGGTGCAGACCTCATAGACGCGCTTGGCCAGTCGCTCGTCCTGTTCGTGGGCGGCCAGCAGATAGGCATCCTTGCAGCGGTTGGCGTTGATCAGGGCTGCCGCCCGCACAGCGCGCTTCCATTGAGCCTGGGTGGCTCGGGCTCCGCCTATGGCGGTCAACTGCCGGCTCCAGAGGTCGAACTGACTCATTCGCTCTGCGCCAGATTGCGGAATGACAAACTGCTGCGCCGCGACCGGCGAAGCGGCCGAGGCCATGAGCAGGGTTGCAACCAAGGCGGAACGGAACAGCGACATCGATTGTCTCCTGACGTCCAGGCGGGCGGGACCTGCCTTCAGCAGGCGCGCTCAACTCATGAGAGACTGATCCCGGCGGGCAAAACTTTCAAGAGTCATTCGCCGTCTTTCGGGGACGCCAGACGGCAAACAGGCCGGCTTGGGGCCGGCCTGTCCGTCGAAGGTCCGGTTGGTTCCGGCGTTACAGAACGCCCAGCATCTCCGCGACGAGGGGGTGGCGGACGATGTCGCGATCGGCGAGGCGGACCACGCCGATGTTTTCGACCGCTTCAAACCGCGCCGCCACGTCCGCAAGACCGGAAATACCGGGCAGCAGGTCGGACTGGTTGGGATCGCCGGTCACGACCATGGTCGAGTGCCAGCCCAGCCGGGTCAGCAGCATTTTCAGCTGCATGTAGGTGCAGTTCTGGGCCTCGTCGATGACCACGAAGGCGTTGTTCAGGGTGCGACCGCGCATGAAGCCGACCGGGGCGATCTCGATGGCGCCTTCGGCCATCAGGGCCCGCATCCGGCGGGTCGAAAGCCGGTCGGTGAGGGCGTCATAGAGCGGGCGCAGATAGGGGGCCAGCTTGTCTTCCATGTCGCCGGGCAGGTAGCCGATCGACTCGCCGGCCTCGACGGCGGGGCGCGACAGGACGATGCGGGCCACCGTTCCGGCTTCGAGGGCCTCGACCGCCTTGGCGATGGCGATATAGGTCTTGCCGGTTCCGGCCGGGCCGAGCGCCATGACCAGGTTCTTCTTGTCGATGGCCTCCATCAACTCCGCCTGGCCGGGTGATTTGGGTTTTATGGTCTTTAGATAGCTCTGATCTCGCTCTGGCCCTTTGGCTGGCCCTTCATGGCCCAGGGGTGACCATCCGTTCCCGCGCTCGCGATGATCGACCGGCAGACGGCGCACCTTGGCGTCATCCGAAAAGTGGCCGGTCTCGATCGCGCCTTCGCGCGCCATACGCTTCAGGGCTCGCTTGGTCATGAAAGCCTCCATTCAGGCATGAAAAAAGGACGAGGCCGTATGGCGTCGTCCTTGGCGGTGGGGAGGAGATGTACGGAGACGGGTGCGCCACGAGGCGCGGCACTGGGCCGGGAAGGCGGGGGTCTCAGAGAACGCCTGAACGCCAAGAGCGACACCGTGGTCTCCGTTGCCGGGAGCCGGGACCGAACATCGGCCCGGTGTGAATCAAGGCTTTTACCCCGTCGATTCGCCCGACTAGGATGATGCTAACGTGGTTTATCAGAGATTAATCAAGCCGCGATTTTCAGGTTATGGGGCATACGGATGACTGTCTATTCATTGGGCACTGCAAGGCCGGAGCTGCCTGGCCAGGGTGAATACTGGATCGCGCCGACCGCCTCGGTCATGGGCAATGTCGTCCTCAAGAAGAACGCAAGTATCTGGTGGGGAACGGTTATCCGCGGGGACAACGATCCCATTGTGATCGGTGAAAACAGCAACGTTCAGGACGGATCTGTTCTTCACACGGACCATGGCGCGCCGCTGACCATCGGTTCGAACGTGACCATCGGTCACATGGTGATGCTGCACGGCTGCACGATCGGCGACGGCTCGCTGATCGGAATCGGGGCCATTGTCCTGAATGGCGCGAAAATCGGCAGGAACTGCCTGATCGGTGCCGGTGCCCTGATCACCGAGGGCAAGGAGATCCCTGACAACAGCATGGTCGTGGGGGCCCCGGGCAAGGTGGTGCGCGAGATCGGCGAGCAGCATGCCCTGATCCTGCAGGCTTCGGCGCTGCACTATGTGGAGAACTGGAAGCGGTATGCCCGCGAGATGGTCGAGCTCCGCCCGGACTGACCGGCGGGCCCTGCAGTTTCGCCGGTGCCTGACGGGCACTCTTGTGCCGAATGAAAAGCCGCGCCACTCTCTGTCTTAACAACGATAACATTCAGGGAGGGCGTCGGGGCCATGGCCAGTGAACGCTTCGATTACATCGTCATCGGGGCCGGTTCGGCCGGCTGCGTGCTTGCGGCCCGTCTGACGGAAGACCCCAATATCAAGGTCCTGCTGCTGGAGGCCGGCGGCAAGAACACCTCGATCCTCGTCAAGATGCCCGCCGGCGTTGGCGAACTGATCAAGGCCAAGGGCGAGCAGAACTGGGGCTTCTGGACCGAGGCCGAGCCGCACCTGGATGATCGCAAGCTCTGGTGGCCGCGCGGCAAGGGGCTGGGCGGCAGCTCGGCGATCAACGGGATGGTCTATATCCGCGGCCATGCGCGCGACTATGACCAGTGGCGCCAGATGGGCCTGTCGGGCTGGTCCTATTCGGAAGTCCTGCCCTATTTCAAGCGCTCGGAAACGCACCATGCCGGCGGCGATGCCTACCATGGCGGCGCGGGCCCGCTGCATGTATCGAAGGGCGAGTCGCCCAGCCCGTTCTATCCGGCCCTGATCGAGGCCGGCCGTCAGGCGGGTTACAAGACCACCCGGGACTTCAACGGCTACCAGCAGGAAGGCTTTGGCCCCTACGACCTGACGATCCGCGACGGCAAGCGCTGGAGCGCGGCGGCGGCCTATCTGACCGAAGCCCTGTCGCGTCCGAACCTGACCTGCGTGACCGAGGCCCGCACCACCAGGATCCTGATCGAAAAGGGCCGGGCGATCGGCGTCGAATATGTGGTCGGCAAGGGCGGAGCCAAGGCCGTGGCCCATGCCGATGCCGAGGTCCTGCTCTGCGCCGGAGCGGTCCAGTCGCCGCAGATCCTGCAACTGGCGGGGATCGGTGATCCAGACCTGCTGCGCCAGCACGGCATCGACGTCGTCCACGAGTCGAAGGGCGTCGGCGCCAACCTCCAGGATCACCTGGATGTCTGCGCCTCATGGACGGCCAAGAACCTGACCACGGCCTATTCGGCCAACAAGGGGCTGAAGAAACTGGCCACCGGCCTGTCCTACATGTTGCTGGGCCAGGGCCTGGGCCGTCAGCAGTTCCTGGAAAGCGGGGCCTTCATCAAGTCGCGGCCGGATCTCGACCGGCCCGACCTGCAGATCCACGGCGTGCTGGCCATCATGCAGGATCACGGCAAGGTCGTGGTCGAGAAGGACGGCTTCACGCTGCACGTCTGCCAGCTGCGCCCCGAAAGCCGGGGCAAGGTCGGGCTGCGCTCGGCCGATCCGTTCGATGATCCCACCATCCTGGGCAACTATCTGGCCACCGACGAGGATCGCCGCGCCCTGCGCGAAGGCGTCCGCATGGCCCGCGAAGTCGTGGCCCAGGCCGCGCTCGATCCCTATCGCGACGCCGAATACGCCCCTGGGGCCGATGTGCGCAGCGATGCGGACCTCGACGCCTGGATCCGCGCCAAGTCGGAGACCATCTATCACCCGGTCGGCACCTGCCGGATGGGCACGGCCGGCGATTCCATGGCGGTGGTCGACGACCAGCTGCGGGTCCAGGGCCTTGCCGGCCTGCGGGTCATCGATGCCTCGGTGATGCCGACCCTGGTGGGCGGCAATACCAATGCGCCGACCATCATGATCGCCGAGCGCGCCAGTGACCTGATCCGCGGCAAGACCACGCTGGCGCCGATGGATGTGCCGGTCTTCGAAGACGGTCGCGCCGTCGCGGCCTGATCCAGTCCTGACCGGGGACCTCTCGCGGGGCCCCCGGTCGATCCCGGGAGTTTTCGATGCAGCGTCGCCCGCTCGGCCGTTCCGGCCTGTCCACCGCGCCCCTGATTTTCGGAGGCAATGTCTTCGGCTGGACGGCGGACGAGGCGACCTCGCATCGTCTGCTCGGCGCCTTTGTCGACGGCGGCTTCAACGCCATCGACACGGCGGATGTCTATTCTGCCTGGGTGCCGGGCCACACCGGCGGCGAGTCTGAAAGCGTCATCGGTCGCTGGCTGAAGGCGCGGGGCCGTCGCGACGATGTGCTGATCCTGACCAAGGTCGCCATGTGGCCCGCGCGGCCGGGCCTTTCGGCCGCCAATATCGAGACGGCGGTCGAGGAGTCGCTCCGGCGGCTGCAGACCGACCATATCGACCTCTACCAGTCGCACCGCGACGATGCCGACACGCCGGTTGAAGAGACGCTCGAGGCCTATGGCCGGCTGGTCAGGGCCGGCAAGGTACGGGCGATCGGGGCCTCGAATTTCACGCCGGAGCGCCTGGCGCAGTCCCTCGGCGCGTCGTCGGCGGCCGGCCTGCCGCGCTACGAGACCATCCAGCCGAAGTTCAACCTGTATGACCGGGTCGAGGTCGAGGGGGCCCTGGACCGGCTGACCGAGGCCGAGGGCCTCGGCATCATTCCCTTCTACGGCCTCGCCTCTGGGTTCCTGACCGGCAAGTATCGCACCGCCGCCGATGTGGACGGGCGGGCGCGGGGCGCGACCATCAAGCGCGACTATCTCAATGCCAAGGGGCTCAAGGTCCTGGCGGCCCTCGACGCCGCCGCCGCCGCGACCGGAGCCAACCCGGCCCAATTGGCCCTGGCCTGGATCATGGCCCATCCGGCGATCACCGCGCCGATCGCCAGTGCGACCTCGGTCGAGCAGCTGGAGGAACTGATGCAGGCCGCGCGACTGGTCCTGCCGGCGCAGATCCTCGCCGACCTGGATGCTGCCGGTCGGGACTGAGGCTTATGGACGGGGCGCTGATCGAAGAGACGTTCGAGCTTGCGGCCGAGCTTTGCGAGGATCTGACCCCGCTGGTCTATGCGCGCCTGTTTGCCCGGCATCCGGACATGGAGGCGCTGTTCTGCATGGACCCTGACCAGCAGGTGCGGGGCGAAATGCTGTCCCAGGTGATCCGCGCCATGCTGGATTTCGTCGGCAACCGCCAGTACGGGGCGAACCTGATCCTGAGCGAGTCGATGAACCACGAGGGCTATGGTGTGTCGCCCGCCGTGTTCGGAACCTTCTTCGGCGTCGTCGCCGAGACCCTGCGTGACGTGCTGGGCCAGGCCTGGACCCCCGGGATCGCCGGGGCATGGCGCGAGTTGCTTGAGGCCCTTGAGGCCTGTGTGGTCGATCCGACCCGGAGCTAGGCGATCCGTCGCCCGTGCAGGGTGGCAAGCCGCAGCTGCGGGCCTTCCTGGTTTGCGATGCCGAGCGGCTGGATCGATCGGACGCCCAGTTCGTGGGCCGGTCGCCCCATGAGGCGCTGGATCATGGCGATGGGCTGGTAGAGGCCGATGAACCGGTCGGTCTCGCCGGTGGTGCCGCGCAGCGGGGCAAACAGCACTTCCATGCCGACCGAGGGCACACCCAGGGCCCGGATGTCAGCCGTGATGACGACGGGCTGACCGCGGCGGCGAGCGATCTCGAGTGCCGACTTCACCTCGAGGCGATGCGACAGGGCCCAGAGGCTCAGCATGTCCTCGCCACGCAGACCGCGAGCATGCAGGTCCGTGAGGAATCCCCCGGCCAGCCGGAAGGGCATGTGGCCCGCGCGTTCGCGGCCGACCATGAAAACCTGGGGCAGGAGGTCGGTGAAATCGCCCGGATTGACGTCCATGCGCGCGGGGGCGACGGCGTCGCCTTTGCGATCACGCCAATAGTCTATCAACCGTTCCGTGCTTGGATGGAACATCGTCGTCCCCTGGCGGGCCCATTCACGGCTGTTTTCGGCCGCACGGACCTTGCTGGGAGATCTGGACCACACCGGTTTTTGTCCCGTTTTGACCCAGGTCGGACGGAATGAGCGGCGCGGTCCGTTTCTTGCTGGCCAGACAGCCGGACGACGTCGTGTGAAGGGGAGACGCCATGAAGGCGCCGAAACGATCGATGCGTGGCCTGGTGTCGGGGCTCGGCGCCCTGATGGGAAGCCTGTTGCTGGGCGGGGCAGCCTATGCCCAGTGCAACAACGGCTGCGCACCACCGCCGCCGCCTTCGAACTGCTGCGCGCCGCCGCCGGCTCCGCCGCGGCCTCCGACCCCGCCCAGCACCCCCTGCTGCACGCCGGGCCACAACGTCAATATTCCGGGCGTCAACGTCAATGTCGGCGCGACCGTCATCGTCAACGCCAATGCCAACGCTTCGGCCGGCGCGACCTCCGGGGCCTATGCCCGCGCCGGGGCCGGCGGCTATTCGGGTTCCACCGTCTATTACGGCGGCGGCAGCCACGGCGGATACTATTCCGGTCCGATGTCGACCGGCTATATCCAGGGGCTGAACGTCGAAGGCGGCGAAGCCCGCCGGCGCGCCGGCTATGAGGCCACGCGCACCCGGATCAGCCGGGTCATCGTCCGGGCGGTCTGCCTGGATGACCGCGATGTACCGCACCCCGCCTCGCAGGTGACTCCCGATCGCGAGATCGACCAGGCCTATGACGGCGAGCTCTATCGCTGCATCGCCGGCTCGCGCATGCAGTATGTGATCGGCGACTACAGCGGCACCATGGACATCAGCACCGCGCGCGGCGGCCAGACCTTTGTCTGCGGCAAGAACGAGGCGCTCTACTATACGCCAGGCCAGTCTACGGGCACCCAGACCGGTGCGGCTGGTCAGCTCAGCTGCCGTCCCCAGCGTCCGGCGCGCGACTGCAATGAACGCTCGTTGCTGCGCCGGTTCGGGGCCGGTGTGAAGATCCTGACCCTGCTGACGACCGAACGCTACACGGCCTATCGCGACGAGACGGTCCGTGAGGTCGGCGGGTCGTCGATGAGCTTCAGCCTCGACGGCGGGGTCGGCGGCGTCGTCTACTAGACCCGGCACACCCCCAAAAGATCAGGCCCTCCCGCCGCACCGCGGGAGGGCCTTTTTGTGCCTACTTGCCGGCCGGCTTGGCCAGGACCGTCCACGACTTGTCCTCGCCGAGGAAGGTCCGGGCGGCTTTCTGGACATCGGCCGGGGTGACCCGCTCGAGGCCCGAAACGACCGACCGGGTCGAGTCCAGCAGGCGTGGATCGGCCTGGGCGCCCGACAGGACGCCGAGCCAGTATTCATTGGTCACCCGGGCCTTTTCGATCTGGTCCAGGCGGGGCTTCTTGGCCCGGTTCAGTTCGTCGGCCGTCACCGGCTTGTCGCGCAGGTCGGCGGCGATCTGGCGGATCGAGGCGATCACACCGTCCAGCTTCTCGGGCGGCACCTCGACACTGACCGACAGATAGCCCCAGTCATCGAACACCACACTGTGGGTCGCCGAAGCCGAGGGCGAATAGGTGGCCCCCTGTTTCTCGCGCAGTTCGTCGGTCAGGCGCAGTTGCATCACCTGGGCCAGGACCGAAACGTCGCGAGCCCGCTGGAGATCCGAGAACAGGTCATCGGTCCGCCAGGCCATGAACAGCTGGGCCTGGTCGGCGCGGCCCTTGTGAGGGATCACCACCGGCGTCTTGGACGGGGCCGGGAAGGCGACCTTCCGGGCGGCCGCAGGTTCAGCCACAGGCTGCCGGGTCGGCAGGGCCCCGAAGGTCTCGGCCACGGCCGCAATGGCCTTGTCGACCGTCACGTCCCCGACGATCACCACCTCGATCTGGCCGGTGGCCAGCGGATTGGCAACCGCGCCCTTCAGGGTGTCGAGCGAGGCTGCGGCGATCTCCTCGCGTGAGGGGAAGGTCCAGCGCCGGTCGCCGCCGTGCATCAGGCCGTTCAGGTCCCGGCCGATGACGCCGCCGCTGGTGGTTTCCAGCTGGTCGTGGATCGTGCCGTAGAAGGTCTTGATCCGCGAGAAGGCTTCGGGACGCCAGCCGGGCTCGGCCGTAAAGGCGGCGAGCACCTGCAGTTCGGTGCCGATGTCATCGCGGCGCGTGCGGCCTGACAGGGTAAAGGCGTCGTCCTCGACCCCGAGGCTGGCGTTCCAGATCTTGCCGTTCAGCACCCGCTCCATGTCCTGGGCGCTGATCTGCTTCAGCCCGCCCTCGATGAAGGACGAGCCCGACCAGACCGGACTTTGGGTGGTGGTCGGCAGATCCAGAAGGCCGTGACCGATCCGGGCCTTGATCAGGATCTGGTCGTCTCGGAACTTGGTCGGTTTGACCGTGAGGCGCACGCCGTTCTCGAACCGGACGAACACGGTGTCGAGGTCGGGGACGTCCTTTTGCTCGGCCACCTTGCCGATGGTGCCGAAGCTGGCATAGGGCCAGAGCGTCGTGGCCGGCGCGGCGGGCGCGGTAACGGCGATCTTTCGCGACTCGGCCAGGGCTCCCTGAACCGCCGCTTCACCGCCCTCGATATTGGTCGGCGTCGGGATCAGGACCAGAGGGCCCGAACCGGTGAAGGTGGCTTTCACCGCGGCGGAGACGCGCTCGGCCGTCAGGCCCTTCACCGTCTCGTCGAAGGCGGCCAGGTTCTGGCTGGGGCTGGTTACGGTCTCGCCGCTGCCGAGCGTGCCGACAATGGCCCCGGCCAGGGCCGTCGTTCGCTGGGTGGCTTCACCCGAGACGGCCGCGACCAGTGAGGCGCGCAGGGCGGCGATCTCGCGGTCCAGTTCGTCCTGGCGTACGCCGAACTGCACGATCCGGCGTTGCTCCTGTTCGAGCGCGGACAGGGCCTCTTTCCAGCGGCCCGGCTGGGCCGTCGCCCCGAGGGTGGTCAGGCGCAGGGCACCGTACTGGTCACCGCTATAGCCGAAGCCCGAAAGGAAGGGGGGATCGCCCGCGCGGCTCAGGGCCTGCAGACGACGGTTCAGCACGGCAAATCCAAGGTTCTGCAGGGTGTCCTGCTCGTCCGTGGCCCGCGTCTCGATCCGCTTGTCCGGGAGGCCGGCCCACGACATCTGGACCGAAAGGGCCGCGCCGGGCTCGACGATCAATCGGACGCTCTCGCCCCGCCTGGCCACCTTGCCGACATCGGGATCAGCGCCGGCCGGGCCCTTGGCGGTCCAGTCGCCGAACCGGGCCTTGATGCGGGCTTCCATGGCGTCGAGATCGAAATCGCCGACGGCGACGATCACCGCCCGTTCGGGACGGTAATAGGCCTGGTAGTAGTCGCGGATACGCTGGGCCGGTGCGGTCTTGAGAACCTCGGTCTTGCCGATGGGAATGCGTTTCGGTGGCAGCTGGCCTTCCATCTGGAAGTCCATGCCCTTGATCGCGACGCGATAGCCGGGCGTGTCGCGGGCCCGTTCTTCCGACAGGACGACGCCGCGCTCGCGGTCCACCGATTCCGGCGCGATCGTCAGTTCCCCGGCCGCCTCCCGCAGCAGCATCAGCGAGGTGTTGACGGTGTCGTCGTCGGTCTTGGGCAGGTCCAGCTGGTAGACGGTCTCGTCGAGGCCGGTCGAGGCGTTGGTGTCGGCCCCGAAAGCCAGGCCATGGCGCTCGAGAATCTTGATCATCTCGCCTTCAGGCACGTTCTTGCTGCCGTTGAAGGCCATGTGCTCGAGGAAATGCGCCAGACCCTGCTGGTCGTCGGCCTCCATCATCGAACCCGTATCGAACCACAGGCGCAGGGCGGCCTGGCCTGGCGGCGTGGCGTTCTTGCGCAGCGCATAGCGCATGCCGTTGGGCAGGACGCCGAAGCGCACGGCCGGGTCGGGCTTGAGGTCGGAGAGTTCGTGCGCCCACTGGCCGCTCTTGATCTGGGCCAGGGTCGGTCCGGCCGGCTGCGGCGCAGCGGCCACGACCTTTGGGCCTTCACCCAGCTTCGGCAGGCTTGGAAGGGACGAGCAGGCGGCGAGGGACAGGCCGGCAGCGGCGAGCAGCGTCAGGCGCGAGGCGCGAATCATAAACGACCCAGGGTTTGGTGAACTTTTTCTCAGCTCACCTTGGCCGGGGCAGAAGGCGCAAGCAAGGCATTGGAGGCCTTGCCTGTGCCCACATCAGGCGGCGGCGACGTCGCCGGTCTGGCGGCGCAGACGCCAGAAGCGGATGGTCCGCATGGCCGCTTCGCGGGACAGGGCAGTGTAGAGCTCGCCATAGGCCTTGGCCTTGCCCATCACGTCGTCGGCAGGGTCGAGGATCAGGAGCGCGAAGGTCAGGAACAGCGCGCGGTCGAAGGCGGCCGCACGGCAGACGATGGCCAGGGCATCCAGTTCCCGCCGCTCAAGGATCTTTCGCGCGGTGTGGAAGTCGATCTCGGCCAGGTCGGAGAGGGCGACCAGGAACAGGGTCTGCTTCTTGCCGCGCAGCATCCCGGCCAGCGCCTGGGGCGAGATGCCGTTGCGGGCCTTCAGGGCGCGGAATTCGGCCTCGGCCGCAGCGTGGTCGGCCGGCAAGGCCCCGTCCAGGGCCGCGACACGCTTGCGGCCGGCGCTGAGGGCGGCCTCGAGCGTCGCGGGGTCCATGTCCGCATTCTTGGCCATGATCCGGTCGCGCAGCTTGGACTCGACCATGAAATACATTTCGTTCAGCAGGTCGACCGGCAGGCTGTGGCGGTCGATCACGGCTTCATGCAGGGCGGGGTTGGCGGCCGCCCGGTCGACCACGGCCTCATGGGCTGCGCGCGACAGCACCGCGCCCTCGTTGCGCAGCAGCACGCCGACCGTGTCGTCGTCGCCGCGCTGGATCACCACGTCCGAGACGGAGCTGGGCACGCTGGCCCGTTGCGAGATGGCGCGCAGGTGATCCTGACCCTGGGTCCGGGCCACATGCAGCAGGTCGTCTTCCGACAGGGCCGATGACCGTTCGAGGATCGGCCGGGCGACGGCGATGCTCTCGACAGCGAGAACCCGGCTCAAGCCTCGCGGCGGTGTGGCGGCCTGGCTCATGCGCTGGGCCAGCTCGACCTTGACCGCTTCTTCCATTTCGCCGGCCAGCTGCGACATCACATCGTCAAACAGGCCCATTTCGACCTGGTTGTGCGCGTCGCCGGTGAAGAACAGGTCCGTGACGCCACGCAGAAGTTCGCGGCGCTTCTCGCTGGACGGCTCATCCGCCAGGGCAATCAGATCATGCAGACGGGATTTCATCGGAGCGAAAGGTCCTTGCCGGCATCGCGTTCGGCCTCGTTCCCTGCAGGGCCGCCGGCCAGCCACTCTGCCGAGCCGTGCCGCGGGGGCTCGCCCCGGGCTGCAGGCTGTGGGTCGGAGGGCGCGATGAACACCATGCCGTTCGGCTTGAGCGGCGGCAGGGCGTCAGGTTGCAGGCCGTACTGGCGGCCCACGGAATAGGTACGCGACAGGCTCGGACCCAGGGCGTCTGAAGACGGTGGAGCCATGGCCACCTGGGACGGCGAACCGGCCGGGCGCGGCGCTGCCGCATGCGCCGGCGCGTAGAGGCTCGTCGGCAGGGGGGCGGCCGGTGCAGCTTGCGGTGCCGGCTGGGCCGGAAGGGCTCCGAGCTTGCGCCATGGCGCTGATGGCTCTGGGGCTACGGGCGAAGGCGGGGCGAAGACCGGGGGCTGTGCAACGGGCGGCGGCGCGGCGTCCTGCGCTTTGCCCGACCAGGCCAGCATCGGGCCATTATAGGCTGCGGTACCGTCCGAAGCGGTCGCCGGCCGGTCCGACCGGGGGCCGTAGCGGCTTTCGCGCACGTCGCGAGCCTGCGCGGCCGAAGCGACGCAAGCCAGAGCAACGATGACGACGGCAAGACGCATGCTAGCAGGGCCCATCTGAATCCTAGACTCAACCCCTAGTCCAATCGGCTTAACCTCGACCTAACGTCCCCGCCACCAGGCCAGTAATCGGCGCTCGACGACCTCCATGAGGGCATGGAGTCCGACGCCCAGCAGGGCCAGGGTCAGCAGGGCCGCGAAGACCCTGGCGGTCTGCAGGCGGTTGTAGGCTTCCAGAATGCGCCAGGCGAGGCCCTG
>NZ_QAII01000085.1:0-14093 GCF_003060965.1 Caulobacter sp. HMWF025 | reverse complement strand
ACGACTGCACCGATCACGGCCAGTCCGGTTGCCACCTTGTGTCCTTCGAGCAGCGACGGAATGGCCGAGGGCAGGCGCAGCCGCCACAGCCGCTGGGACGGGCTGGCCCCGTAGAGATCAAACAGCCGGCCGAGGTCGGGATCGACAGCCTTCAGCCCCGTCAGTGCGCCCGAGAAGATCGGGAAGAAGGCCACGACGGCCGCAAGGCCGACGACGGCGCGCTCGGGATGATCGATCCCGGCCCAGATCGTCACCAGCGGCGCAATCGCGACGAGGGGCGTGACCTGCAGGGTCACGGCAATCGGCCGGACGGCATCCTCGATCAACGGGCTGAAGCTGACGGCCAGGGCCAGGGTACAGGCCAGGACACTGGCGATCACCAGGGCCAGAAGCGCGGTCGACAGTGTCCCCCAGGCCGAGGCCAGCAAAAGGCTCCATCCGTCGCACAGGGCCGTCCAGATCGCGCTCGGCGGGGGCAGCAGGTAGGGCGCGATGCCAAGCCGGGCACAGGCGACTTCCCAGATGATCAGAAGGACGCCGATGAGGATCAGCGGCGACAGGATCGGCGACAGGGACTTCATGCCGCGCGCGTCCCGGCCCGGGCAAGGAGGCCTGAAACGGTTTCCGCCGCCTGACGGAAGGCTTCGGTGGTTCTGAAGCCGGGTGGTCGCACCAGGGGCGCATCGATAATGACCTCGCCGGCGATCAGGCCCGGTCCCGGGGTCATGACCACCACGCGCGCCGCCATGTAGACGGCTTCCTCGACATTATGGGTCACGAAGACGACGGCCGGGGTCAGGTCTGCCGCCAGCGCCAGGACGTCATCGGCCAGGACCCGTCGCGTAATCTCGTCGAGCGCTGCGAAGGGCTCGTCCAGCAGCAGCAGGCGCGGCCGGGTGACCAGGGCTCGGGCCAGGGAGACGCGCATGGCCATGCCGCCCGAAAGCTGGGCGGGGCGGGCGTTCAGGGCGTCGCCCAGGCCGACCCGGGTCAGGGCGTCAGCGGCGGCGATGCGGGCTTCGGGGCGCTTTTCGCCGGCCAGGTCCAGGGGGAGGGCGACATTGTCGAGGGCGCTGAGCCACGGGGCCAGGGTGGCAGCCTGGAAGACCACGGCGGTTTCACCCTTGCCGGTCGCGCGGGTCACTTCGCCCCGGCTGGGTTGCTCCAGCCCGGCCAGCAGGCGCAGGGCGGTCGACTTGCCGCAGCCCGATGGGCCGACCAGCGCCACGATCTCTCCGGCCCTGAGGGTCAGGTCGACCGGTCCGAGGGCACGGCCCCGCCGGGGGTAGTCGACCTCGACCGCCGAAAGCGCCGCGATCGTCTGACTCATTGCGGCTTCGGTGAAAACTGCAGGGTGTATGCGCGCCTGTAGTCGAGATCCTTGGGATAGACCCCCTGCTCGGAGGCGACCTTGAAGAACTCGGCCCAGCGGGCGTCGGTCATGGCACCGATGCCGTCCTGGCCGACGATTCCGTAGGTCCGCATCTTGTCGCGGGCCTGATCCAGCACATCCTGGGTCATCTCCGGATTGTCTTTCAGGATCGCCGCATCGCCCGGCTTGGCGTCGCCATACAGATAGGATTTCCAGCCGGCGGCCGTGGCCTCGACGAAGGCCTGAACGGCGGCCGGATTGCGTACAATGAGGCTGTCAGGCACCAGGGCCATCGAGGCGTAGGAGGGATAGCCGTTGTCGGCCAGCAGGAAGACGGCCGGCTTGAGCTTGCCTTCCTTCTCGATGAGGTAGGGCTCGCTGGTCACATAGCCCTGCTGGATCACCCGCTTGTCGGCGAGGAAGGGTGCGGCGCTGTAGTTGTACTTGCGGACCTGATCATCGGTCAGGCCGTACTTGGCTTTGAGCCAGACCCAGAAGGCCGTGATCGAGGCATCCGACAGCAGGATCGGATGGCCCTTCATGTCGGCGATTGACGCGATCCCCTGGTCCGGGTGGGCGATCAGGACCTGCGGGTCCTTCTGCATGAAGGCGGCGACGGCCTTAACCGGGGCCTTTTCCTTGGCGAGGTTCATGACGACGAAGCTGTTGGAGCCGACCCCGACATCCACGGCCCCGGTCGCCAGAAGCTGGGGCACGTTTACCGCCGGCCCCCCCTGGATCAGGGTCACGTCCAGGCCCCGCTTGGCATATTCGCCGGTGGCCAGCGCCTGGTAGTAGCCGCCCAGCTCCGCCTCGGCCCGCCAGTCGGTCGCCAGCTTCAGGGCCGTCCGGCCAGCGGCTTCGGGGGCGGTCTTCTCTGCCGGAGAACAGGCGGCAACCACAGCGCAGAGCGCCAAGACGACCAAGCGACGAACACCCATGAGTCTCTCCCGGACGATACGTGCCAAGGTTTAGGCGCGTACGGGGAGTCTTCCAAGAGAGATCAGCGATCAGGTAAGGCTGTCGGGGGGAGGGGCGTTCAGCCAGCGGTCGACCTTGGCATAGAGCAGCTCGCGCTGGATCGGCTTGGCGATGTGATCGACCATGCCGGCCGCATAGCAGCGCTCGACCTGCTGCGGCAGGGCATCGGCGCTCATGGCAATGATCGGGACGTGCGCCGCAGGAGAGGGCAGGTTGCGGATGGCGCGGGTGGCGGCCAGCCCGTCCATCCTGGGCATGTGAATGTCCATCAGGATGATGTCGTAGCGGCCCTGGCTTGCCGCCTCGACGGCCTGCTGACCGTCCTCGGCGATATCGACCTGGCATCCGGCCAGGGTCAGCAGCGCCACACCGATCTCGCGATTCATCGGGTGATCGTCGACCAGCAGGATCCTGGCCGCGCTGGGCGGCGGCACGGGGCGGGGCTCCGGGACGTCCAGGGGTTCGGCCGGCAGGGCCATGATTTCGAACCAGAAGCACGAGCCGCGCCCGGGAACACTGTCGACGCCGATCCGCCCGCCCATCAACTCGACCAGGGCGCGGCTGATCGCCAGGCCAAGACCCGCGCCGCCATAGGTGCGGCTGGCCGAGCTGTCGACCTGGGAGAACCGCTGGAACAGCAGGGGCAGTTTTTCGGCGGAGATTCCGACGCCGGTATCGATGACTTCAAACCGCAGGCGATCCTCGCCGTCTCCGGCTTCGACCAGCAGGCGCGCATCGACGCGGCCGGCATCCGTGAACTTTACGGCATTGTTCAGGAGGTTCAGCAGCACCTGGCGCAGGCGCACTTCATCCAGGTCGTGGGTAGCATCCAGCGGGTCGATGACCTCGACATTCAGGCTGAGACCCTTGGCCCGGGCTTCCGGGGCCATGATCGCGACCGTGTCTCTTAGCAGTGCGGCGGCAGACGTGGGCTGGGACAGGAGGTCGACCTGCCCGGCCTCGACCCTGGAGAAGTCCAGAATGTCGTTGACTACAGTCAGCAGGGCCCCGCCGGCGGAGTCGATCAGGTTGACCTGCCGGCGAGCGTCCGGTGGCAAATCCTGTCGTGCCGCCAGCAGTTGGGCAAAGCCAAGGACACTGTTGAGGGGCGTCCGGATCTCGTGGCTCATGGTCGCCAGGAACTCGGTCTTGGCTTCGGTGGCGGCCAGGGCCCGGGCCCGCGCCGCGCGCGTCAACTGCTCCCGACGGACCAGGAGTCGTTTGAGCCGCTCCTGCTGGGCGAGGGCCAGGCCGGTGGCGAGGCTCATGGTGAACAGGAGAGCGATAAAGACCTGCACGATCCGGATCGGATTGGCCGTGCCCCATCGCAGGCCGATGATGTCGTTGCTGGCCGAGGTGACCAGCGGGATGGCGACGCTGGCCACGATCAGCGAGCTCTCGGCCGCGCCGCGGGCCCCTAGGCGGAAGGCGGCGATCATCGCAAACGGGAAGATCATGAAGGGCGCGAAGAAGCCTCCGGGATAGAAGCAGGTCGCTGTGATCAGGGCGATGGCCGCATACAGCGCCAGGCGCTCGCCGAGGGGGCGGCGGAAATTGCGGCGGTGTTCGGCGTCGAGCAGGATCAGGGACGCGGGCAGCACAATAGCCAAACCCAGCCCGGAGCGGGCAAACCACGCCCAGAGCAGGATCAGGAACGGCCCCCCATCCATGAAGTAGAGAAAGGTCGCGCAAAGAATGGCGAAGGCCAGGGCGATCGGCGCGCCCATCGCGACCAGAAGGGCCAGCTGCCGCATGGTCCGTACCCGGGGGGGGCCGCCCCAGGCCCTTCGGGTCACGGTCCAGAAGGCATAGGCCAGGCCCGTGTCGAGCCCGGCATAGATCAGGGCCTTGGCCGGCGTATCCCCGACCAGGAGGCCGAACGCCACCTGGGCGCAGAACGTCATAACGGCCAGGCCGATACCGCGTCGGCGATGCAGGACCATCAGCCCAAAGACCAAGAGGGCGGTCGCGGGCCAGAAGGTGGCGATCCCGAGGGCTGTGCGGGTGAGGATGTCGCTGAAGGCGAGGCTGGCCACAATCGCGACAGCCAGCGTCAGCAGCAGTGTCGTCTGCCTTTGCTGTTCGCGCTCTGCCAGTCGTTGCTGCATGCCGGCTCCGTCCCTCGCGACCAATACGCTCAAGCCCTTTCGCGGTTGCTGGCAATCAGGCCGCTGTGGCGCTTTGCCGCAGACGTCTTCGACAGGCCACAGGGACGGCTGGTACCCGCTGATTCTGGGTCGGGCCTGCCCGGCGCTTCATCTTGAGGATGCATGGCATGCTCGGAAATTCAAGTTTCTGCAAAGCTTGGTGGCTCAGGCCGCCAGCGCTGCCTGCGCCAGGCAGCGGTTGATTGCGGCATAGAGAGCCTGACGTTCAATCGGCTTGGCGACATGGTCGACCATGCCGGCTTTCAGGCAGCGTTCAATCTGATGGGGCATGACGTCCGCGCTGAGGGCGATGATCGGGGTCAGGCCCGTGGGGCCGGGCAGGGCGCGGATGGCGCGACTGGCCGCCAGTCCGTCCATGCGCGGCATGTGAATATCCATCAGGACCACGTCGAAGCGGGTTTCGGCGACCAGTCTGACCGCTTCGTCGCCGTCCTCCGCAGTCACCACGCTGCAGCCGGCCAGTTCCAGCATGGCCTTGCCCAGTTGCCGGTTCATCGGGTGGTCGTCGACCAGAAGGACCCGAGCCGCAGGCGCCTCTTCCGAAACCTCAAGATCCGCCGCCGAGTGCTCCATGACCACGACGGGCAACCGGACCGAGAAGGTTGAACCCTGGCCCGCAGCGCTCACCAGACTGATGTCACCGCCCATCAGGTTGACCAGGGCCTTGCAGATGGCCAGGCCAAGGCCCGTGCCGCCATAGCTCCGGCGGATGGAACTGTCCGCTTGCTGGAAGCGCTGGAAAAGCAGGGTCTGTTGCTCGGACGCAATGCCGATACCCGTGTCCGACACGTCGAGGGCCAGCACATCGCCATCCCCGCCATCCTGGATCCGAAGTGAGACCCTGATTGTGCCGCGCTCCGTGAACTTCACCGCATTATTCAGGAGGTTGAGCAGAACCTGCCGCAGCCGGGTCTCGTCCAGCCGATAGGTCTGGTCCCCGTCGTCGGCGTCGACCGAGAGGACCAGCCCCTTGGCCTGTGCGGCCGGTGCAATAATCGACACGGCATCGTTGAGCAGGGCGCGCGGGTGGACCGGGCGGAGGTCGAGTTCGATCCGGCCGGCCTCGATCCGGGAGAAGTCCAGAACGTCATTGACGATCGTGACCAGCGATCCGCCGGCGCTGGCGATCAGATCAAGTTTGCGATGACCCTCGGGAGAAAGGGTTTCGCTGCGCCCCAGGAGATCGGCAAAGCCGAGGATGCTGTTGAGCGGGGTCCGGATCTCGTGGCTCATCGTGGCCAGAAACTCGGTCTTGGCCAGGCTGGCGGCCTGGGCGCGAACCCGTGCGGCCCGGGCTGTACGCTGGCGGCGCACCAGCAGGCGTTTCATTCTGTGCTGCTTGGCGAGCACCAGGGCGGCGGCCAGGCAGGTGAAGAAGATCGTGATGACGAAGGCCTGGATCATCCGGAAGCGGTCGGGCTCGTTCCAGACCGGATTGATCGTCGTTGGGCCACGCCCCATCATCGTCAGCGGTGCCGCAATGGCACCGACGATCAGCGCGCTCCAGGCGGCGCTGCGGGGCCCCAGCTGGAACGCCGCCAGCATGGCGACCGGGAAGATCAGGAACGGCATGGGGTTGGCCGTACTGTTGAAGGCCATGGCCGTGGCGAGACCGACCAGGCCATAGAGCACCATGTTCAGCCACAGGGGTTTGCGGAACGCTGCCTCTGTATCCGGCGTCATCAGAACCAGAGCCGCCGGCAGGGTCACCGCCTGGCCGAGGGCGTTGGCAAAGGCCCAGTCGGCAAAATAGTCCGTGATGCTCTCGTTTTCGGCAAAGGCGCACAGTGCCGACCCGACCGTCGCCATCAGGATGGTGATCGGCAGGGCCAGCACCACGATCTGCAGGGCCTGTTGCAGGCTGCGGATATGGACCGGGCGCTTCAGGACCTGGCGAACCATCAGGGCGATCAGGATCGCCTCGACCGTGTCGCAGGCGGTGTAGATCAGCGCGACCGCGGCAGGGTCTCCGGCCAGGGTGTGCATGACGATGCAACTGATGATGCAGGTGACCAGCATGGCGAGCGGTCGCCAGCCTTCCAGGCGCAGCAGGCCAACCGCGAGCAGGGCATTGCAAGGCCAGAGCGCCGGCATGCCGGTCGGGCCACGGGTCTTGAGGTCGTAGAAGGCCAGGAAGGCGACATAGACAGCAAGGAGCACCGCCAGAACAAGGTTCTGGCGCCGCACATCGCGGATCGCTCCGGCCGCTGTCATCGATCTTCCGCCCCCGGGGTCGTTCCGGCGCACCTTGGCGCGGAAATCACAATATCCGGTTGAGATCGAAGCACGGGGACAGGGGAACCGGCGCTGTGGCATTCCGCCACGGCGGCGCCCGTCCGGATCAGCCAGCCATGGTCTCGCGCTTTTCCTCAAGCGCCAGCCAGTCCTCCTCGGCGGTCGCCAGATCCGCCCGGGCCTTGTCGATCGCCTTCATCACCTTGTCGAAGCCGACCGGATCGCGAGCATAGAAGTTCGGATCCTCCAGCTTCTTCTCGAGATCGGCGATGATCTTCGGACTGGCGGCGATCAGGGCCTCGCACTCCTCGAAACGGCGCTGATCCTTGTAGGACAGCTTGCCGCTCTTGCGGGGCGGCGGGGGCGCGGCCACGACCGCCTTGTGCGAGCCCGTACCGGTGGCGAAGTCGCCGGCCGCGCCGCGTGCGCCCTTGAAGAAGTCTGGGCTCTGGTCGATCAGATCGGTCCAGCCGCCGGGGGTCTCGAGGACGGCACCATGGCCGTTCATCGCAATGGTTGAGGTCGCGAGCCGGTCGATGAAGTCCCGGTCGTGGCTGACCAGGATCAGCGTCCCCTCGAAGTCGGCCAGCAGTTCCTCGAGCAGGTCGAGGGTGTCCATGTCGAGGTCGTTGGTCGGTTCGTCCAGCACCATCAGGTTGGTGGGCGAGGCCAGGGCCCGGGCCAGCAGCAGGCGGTTGCGCTCACCGCCCGACAGGCTGGTGACCGGCTGGCGCAACTGGGCCTCGGTGAACAGGAAGTCCTTGGCATAGGCCGCCACATGCTTGGGCTGGCCGCGCACGAGGATGGAGTCGCCGCCACCCGGGGTCAGGAAGTCCCACAGGGTCATCTTCTCCGACAGCGCCATGCGGTTCTGGTCGACATAGGAGATCTCGAGATTGGTCCCGAGGGTCACCGTGCCGGCGTCGATGGGGATTTCGCCCAGCAACATGCGGACCAGGGTGGTCTTGCCCGCCCCGTTGGGACCGACCAGCGCCACGCGGTCGCCGCGCAGGATGCGGGTCGAGAAGTCCTCGATAATGACGCGGTCGCCGAAGCGCTTGGTCACGCCCTTGGCCTCGACCACCTTCTTTCCCGAGATGGCGGCGGTTTCGACAGCCATATAGATGGCCCCGCGCTTGTCGCCCTGCAGGTCCTTCTTCTGGCTGCGCAGGTCCATCAGGGCCCGACGGCGACCTTCATTGCGGGCCCGGCGGCCCTGGACGCCCCGCGCCAGCCAGGCGTTTTCCTTTTCCAGCTGCTTGTTGAGGCGACGTTCCTCGTCGGCCTCGGCGGCCAGGACCTGTTCGCTCCAGAGCTCGAACTCGGCAAAGCCCTTGTCGAGGCGACGCACCTTGCGATGCTCCAGCCAGAACGTTCGCTGGGTGACCCGATTGAGGAAGGCGCGGTCGTGGCTGACGATCAGCGCGGCGCATTTCGAGGCGGCCAGTTCCTCTTCCAGGGTCTGGATGGCGAAGATGTCCAGGTGGTTGGTCGGCTCGTCCAGCAGCAGCACGTCGGGCTGCTCGGCGAAGGCCCGCGCCAGGGCCGCGCGGCGACGCTCGCCGCCCGACAGGCCCTGGGTGCCCTTCTCGGGATCCAGCCCGAAGTCTGCCAGGGTGGCCTGGGCCTCATAGTCCTGGGCCCCGCCGGCGGTGCAGTAGTCGAGCAAGGTCTCGCCGGTGATTTCCGGTTCCTGGCTGACGAAGATGATCCGGGCCCCCGGCTGCACCGAACGTTCGCCGCTGTCCGGCTCGGCACCCTGGGCCGCGAGGATCTTCAGAAGCGTCGACTTTCCCGCGCCGTTGCGCCCGACAAGACAGGCGCGCACCCGGGGCTCGAGCGCCAGGTCGACGCCGTCGAACAGGGGCTTGGCACCGTCGGCCAGTCGTACGTCCTTGAGCGCCAGGACCGGGGCGCGGGGTGGGGAAGCCATGAGTGATCGTTCTCGGGGAGCGTCGGAAAGTCGCGAAGCAGGGCCCTATATCAGGGATGGCGGCGAAGAAACGCCTAAATCCGGCGCAGCCCGGGGGCTATGCCGTTTCCGTCCCTGAAGGGCTGGCCTGCGAGGCGATCAGTCCGCGTCCGGCCCCGGATCAGTGACCGGGCGAGCTCACATGGAAGCTGGCATTGTTGCCGGTGGCCGTGCTGATCCCGACGATCGAGCGACCATAGCTGCCCACCGTCACAGTGTTGCGGGCGGCGACATCGACATTGTTGGCCTGGGTATTGTTGACGCTCATCGTGCCGCTGCACAGCGAGCACGAATAGCCCGTCACCGCATTGCCCATGGCCGTTGCGCTGCTGACGGCGTCATAGCCGCTTTCGCCGCCGAAGCTGGCGATCACCTCGACACCGCCACCGTCATTGGTCTGGACATTGTCCAGCACCAGGGCCTGGCCGTAGTTGCCGGCGAGGGCCGAGTTGCCGACCCCCTGGGCCGTCACCTGGGCCGCACCGAACTGGTAAGAGGTCTCTTCGGCCTGGGCCCGAACATAGGCCGTGTTGTACTGGTGCGCGGCGACGTCGAGCAGGGGACCTTCATTGCTGGCTGACAGATTGTTGCCGCTGGCTGAGGCGGCGGTGCTGGTCAGATAGCTGTTGCCATAGGCCGTGAACTTGCTGGCCTGGGTGACGGCGGCCGTATTGGCCTGGTCGGTGATGATCCGCGCCGCCGACTGGTTGCTGCCGCCCAGGGTGATGTTGTTGGCCGTGGCCACGCCGGACACCGCCGAGGTGCCGGTGACATGGCGCACGACCGCGCCGCCGTCGGCCAGCACGCCCGCCTGGTTGTTCTGGGTGATGCGCGCGCCGGCCGAGCCATTGACCAGGGTCACCCCCTGGGTATTGCCGCTGGCCAGGGTGCTTATCGAGACGTCGGCGATCTCGGCGTCCTCGGCTTCAAGCTGGCTGCGGGCCGTGGCCGCTGCAAGATTGCGCTGGACCATGAAGGCCGACAGTGTGCCGCCGACCGCTGCGGCCGTGCCCGAGTTACCGGCGGCGACCGTGGTCATGCTGCTGGTCGCGCCGGCCGTGCCGGTCAGGTTGACCACCCCATGGGCCAGCACGGTGCCGGAATTGTCCTGGTTGGAGGTCATGGACGCATCGGCGTCCTGAACCGACACCATGGCGCTGTTGGCCGGGGCGGTAGTCGTGGCCGTAAAGCCCTCGCTGACGGTCTGGACGTTCAGGGTCTGCCCGGCGAAGACGTCACCGAGATTGATCTGGTTGTTCAGGACCGGGCTGGAGGTCGTCTGGCTAGTAGCGGCCCCGCTCAGCATCGCGCAGATCGGGATCGCGGCGAGCGTTCCAGCGAGACGGGTCTTCGCGGGTCTGCGCATTGTTGGTTCCCAGATTGTTGTAGGCGGGTACGAACGCGCCGGTGTGGCCCACGGTGGCATCGCCCATGGGGTCGAACTGCATGCAGCCCTGCGGACCCGGCATGCCGTAGAGATTGGCACTGAACTCGACGACCGAGCGCTCGATCAGGGCCCGAACCGCCAGCTGGATCGGCTCCAGGGCTCCTCGGCCGCCCGAAATGTCGAAGATATTGCCATTGAGGAAGTCGAACACGCCGACACTGACCTCGCGGCCCACGACCTGCTTCTGGTAGGCGACCACGTCGACCACCTCGAGGGTGCGGGTGTTCACCAGCCGCAGGTCGAGCGCGATGTTCATCACGAACACCCGGCGCTTGAAGTTGCCCTTTAGCCCGTCGGTATCCTTGTCGCCGGCATAGGCGTCCACGCCGGCCGAGCGGATGTTGTAGTTCAGCTCGGTGATGCCGCCGACCACATAGAAGTCAGAGCCCGGGACCTGGCCGGCCAGGATGCGGCGGTAGTCGGCCGGGACATCGGCCCCCGGGGCCGGCCGGTCGCTGATCAGCTTGTTGTTGGCGTACTTCAGCTCGAATTCCGAGACCGAGGTATCGAACCGTTCGACCATCGGCATGCCGGCCTTGGCGAAGGCGGTCATGGCCAGCAGGGAAGCCCCCTGGGTGACCTTGCGGCCTGAGCCGTCAGACTCTTCCTTGCCGGTATAGTCCGCGATCCGGCCGATCGCCACGCGCGGGGCGATGATGCGGTTCTGCTTGGCGTACTGGTTCAGGCAGACCAGGGCCGTGGAATAGTCGGTCGGATTGGCCGTAACCGGCGCGGTGCCGATCGGCGTGGCGTAGTTGCCCGCCGTCGAGACCGCCGGCACGCTGGCGCAGGCGGTCAGGCCGCTGCACGCCAGGGCGGCCAGGACGAAGGTGAGGCGCTTACTTCCCATTGGAGACCCCGCCGTTGACCGTCGAGCCTGCGGTGACGTTGCCGGTGTTCACCTGGTTCGAATTGACGATCACGGTGTTGTTGTTGCCCTGGGTGATGACGGTCAGGTTGTTGCCGATGGCCGTGGCACCGCTGTAGCCGCCCAGGCTTCCGACCCCGGAATAGGAGTCGAGCGAGCCGGAGGAATGGCTGGAGGAATAGACGCTCTGGTCGGCCCCGGTCAGCATGACGCCGTCGACGATGATGCGATTACCGTAGGCGTCACGGGTGGAGTACTCGACGACCCGGTTTTCCTGACCGGCGATACGGCCATAACCGGCATTGAAGCCGGCGGAATTGGTGGTCATGGTCTGGGCGGCCGCAGTCCCGGCCAGGCCCAGAAGGGCGATGCCCAGGCCGGTGCCGAGACCGAGTCTGTTTTTCCAATGCCAGGCCATGGGAGCCTCCGCGACTAAGGACGCGCGGGGTGCGAGCACACCGACGTCAAAACCCTATGCTGTCAGGTCTAGCGCCAAGGTCTCGCAAAAGGGTTAAGCATGTCGGGCAGCAGTTCCGGTGCGGAGCGGGCGACCCTATCTGAGACGATGATGACCCAGGACCGCCGCGAACCGCTTTTCAATACGCCCCTGCCACCGCTGCTGGCGGTGGCCAGCATCCTTCTGCCGCACTTGCTGATGGCGGGGGCGAGCGATGCGACACTCTATGAGTTGGCCCTGGTGCCGGCCCAGGTTGCATCCGGCGCTCTGTCGGGGCTGCTGACCTACAACTTTCTTCATAGTGGCTGGGCCCATGCCGGACTGAACGCCGCCTTTGCCCTGGCGTTCGGCGCGCCGGTGGCCCGGCTCCTGGGGCAGGGCATCCGGGGTACGGTCCTGTTCGGGCTCTTCTATATGATGTGTGGTGCGCTTTCGGGGGCGGGCCATGTGCTGCTGCAGCCGGCCTCGTTGGACCCGGTGGTCGGCGCGTCCGGTGCCGTGGCGGGCCTGATGGGTGCCGCCGCGCGCCTGCTGGATCGCCCGGGCCAACTGAGCAGCCCCCTGGCCCCCAGAGCCCTGTCGCTGGCGGTGGCCTGGCTGATCACCAACCTCGTCCTGGCGGTCGCCGGAGAGTTCATGGGCCTGGGCCGGGTTGCCTGGGACGTCCATCTGTTCGGCTTTGCCGTCGGCGCGCTTCTGGTCTCGCCATTCGCCGCCCTGGCCGGCAAGTCACAGACCCATTGATCCCGGGGCGGCTTTGCGAGACCCTCCCTCTATATAAGAACATAAGGGAGGTGCGCTGTGCTGGTTTCTCAGATTTTGAAGGACAAGGGCGATCTCGTTTTCACCGCTTCACCGCAGGAGACTGTGGGGGCGGCTGCGGCCCTGCTCCATTCCCGCCGGGTCGGGGCCATGGTGATTGTTGATGCCGATGAGGCGGTGGTCGGGATCCTGTCCGAGCGTGACATTGTACGGGTCATCGCGCGGGAAGGGGCCAGCGCCCTGACCAAGCCGATCACGGCCTGCATGAGTTCCGAAGTCATCTTCGCCCACCCGGAAGAGTCGGTCGATGCCCTGCTCGAGCGGATGTCGGACCGTCGCATCCGGCACCTGCCGGTCGTGCGGGGGGGGCGTCTGGCCGGGATCATCTCGATCGGTGACCTTGTGAAGTACAAGATCGATGAGGCCCAGGCCGAGGCCGACGGGCTCAAGGCCTATATTTCGGCCGGCTAGTCCGGTTGACCGACCGCGTCGTCCGGAGCCGGGCGGCGCGCCGGTCTGGGTCTTACCGGAAGGCGAGGGGGCAGAGGGCTATCAGCCCAGCAGGTCTGCCCCTTCACCGTTCACGGCATCGGCGAGGCTGTAACCTTCAAGCACGGCCGCCGTGGCATCACGCGCCCTGAGCAGGGCCTCGCGAAGTGCGCAGGTCGCCAGATCCCGGCAATCGTCACAACGCTTGAAGGCCGTGCGGCTGACGCAGGGGGTCAGGGCCAGGGGGCCGTCGACCAGACGAATGATCTCGGCAAAGCTGATTTGGTCCGCCGGGCGGCCCAGGCGGTAGCCCCCAAACTTGCCGCGCCGGCTGATGACCAACGCCTGGCGACTGAGCGACAGCAGGATCGCTTCAAGAAACTTGCGCGGCGCATCGGCGCGCTGCGAGAGCTCCCCTGCAGTGACCTGATCTTCGGCGCGGGCCAGTTCGATCATCGCGCGAAGGGCATAGCGCGCCTTTTGGGACAACATGGATGCCGATACTCCTCAGGCGCCGATTTCTGGGCGACGCGCGGAGCGGACGCAAGCATCCGTGCACAGTTCAATCGGGCGACTGGGGATAATTGTCGTCATTCTGTCTTGCAGGGGTGGAAATCAGGCCCTAGAAGCCGCCCCTCGCTGCGGGGCAGACTTTCCCGTCCGGCGAAACCGGGGCCGATTTGGCCTTGTGTTTCACTGGATCGATCGTTAGTCTCCGCAGCCTCAATCGAATCTGTCACGGAAATGACAAGCGCTCCCGTCGGGCGCGCTTACGGCTCCGGTTTTGCCTTATGGTGCGGCATCTGTCGTTCTTCTGGTGAATTCAGAGAGCCCGGTTGACAGGAGGTATTGGCTTCTTTAGAAGCCGCCCTCCCTGAGATGTTTGGAGGCTTTCAAAGAGCTTTCAAGTATTTCAAAGGAACGGTTTGAGTTATCGCTTCGGGATTTCTTGAAGAAATAGCTTGACTGGATTTGGTGGCGTCTTTAAAAGCTGCCAACTCTGAATTCCCTGCCTCGCGGCGGGGCAGTTTGGAAAAGTCAGAAAGTTTTGAAAAAAACGATTTGACATGGAATTCGGGGTTCGCTAGATAGCCGCCTCCGCCGACATCGGGCGCTAAACGATGGGGCCGCTGAGGCGGTTCGGGTCTTTGACATTGTTGATTTGGAAAGAGAAACGCAGGCGGCGGCGCTCTGGCGATAGACTGAGAAGGTCTATCTCGAACGCTGACAAATGCGGTCTCTTGAAGACACCATGAATATCATGGACCAAAGCTTCGGCTTTGATCCATCGATGTGATTGGGAACTCGTCAAGATACTATGCAAACCAGAACCGGATCGTGG
>NZ_QAII01000084.1 GCF_003060965.1 Caulobacter sp. HMWF025 | reverse complement strand
GGCCATCCCCTGGACCAGTTCGGCCCCGGCGCCGGGGCGTCCCTCGACCGAAATCTCGCCGCCGTTCACGTCGGTCATCAACTGTCCCTTGCCAAAATCGCGGGTGTTCTTTATAGCCGCGCCTCTTCGAGGGCCACCCGCAAGGGCGTCCACTCACCAACTTTCACACCGCCAGTCGGTTGGACCGCCCGATGAAACAAGACATTCACCCCGACTATCACTTCATCACCGTCACGATGACCGACGGCACCAGCTATCCGACCCGTTCGACCTACGGGAAAGAAGGCGCTGTGCTGGCCCTGGACATCGATCCGCGCGTTCACCCCGCATGGACCGGCGGTAACGCCCACATGCTGGACCGCGGTGGCCGCGTCTCGCGCTTCAACGCCAAGTTCGCCGGCTTCACCGCCAAGAAATAAGCGTTCCCGCCGTAAGGGCGACGGAAAGCCGGCTCCGCGTTCGCGGGCCGGCTTTTTCTGTTTGAGGCTGGCGCAACCGACCGATCCCTAACGGTCGTCATCCCCCGCTTCATGCGGGGGACCCAAGCCGAGTCGGCGGGGTTCGCCAGAACCAACCGGACACATCGGGCATTATTTCAATTTTAGATTGAAACTATTGGCGGCAAAACTCAAGCTTTGGCTTGTGGCCGCCTATACCTACATCCTCGCCAGTCGCCCCTACGGTACGCTCTACATCGGCGTGACCAACGACCTGTCGCGTCGGGTCTGGGAGCATCGGGAGGGGGTGGGCAGTCAGTTCTGCCGAAAATACGGCGTCCACCGGCTCGTCTATTACGAGGAGCACGAGGACATCAGCTTCGCGATCCATCGCGAGAAGCGGCTGAAAAAGTACCACCGCCAGTGGAAGATCAATCTGATCGAGGGGTTCAACCCGACCTGGGCTGACCTTTATGAGACCTGGAACTGCTGAGCGCGAGTGGGCAGCTCAGCTTGGGTCCCCCGCATGAAGCGGGGGATGACGATCTGGGTTACCCCCCGAACGCCGCCGCCAGGCGGTCGAACTGGGCCTGGACCGGACGCGGGGCGTCCTCGACGGCGGCCTCGACATACATCCGCTTGTCGAGGTGCCGGACGCGCTCATAGAGACGCTCGGAGCGTTGCAGCAGGTTGACCAGGCCGTAGGGCAGTTCTTCGACAGCCGCCGTGGCGACCGCGCCCTCTTCGGCCAGGCGGTAGCTTTCGGCGCAGGCGGCTTCGGCGGCCATCTCGCCTTCCTTGACCGCGCGCTGCACCAGCAGCCACGAGGCCACCTGCATCAGGCGCGTGGTCAGACGCATGCTTTCGGTCGCATAGGCCAGGGCCGCATTGCGCGACAGGATCTTGCTGTCATGACGCCCCGCCCCGTCGAGATAGCCGGCGGTCTCCTCGACCAGCTGCATGCCTTCTTCGAACGTACGGTCGAAAAGCTCGGATTTCGCAAAGTCCTGGATGACCCCCGCGCGCCAGGTCGACGCTACGGATGCGTTCAGATCGGTCATAGGTACTCAATGCCCCTTCGAAAGGCCGCGAGAACGTCTCGCCAGGCTAGGGCGCTTGCAACCCTCATGCCACGGTCAATCCGTCCCGTTTTGCGACCCGCCCCCTTCGAACCCGATACGCAGACTCCAGGCGACACAAAGCCTTACACCCTGATTAGGGTAAACGAATTACTAGTCGAGGCGACCAAACAGCGCATTGGCCGCGTCGCGTCCCGCCCGCTTTTTCTCGAGATGGGCCCGGGTGCGGGCGATTTCAGCCTGCAGGGCCTCAATTCGCTCCTCGAGTTCCGCAACCCCATAGACGTCGAGGTCCTCATGGGTGGTTTCGTTCAGGGCCCGGCCGCCGAAGGCGCGGGGCTCAACGGGTTCCTCGAACATGGACGGGCCTCCCCTGGGCGTGCGAACGAGCCTTTTCGTTCCGTCATCTGACGCCTACCTATGGCGCAAGGCAAGCCTTTCAGGGAGCACGACCATGGCCGAGACGATGACCGCAATCGCCATCGAGGGCGGCAAGGGCCCGGCCGAGGCCCTGGTGCCGGTGGAGCTTGAGCGTCCCGTTCCGGGCCAGGGGCAGATCCTGATCCGGGTTGAGGCCGCCGGGGTCAACCGCCCCGATCTTCTGCAACGCCTGGGCTTCTAC
>NZ_QAII01000083.1 GCF_003060965.1 Caulobacter sp. HMWF025 | reverse complement strand
CGTCGATCCGGTAAAGCAGGCACCAGGCCCCCTTGTCCCAGGCGACGGCCACCAGGCCCGTGGCAAAGGAGAAGCCCGCGCCCCGGCCCCGGCCCCGGGCCACGATCATCGCTTCGGGATCGCTTTTCAGGACATGGCGCAATCCCCGGCGAAGACTGCGCTCCTCGTCGTTGAACCAGATGGCCGCACTGCCCAGAAAGGTCACCGCCGAGCCGGCGATGGCCACCAGCAGAAGAAGGCGGGCGAGTTCGCTCATGGACGCGAGGCTAGCCGGAGTCCGGGATTCGCGACAGGGGTCAGAGGTTCAGCTCGGCGACCACCGGGACGTGGTCTGACGGCTTTTCCTTGTCGCGTTCGTCGCGGTGGATCACGACCCCGGCCAGACGGTCGGCGGCCTGCGGCGACAGCAGCAGGTGATCGATGCGGATCCCGAGGTTTCGCGGCCAGGCTCCGGCCTGATAGTCCCAGAAGGTGTAGCCCGCCGGCGCGCCGTCGGCCTGCATGTAGGCATCGGTGAAGCCGAGGTTTTTCAGGGCCCGGAAGGCGGCGCGACTCTCGGGCTGGAACAGGGCGTCGCCGGTCCAGGCTGCGGGATTGGCCACGTCGGCGGTTTCGGGAATGACATTGTAGTCGCCGGCGATGACCAGCGGCTCCTCGAAGGCCAGCAAGCCCTGGGCATGGGCGTGCAGGCGGCGCATCCAGGCCAGTTTGTAGGCAAACTTCTCGGTGCCGATCGGGTTGCCGTTGGGCAGATAGATGCCGCAGACCCGCACAGGCGTGGGTGAACCGATCACCGCCTCGATATAGCGGGCCTGTTCGTCGGTTTCGCCGTCCTCAAGGAAGGGCAGGCCGCGTCGCACGTCTTCCAGCGGGAACTTCGACAGCAGGGCGACGCCGTTGTAGGTCTTCTGGCCGTGGACCGCGACATTATAGCCCAGCCGTTCAAAGGCTTCGGTCGGAAACTTCTCGTCGATGCACTTGATTTCCTGCAGCACGGCCACGTCCGGAGCCTGGGCCTCGAACCAGGCCAGCACACCTTCGAGGCGAGCATTCACGGAATTGACGTTCCAGGTGGCGATACGCATTGACGGCTCCAGAGGGCGCGGGGAGGCTAGGGCTCATGAGGCGCGCACTCAAGTCGGGTTACAGGCTTTCCAGCCGGACACAGTCAACCCTCCTGGTTCTGCTGACGCTCGGCTGGCTGCTCATGGCCGTGCCGGGCGCAATCCTGGCCGTGTTTGCGCCACTTGTCTTCGACCGGCCAGGCAACCTCCACAACCCTGTGGCCTGGTTGGGCTTTGGTTTGGGAGGGCTGTTTTGGGCGGTGTGCCTGCTGTCTCCAGCGCTGGCCTGGATGCACTGGCGCAAGGGCCGTCGCACCCGGGCCTGGGCCGCAATGGCCGCTCCCATCGCCTGGGCGGCTGCGGCGGTCACGGTCTTGCAGTTCGTGCCGGGGTAGGGGGAGCTGGCAGCCCCAGCCGCCCGCCTAGATCGAGAAACTGACCCCACAGCCGCAGCTGGACTTGGCGTTGGGGTTGCGCACCCGGAACTCGGCGCCGGCCAGTTCGTCGACGAAGTCGATCTCCGAGCCCTTCAGCAGGGCCATGGAGATGACGTCAACCAGGGCGGCGGCGCCGTCGCGTTCGATCTTCAGGTCGTCGGCCTCGACCGTCTCGACCAGGTCGAAGCGGTACTGGAAGCCCGAGCAGCCACCCCCGTCCACGGCGACGCGCAGCATCAGGGGACGGCCTTCGGTCTGGCCGATGGCGTTGATCCGGCGGGCGGCATTGGGGGAAAGGGTTACGGCTGTGTCGGTCATGGCTGTGGAAAACTCATCCTTCTCCTATATGAGGATAACCGGGCCCCGGCGAAAGGGGTGAAAGTTGGCAGAGCGCTACATGACCACTTCGTCTTTCCTCGTCGTCCGTGCCCCCTATGCCGAGGATCCTTCCCGGTCGCATGGTCGTCACCACAAGGAGGACGAGAGCCGCACCCGCACGCCCTTTGCGCGCGACCGCGACCGGATCATCCACAATTCGGCCTTTCGCCGCCTGAAGGAGAAGACCCAGGTCTTCGTGGCGCATGAGGGCGACAACTTCCGCACCCGCCTGACCCATTCGCTGGAAGTGGCCCAGGTGGCGCGCTCCCTGGCCACGGCCCTGGGGCTGGATTCCGATCTCGCCGAGACCATCGCCCTGGGCCACGACATCGGCCACCCGCCGTTCGGCCATGCCGGCGAGGACGAGCTGCAGGCCAAGATGGCCCCCTATGGCGGCTTCGACCACAACGTCCAGACCTTCCGGGTCGTGACCGAACTGGAACACCGCTATCCCGATTTCGTTGGCCTGAACCTGACCTGGGAAACGCTCGAGGGGATCATCAAGCACAACGGTCCCGTGACCGAAAAGCTCGGCAAGCCGTCCTGGAAGGCGATCTCCAAGTACGATGCCGAGTATAATCTGGGCCTCGACACCTGGGCGTCGGCGGAAGCCCAGGTCGCGGCCCTGGCCGACGACATCGCCTACAACAACCACGACGTCGATGACGGCGTGCAGGCGGGGCTGTTCACCCTCGACGACCTGCTGGACGTGCCGCTGATCGGTCCCATCCTGTTTGCCGTGAAGAGCGAGCGCCCGGATCTCGATGTGCGCCTGACCCGGCTGGAAGCCGTGCGGCGGATGATCGGGGCTATGGTCGACGACGTGATGGGCGAGACCCTGCACCGGGCCGCGACCACCGGCGTGCAGTCGGCCGATGAGGTGCGGGCCCTGGACCATGCGCTGGTGGCGTTCTCGTCCGACATGGCCGAGGACCTGGCCCGTCTGCGGCAGTTCCTGCACACCCGGATGTACCGCCACTGGAAGGTCAACCGCACCCGCAGCCAGGCCCGCCGTATTCTGGCCGAGATGTTCGACTTGTTTCTGCGCGAGCCGGATGTCCTGCCGACCGTCTGGTTCGAGAAGTCCCAGAACCGCGACGAGGCGGGACGGGCGCGCGTGGTCTGCGACTATATTGCAGGCATGACCGACCGGTTCGCCATCGAGGAGCACAGGAAGCTGTTCCACCTCGATATCTGGAACTAGCCTCGACACAGGCAGCCCGGGCCAGAACGGCCCACAGCCGTATTGGTTCGGACGGTTATGGCGCGCCAGTCCCTTCGATAAACTGATGGCGCGCGCATGTGATTCGGCGGGTCGAGCCGTGCGAGCCGAGTTCTGGAGTCTAATCGCGATGTCCGATCCTCACCGCGGCGCCTATACGCCGCCGACCGATGCGCCCCTGTCCTTCGACGCGCGCCAGCCGGTCCGTGGCACGCGCCCCCTGCCCATGACTCTGATCATCAGCGCCGTGGTGCTGCTGACCCTCGTGGTGGCGGTGGTCCTGATCTATCGCGGTGGTGTCCGCGGGCCCAACGAGCCGCCGGCGACCGTCGGTTCGCAAGTTGCGGAGATGAAGACGGCCCCGCCGGCCGGCAGCCAGACGGCTGACCCGGCTGCCGGCCTGCAGATCTATCGTAACGAAGAGCCGGCTGCGTCGCCGACCTTCGCGGCCCAGCCCGAGGCGCCGATGCCGCGTCCGGCCGCGCCGATTGAGGCCCAGCCTGTCCAGTCGGCAGCCCTGCCGCCGCCCCAGCCCAAGCCTGTCGCCGTGGCCGTTGCTCCGCCGCCGGCCAGGCCGGTCGCCGCCAAGCCGGCGCCGACCATTGAAGCCCTGGCGACGGCCGCTGTCGCGCCCAAGCCTGCCGCCCCCAAACCCGTCGCCGCCAAGCCTGTGGTCGTGGCCACGGCTTCCAAGCCGGCCGCTGCGGCCTCTACCGGTGGCGCGGCCATGGTGCAGATCGGGGCCCTGTCCTCGACCGCCCTGGCTGACAAGGCCTGGAACGACGCCGCCCGTCTCGCCCCCGGCATGGCTGCCGGCAAGGGCAAGAAGGTCGAGGCGATCGAAAAGAACGGCGCGACCCTTTACCGGACGTCGGTCACGGGCTTTGCCAGCCGGGCTGAGGCCAAGGCCTTCTGTGATGCCATTTCGGCTGCGGGCAAGTCCTGCTTCGTGAAGTAGGAGAGGGCGCTTGAACAGCTCCGCCGCGATCCTCGGCTGCGCCGGGACCACCCTGAGCCGCGAGGAAGAGGCCTTCTTCCGCGCAGTGAAGCCGTGGGGCTTCATCCTGTTCAAGCGCAATATCGATACGCCGCAACAGACCCTGGCCCTGACGGAGGCCCTGCGCGAGACGCTGGGGCGGCCCGATGCGCCGATCCTGATCGACCAGGAGGGCGGCCGTGTCGCCCGCCTGCAGCCGCCGCACTGGAAAAAGTACCCGCCCGGCCGGGCCTATGGCCAACTGGTCGCCAATGACCCCCTGGTCGCCCGCGAGATCACCCGTCTCGGGGCCCGGCTCATCGCCCACGACCTGCGCGCCATCGGCGTCAATGTTGACTGCGTGCCGGTGCTGGATGTTCCCGACCCCAAGGGGCACGAGATCATCGGCGACCGCGCCTATGGTGATACGCCCGAGCAGGTGGCGACCCTTGGGCGCGCTGCTGCCGAGGGGCTGCTGGCCGGCGGAGTCCTGCCGATTATCAAGCACATCCCCGGCCACGGCCGCGCCATGAGCGACAGCCATCTGGAGCTGCCGGTGGTCAAGGCCAAGCTGGCCGAGCTGGACGCCCGCGACTTCGCCCCGTTCCGCGTACTGTCGGACATGCCGATGGCGATGACAGCCCACGTCGTCTACACGGCCATTGACCGCAAACGGCCGGCCACGACCTCGAAAAAGGCCATCAAGAAGATCATCCGCGAGTCCCTGGGCTTTGACGGTCTGCTGATGAGCGATGACCTGTCGATGAAGGCGCTGTCGGGCGACTTCCGCCAGCGGGCCAGGGACAGTCTGTCGGCAGGGTGCGACGTCGTCCTGCACTGCAACGGCGACATGGCCGAGATGGAGGCCGTGATGTCGGGGGTCGGGCGGATGTCCAAGGAGGCCCGCCGCCGCGCCCAGGCGGTGATGAGCCGGCTGGTCAGGGTGGTCGAGCCCTTCGATGTCGACCAGGCCCGGGCCCGCTTCGACGCCGCCTTCGAAGGCGGCTTTGCGTGACAACGGGGTTCCAGCCCACACTTGATTTCGAAGCCGCCAATGCCGCGGCCGAGGACGGTGCGGCGCTGGTCATTGACATCGACGGCTATGAAGGCCCGCTGCACGTGCTGCTGGCCCTGGCTCGCAGCCAGAAGGTCGACCTGCTCCAACTCTCGATCACCCGCCTGGCCGAGCAGTATCTGGCCTTCGTGCAGCAGGCGCGGCGGGTGCGGTTCTCGCTGGCGGCGGATTATCTGGTGATGGCCGCCTGGCTGGCCTATCTGAAATCCCGCCTGCTGCTGCCCAAGCCCGAGCGGGCCCGGGCCGAGGAGCCGCCGGCCGAGGAGATGGCCGCCCAGCTGGCCTTCCGGCTGGCCAAGCTGGATGTGATGCGCCAGGCGGTCGAGGCGCTCAAGGATCGCCCCCTGCTCAGGCGTGACGTCTTCATGCGCGGCGATCCGGACGCAGTGAGGATCGTCTCCTCGACCCGGCTGGAGGGCGATCTCTATGGCCTGATGAGCGCCTACATCACCCAGCGCAAGAAAGAGCACAGCCGCCACTACGCACCGCGTCCGCCGACGGCCTATCCGCTGGAAGATGCCCGCGACCGCCTGCGTACGCTGCTGCCCCGCATGGACAGCTGGACAGCCCTGAACACCGTCGCCCCCATCGAACGCTATCTGGACGAGGAGGAGGGGCCATCCCCGGCTTCCTATCTGGCCTCGACCCTGGCGGCTTCGCTGGAACTGGTGAAGGAGGGCTTGCTGGAAGCCCGCCAGATGGAGGCGTTCAGCGACATCTATCTGCGGACGCTGAGCGAGCCGCGGGAGGCGGAAGCATGAGGGGCTTGTTTAGATGACCATCGACCCCCTGATCACCGAGCGCTGCATCGAGGCGCTGCTGTTCGCTGCCGCCGAGCCGCTCAGCGATGTCGACCTGGCCAAGCGTTTGCCGGAGGGGGCCGACGTCGCATCAGCGATCGAAGGCCTGCGGGCCCGCTATGAGGGCCGTGGCATCGAGCTGGCCTGTGTGGCCGGACGCTGGCGCTTCCAGACGGCGGCTGACCTGTCGTTCCTGATGACCGAGGAGCGCGAGGAGCCGCGCCGTCTCTCGAAGGCCGCCCAGGAAACCCTGGCGATCATCGCTTATCATCAGCCGGTGACCCGGGCCGAGATCGAGGCCGTACGCGGCGTTCAGGCCAGCCGGGGTACGTTGGACGTATTGCTGGAGCTGGGCCTGGTGCGCATGCGCGGCCGCCGTCGTACGCCCGGCCGACCGGTGACCCTCGGCACCACCGACGCCTTTCTCGAGCACTACGGCCTTGCCGCCCTGTCGGATCTGCCGGGCCTGACCGAGATGAAGGCCGCCGGCCTGCTCGAGATGAACCTGCCGCCGGGCTTCACGGTGCCAGACCCGCTGGGCCTGCGTCCGGGCGAGGATGAGGATCCGCTGGAGGACGGCGACGACGCGCCCGAGTTTGCCCAGGACTTCCTCGGGGAGCTGGAAGGGCGCTGATTGCTCGCCTGTGAGGCGGGATAGGCTTGGCTCGCGGCCATGCGAACGCCTATATTGTCTGAGAGATTGTATCGACACGCTACAGCCGCTAATGGGCCGCTGTCGCAAGGAGCACCGTCGCTATGGGTAGCATGAGCTGGATTCACTGGGTGATCGTGATCGGGGTCGTGGCCCTGCTCTTTGGCGGTCGCGGCAAGCTGTCGGGAATCATGGGCGATGCGGCCAAGGGCATCAAGGCGTTCAAGGACGGCCTGAAGGACGAGGAAGTCGCTGACGCCAAGTCGGCCGGCGTTCTGCCCAAGACCGAAGCCGAAAAAGAAAAGTCGTAAGACTCCTCCGGGCACGCCGTCGGCCATGGCCGCGCGTGCCCTTTCCACATCGCGACGGCGGCCTCTGGTTCCGCATCGCCTAAGGCATGTCCATGCTTCCTGATATCGGCGGCTCAGAGCTTCTGGTCATCGCCGCGGTCGCCCTGATCGTGGTGGGCCCGAAGGATCTGCCCGTACTGCTGCGCAAGCTCGGCCAGTTCGTTGCGCGGATGCGCGGCATGGCGGCCGAGTTCCGCTCGAGCTTTGACGAAATGGCCCGGCAGTCCGAGCTCGACGAACTGCGTCGCGAAGTGGCCGCCATGCGCTCGGGCCAGTTCACCAGCCCCGTGCAGGACGCCGTCAAGTCGGCGTCGGACGTCGGTGTCGACCAGGTGTTTGCCGATATTGATGCCAGCCTGAACAGCGGCGCGGTCCAGCCCTATCCTTTCGCGGCAAGAGCCTCGAGCGAGCCGTCGATCCTGCCGCCGGAAGTGCCGGTCGAAGCGCCCGCCACCAAGGTCCGCAAGCCGCGGGCCCCGAAAGCCGTTGCACACGCCGAAAAGGTCGTGACCGAGCCTCTGGCCACCAAGGCCAAGGCCAGGACCAAGACCCCGGCTGTCGCCGACAACGACACACCCAAGCCCACCCGGGCTCCGCGCAAGCGGACGGCACGGGCCGGCGACTCCACCGCTTCGGATATCACCTCGTGACACAGGCCATCGGACACGAACCCGAGGACGAAATCGAGGCCTCGCGCGCCCCGCTGATGGATCATCTGATCGAGCTGCGTGGCCGGCTGATCGTCTGCGTCATCGCCCTGTTTGTCGGCTTCGGCGTCTGCTTTGCCTTTGCCGACAAGATCTTCCTGTTCCTGGTCCACCCCTTCACGGTGGCCCAGCAGCTGCTGAGCGTGCAGCAGGCCGGCGGTCATCACGGTCCGTTTGACCTGCTGCTGGCCCTGGTCGGCCTGAAGGACATCCCGACCGGCTCGGTCAAGGCGCTGGACCTCGTCTACACGGCAGCGTTGGAGTTCTTCTTCACCAAGATCAAGCTGGCCGGCTTCGGGGCCGTGGTCCTGACCTTCCCGGTCCTGGCCTGGCAGCTCTACCGCTTCGTGGCCCCGGGCCTCTACAAGAACGAGCGCGGAGCCTTCCTGCCGTTCCTGTTGGCCTCGCCGGTCATGTTCACGCTCGGCGCGGCGCTCGTCTATTACATCATGCTTCCGTTCGTCCTGTGGTTCTCGTTGAGCCAGCAGGTGACCACGGCCGGTATCTCCATCCAGCTGCTGCCCAAGGTCAGCGACTATCTGACCCTGGTGACCTCGCTTCTGCTGGCCTTCGGCCTGTGCTTCCAGCTGCCGGTTGTCGTGTCGCTGCTCGGCCTGGCCGGGATCCTGTCCAGCAAGATGCTGCGCGAAGGCCGGCGCTATGCGATCGTCGGCGTGTTCATCGCCGCAGCCATCCTGACCCCGCCCGATCCGATCAGCCAGCTGACCCTGGCGATCCCCATGTGCCTGCTCTACGAGATCGGCATCTGGTGCGTCTGGCTGATCGAGCGCAGCAAGGCCCGGGACGAGAAGAAAGCCAACGCCATCGTGGCGGTCTGATCCTCTGCCTCCCGCAAAGGGAGTCGAACTGACCTGGCCCAGGCAACAAAAAACCTCCGCCCCGGAAGGAGCGGAGGTTTTCTGTTTTCGGACGTTCCCGGAGGGGGCTCCCTGATCAGACGACCCTGATCAGGACGCGCGGCGGTGAACGGGCACCGGAAGGGGCCGGGGCTTGACCACGGGGGGGATGGCCTGCCCCGGCGCGCTCGGGGAGCGTTCCGAAAGTGGCTTACAGCGAAGCCAGTTGCTTGTTCGAGCCGTTGGCGGCCTGGAGTTGCGCCTTGGCCGAGCGGACGGCGCTGCCGACGCAGGCCTGGAAGTCGCCGCGGCTGCTGAAGTCCTTCGAGGCCTTGCAGACCGTTTCGGCCGCGGTGCGGATTTCCGCGTGGATCTGGTCGGTCGTCTTGCCCTTCAGCGAGACGCGGACGACGGTGATGGCTTCCTGGCGCGAGGCGACCTTCGGGTTGGCGCGAGCCTTTACGATGCTGGCCATCTGGCGGTTGGCGTCGCGCACCGCGGTGTCGATGCAGTCGCGCGAGGTGTTCTTTTCGGCCAGGCAAACCTGTTCGGCTGCGGCGCGGATGTCGCTGTCGATCTGGGCCTGCGACTTGCCGACCAGGGAAACGCGGACCAGGGTCGCGGCGCTGGCGGGGGCGGCGATGGCGGCCGAGACGGTGATCAGGGCGGCGAGGGCGGCGAACTTCTTCAAGGGTTACATCCTGTAGCTTTGAGGGCTGGAAACGCGGTTCTGCGTACTTGGTGATCTTTTTCGCACCTCAGCTTTAAATTAAGGTGCAGAAACGCGATTAATGATAATTATCCATGATCTAGACTTGAGATCATTCAAATGAAGATCGCTGTTCGGCGGTTCAGCATTAGACAACATTTGGATTTTCAGGAGTTGTTGTGTGGCGGAATGTCGCAGGGCTTTGAATATTCATTTTGTTGCAATCCGGCCCGCATCGATTGCGGCCGCAGCGATCGGTGCGACCTGTCAGGCTGCGACCCTGAAAAGGTTGGCACCTTGGGCGACGCGCCTTAGAGAGGGCCACTCCTGACCGCTACTGTTCGAGCCCGCTCCGATGCACGACATCAAGGCCATCCGCGACAATCCCGCCGCCTTCGAGGCTGCCTGGAGCGCCAAGGGCCGGTCGGGCGCGGCCGCCGAGGCTGTGAGGCTGGATGCTTTGCTGCGGGCCGCCCAGACCGCGCTGCAGGTCAGCCAGTCCAGGCGCAACGAGGCCTCCAAGCTGATCGGCCAGGCCAAGGCCCGGAAGGATGAGGCCGAAGCCGCGCGTCTGATGGCCGAGGTCGAGTCGCTCAAGGGCGACATGGCCACCGCCGCCGAGGACGAGGCCCGCATCGGTGGCGAGCTGCGCGACCTGCTCTCGGCCCTGCCCAACATTCCTGCTGCCGATGTGCCGTCCGGCGAGGACGAGCACGGCAATGTCGAGGTGCGCCGCTGGGGCGATCCCTCGAAGCTGCCGGCCGGTCGCCTCAATGCCCCCAAGGATCACGTCGACCTCGGGGCCGCCCTCGGCGGCATGGACTTCGACGCCGCCGCCCGCATGAGCGGCGCGCGCTTCGTCGTGCTGAAAGGCCAGGTCGCCCGGCTGGAGCGGGCCCTCGGCCAGTTCATGCTCGATCTGCAGACGGTGCAGAACGGCTATGTCGAGGTCAGCCCGCCGCTGCTGGTCAAGGATCAGGCCCTGTACGGCACGGGACAGCTGCCGAAGTTCGCCGAGGACCTGTTCCGGACGACGGTGGATCACTGGCTCATTCCCACCGCCGAGGTCTCCCTTACCAACATCGTCCGCGAGCAGATCACCGACGAGGCGGCTTTGCCCCTGCGGATGACGGCCCTGACGCCCAGCTTCCGGTCCGAGGCCGGGGCCAGCGGCCGTGACACGCGCGGCATGATCCGCCAGCACCAGTTCTACAAGGTCGAGCTGGTCTCGATCACCACGCCCGACCAGAGCGATGCCGAGCACGAGCGCATGGTCCAGTGCGCCGAGGCGGTGCTGCAGGCGCTGGAGCTGCCGTTCCGGACCATGCTGCTGTGCACCGGCGACATGGGCTTCGGGGCTCGCAAGACCTATGATCTCGAGGTCTGGCTGCCGTCGCAAAATTCCTATCGCGAGATCAGCTCGTGCTCCAACTGCGGCGACTTCCAGGCCCGCCGGATGGATGCCCGCTTCCGCAAGACCGGCGAGAAGGGCACCCAGTACGTGCACACCCTGAACGGTTCGGGCCTCGCGGTCGGCCGCACCCTGGTGGCCGTGCTCGAGAACTACCAGGATGAAAACGGTCGGATCACCATACCCGAGGTGCTGGTGCCCTATATGGGCGGCATCACCCACATCGGCGGTGACGCGTGAGGATCCTCCTCACCAATGATGACGGCATCCACGCGCCGGGTCTGGTGGCCCTGGAGAAGATCGCCCGGGCGCTGAGCGACGACGTCTGGATCTGCGCGCCGGAATACGAGCAGTCAGGGGCCAGCCGGGCCCTGACCCTGGCGGACCCGCTGCGGGTGCGGAAGATCGATCCGCGCCGCTTCGCTGTCGAGGGTACGCCGACCGACTGCGTGATGATGGCCGTGCAGCAGCTGATCGACGGCCCTGCGCCGGATCTGGTGCTGTCGGGAGTCAATCGCGGTCAGAACCTGGCCGAAGATGTCACCCTGTCCGGCACCGTGGCCGGGGCGATCGAGGGCATGGCGCTGGGCATCCGCTCCATCGCCCTGTCCCAGACCATCAACTACTTCCATGACGAGATCGTCGCCCACTGGGAGACGGCCGAGGCCTTCGGTCCGGGCATCGTCCAGCGCCTGCTCGAGGTGGGCTGGCCCGACGACGTGATCATGAACGTCAACTTCCCGGCCCTGCCGCCAGAAAAGGTCACCGAGGTCGAGGTCACCCGCCAGGGCTTCCGGGACGGCCACATGCGTCACTGGGACAAGCGCACCGACCTGCGTGGCCGCGACTATTACTGGATGGGCTTCACGGCCCGGGCCTCGCAGCCCAAGGACGGCACCGACCTGAAGGCCGTGTTCAGCGGCAGGATCTCGGTCACGCCGCTGCACATCGACCTGACCCATAACGCGACCGTCCAGAGCCTGAAGGGTCTGCTGGGCGGGGCCCCGCCGAAGCTCGACCCTGCAAAGTCCGGGGGCGGGGCATGAACGGCAAGGCCAAGGCCGCCCCGTCCACCGACCTGCCGCGCCTGATGCAGGCCCTGCGCGACCAGGGGATCACCGATCTCCAGGTGCTGGCCGCCATCGAGACGACCCCGCGCGACCTGTTTACCCCGGACCTGTTCAAGGACCGCTCGTGGGAAGACTCGGCCCTGCCGATCGCCTGCGGTCAGACGATCAGCCAGCCCTATATCGTCAGTCTGATGACCCAGGCCCTGACCATCGAGCCGCGTTCGCGGGTGCTCGAGATCGGCACCGGCTCGGGCTATCAGACCACCATCCTCAGCAAGGTCTCGCGGCTGGTCTATACGATCGAGCGCTACCGGACCCTGATGAAGGAGGCCGAGGCCCGTTTTGCGACCCTGGGCCTGACCAATGTCATCACCAAGTTCGGCGATGGCGGCGAAGGATGGGCCGAACAGGCGCCGTTTGACCGCATTATGGTCACGGCAGCGGCGGAAGATGACCCCAAACGGCTGCTGACCCAGCTCAAACCCAACGGCGTGCTGGTCGCGCCGGTCGGGAAGGGGCCGGTGCAGAGCCTTCGCCGCTATGCCGGAGACGGCAAGGGCGGCTTCAAGGTCGAGGCCCTGTGCGACGTGCGGTTTGTTCCGCTGCTCGACGGCGTGGCCCGCGACCAGTGACGACGAGATTTCAGGGCGCCGTTTGCTGCGGCGGCCTGGTGGTTAATGATTGATTTACCCTTGCGGGGCCGTCTGGACGATCCGCAGGGAAAGGAGAGGCTATGAGGCAGTTGTGGACGCGAGCGGCGGTGATCGCCCTGACGGCTGGAACGCTGGCAGGCTGCGAAACGGCATCGGCCCCGCTTTATCCGGCCCGCGAAGGCCAGGCTCCCGGCCAACCCCTCCGGACCGCGACTCCTAACTTCCCCATCGTCCAGGCCCAGGCCCAGCCGGTGGCGCCGCAGGACGCGCCGATCGATACGGCCCGCCAGCCGAGCGAGGCGGTCCGCGTAGAGCCGATCCCCGAGCCCGCCCGCAGGGCCCCTGAGGTGCAGAGCCAGGCCCTGCCGCCCCTGGCCC
>NZ_QAII01000082.1:30647-35714 GCF_003060965.1 Caulobacter sp. HMWF025 | reverse complement strand
ACCTTGCCCAGGACCTGGGCCACAGGCGCGTCCTGGGCCGCGATCCAGCGCCGGGCCCGGGCCGGATCGGATCCGAACAGTGCGATCTCACGGGCATTGCTGCCGACGATCATCGGCGCCAGATCGCGACCTTGGGCCAGAAGCCGATCCGGCGCATCGGGCAGGACCGAACCGTCCACCACCGCCTGGGTCCAGATGAAGCCCTGATCGTCGATCGGCGCGGTCAGGGCCTTGCTGGCCTTGAGAATTTCGGCGATCGGCGCCGCGCGCAGCCTGGCCAGGGCCTCGGGACCCGCCACAGCCGCATCAGCGACCCCGACCTGTCGGGCCAGAGCCGCCCCGATCGCCTCGTTCTCGGCGAGGCTGCGCGGCGCAAAGCCGAAGCCGGGCGTGCCGCTCTGCAGGATGCCCCGCGCAAACAGGCCCCGGGCCTTGGGCGACAGCATCAGCAGGCCAACATCCTGACCGCCTGCCGAGTGGCCGAACAGGGTGACGTTCGCCGGATCCCCCCCGAAGGCGGCGATATTGGCCTGGATCCACTGCAGGCCGGCGATCAGGTCCATCAGGGCATAGTTGCCCGAAGCCCCCTGCCCTTCCGCCGTCAGGGCCGGATGGGAGAGAAACCCGAAGGCCCCGAGCCGGTACTGCAGGCTGACGACCACCACGTCCTTGCGGGCCAGACCGGACTGGACCACCCCGGCCCCCGATCCGGCCCAGTTGGCCCCGCCATGGATCCAGACCATGACCGGGCGCTTCGCCTCGCGGTTCAGGCCCGGCGTTGCGATATCGAGATAGAGACAATCCTCGCTGGAACGGGCAGCATCTGCGGCGTTCCAGCCGAAGGAGTCCTGGGCGCAGGCCGGACCATAGGCCTTAGTCTCAAGGCTGCCGGACCATGTGGCCGGCATGGGCGGACGCCAGCGCAGTTCACCGACCGGCGGCCGGGCAAAGGGTATGCCGAGGAAGACCGCACCGTCATGATCCCGGGCCAGTCCGATCAGCTCACCCTGGGCCAGTCTGACCCGAGGCGCGGCCTGGGCCATCGCCGTTACCGGCCAGCCAAGGCCGATCAACGCGGCCAGAAGCCAGCGCAAGGTGCGGGCGCGTTCAGGCCTCAACATCGGCGGACCAGGCCCCGAGGTCCCAAAGCCGTGCAGCCCCTCGCACCCCTGACGAGTCCCCCCAGTGCGCCTTGACGATGCGCCCTTCCCACTGGTCGGCAAATACATAGGGCGCAATCAGGCCCGGCAGCCTTTGATAGAGGGCGTCGATGTTGGAGAGACCGCCGCCGAGCACGAAGACATCGGGATCGACGATGTTGCAGATCACGGCCAGGGCGCGACCGAGGCGTTCGGCAAGTCGGTCAAATGCAGCCTGGGCGACGGCATCGCCGCCGGCCGCAGCAGCCAGGATCGCTTCGCCACTGAGGTCGCGGCCCGTCGTTTCCCTGAAGTCGCGACGCAGTCCTGACCCGGACACCCAGGTTTCGACACAGCCCCGTTGCCCGCACCAGCACTGCGGTCCGGCGGCCTCGGTCGCGTCGGGCCAGGGGAGCGGAATGTGCCCCCATTCACCGCCGACACCACTGGCCCCTTCGATCAGCTTGCCGTCGACCACCAGCCCGCCGCCACACCCGGTGCCCAGGATGACAGCGAAGGTCGTCCGCGCGCCCTTGGCCGCGCCATCGATGGCCTCGGAGAGGGCGAGGCAGTTAGCGTCATTGGCCAGTCTGACCGGACGGCCGAGCGCGACGGACAGATCTTCCCGGAAGGTGCGGCCATTCAGATAGGTGGCGTTCGCATTGCGCATGACGCCGGTACGCGGCGAGATCGAACCCGGTGCGCCGATGCCAACCGAGCCCTTCGCGCCGACCTGCTGTTCGATTCGGTCGATCAGGTCACGGACCGCCGCAATGGCGCTGTCGTAGTCAGCCGGGGTCGGCGTACGCAGGGTCGCGATGATCTGGTCATCGCCGGAGAGGACGGCGGCCTCGATCTTCGTCCCGCCAAAATCGACACCGATTCGGACCATCGCCCACGAACTCCCTGCAGATTCTGCGGGCGACGTAGCGCGCCGTTCCCGCCCTTGAAAATCGCCACAACGGACGACCTCAAACTATTTAATAAATTTGTTTTTCTTATTTTCCAGCCAACGTCAAGCGGCCTGTTTCCCAGCCAGCCTTGAAGCCTCACGGCCCCCTCAACGAAATAAAAGCGCTTGCAGGACGAAAAGAACCGCTGTTATCTAGGGGTCGCTGACAGCGCTGTCCTTGTAATTGACAGCGCTGCCTTTGAGCCACACGGCTCAAATCACCGGCTCCGCAGAGACGCCGGGATCAGCAAAGGGAGGATGCGTCAGGCATCCCGACAGCAAGCGTGGTTCCACCTTGAGGGCTCCCCTCAGGGCGAACGGCTCCACGCGTCAACTATGCAGAGGGGTACAAGGTCTTGAGAAACTCATTCAACAGGTCCCGGGCAGCACTGCTCACCGCGACGTCGGCCCTGGCCGTGATCGCGGCCGGTCAGGCCCATGCGCAACAGGCTGCGGCTCCGGCCGCCGCGCCCGCCTCGACCGAGGTCGAGGAAATTGTGGTCACCGGCTTCCGGGCGTCGCTGGCCAACGCGCTGAACGTCAAGAAGAACTCCAACCTGATCATCGAGTCGGTCACGGCCGAGGACATGGGCAAGTTCCCCGACCAGAACATCTCGGAGTCGCTGCAGCGTCTGCCGGGCGTTCAGATCGATCGCGAGAACGGCCAGGGCACCAAGGTCCGCATCCGCGGCCTGGACCAGAACGTCACCCTGCTGAACGGCGACAACTTCCTGTCCGGCCTTGAAGCCTTCCGCCTCGGCGAAGGCAACGCCAAGCAGACCAACTCCCTGGAAGGCATCCCCTCCGACCTGCTGGCCGGCGTGGACGTCATCAAGTCGCCCCGCGCCGACGTGATCGAAGGCGGTCTGGGCGGTACGGTCAATCTGAAGACCCGCAACGCGCTCGACGTCCGCGACGACACCACGATCTCGGCCGACCTGCGCTACAACCAGGGCTCCTTCAAGGGCAAGGCCAAGCCCCAGGTCTCGGTCGTTCTGGGCCACAAGTTCAGCGACAACTTCGGCCTGCTCGGCAGCTTCTCGTGGGATCAGACAAATGTCGATACCGAGGTCCTGAGCGGCGAAAACCGCGGCAACTGGGCCTTCAAGTCGCGCAATACCGCAACCGGCAACAACCAGGTGGCCACCGGCACGACCAATGTCTGGTCGCCCGAATATCGCTACACCAACAACCGCCATCAGGAGCGTGAACGGACGGCCTTCTCGCTGAACGCCGACCTGCGCGTCTCTGACTCGCTGACGGTCCAGGCCGACTGGTTCCACTCGGATCTGAAGATCTTCACCGGCGAGCACTCGCTGAAGTGGGCCTATGCCAACGAAAACGCGACCTACAACGCGCAGGGCCTGACCATCAAGGACGGCATCCTGCAGTCGGGCAGCGTCACAGCCAACTCGTCCGAAGGCGACACCTTCGCCAAGGACGCTGAAGCCAAGACCGACAACTTCCAGTTTGTCGCCAACTGGGACAACGGTGGCCCGCTGACCGGCAAGGTCCGCGCTGCCGTGTCCAAGTCAGACTACCAGTCGAACTCCGGTCAGGTTGACACGCGCTATACCCAGTATGGCGTTCGTGACGGCATCAGCGGCTTTGCGCCGAACGCGACCGCGCCGCTGACCGCCACCTACGGCTTCACCAACGGCGCCTATCCGACGTTCACGCCCTCGGCGGCGCTGGCGACGGCCATGGCCACCCCGAGCTCGGTGTTCTTCAAGTCGCACTGGGCCTTCGGCGACAAGAGCGAGATCAAGGACACGGCGCTGACCGGCGACTTCAAGTATACGCCGAGCTTCGCTGAAGAGGTCGGCCTGGTGTTCAGCTTCGGGGCCCGCTACTCCGACCGCAAGATCGACTCGACCTACGGCCGCTATCTGGCTGACTACTCGGGCAAGGGCGAACTGCCGGCCAGCGCCCAGGGCACGACCGTCGGCGGCACCTTCGTCGACTGGACCCCGCTCGGCTACTTCCAGGACGGTGCCATCGGCCTGAAGAAGTGCGACATCGCCTCGTTCGGCTGCTCGCGCTTCGGCAGTTCGCCGGCCGTGATCACGCCCTACCAGACGGCGGCGTCCAACCCGTCGCGCGCGGTCAAGGACAACGTCAACGGCGTGACGGCGATCTTCCAGGACTACGCCCAGATGAAAAATCCGGTCGGCTGGATCCAGGCGCTGTACCCCTCGACCAAGTTCGCCTTCTACAAGGACCCGATCGAGTCCTTCAAAATCAGCGACAAGACCACCTCGACCTACGCCATGGCCGACCTCGGCAACGCCGACGACGCCTACCACATCAATGCCGGCGTCCGGATCGTGAACACCAAGCTGGTCATCGACGCCTCCAACACGCCGGTCACGCCGCTGTGGTGGGGTACCGACAGCTGGAACGGCGTGCTGAAGAACCCGGACGCCTCGCGGACGGTTCGTGAGTACACCGACGTTCTGCCCAGCCTGTCGGGCGTGTTCGAGATCAACGACACCGACAAGGTCCGCGCCAGCGCGGCCCGCGTGGTCTCGTCCCAGAACCTGTTCGACCTCGGCCAGGGCGCGTCCTACAACTTCACGCGCTCGTCCAACCCGGGCCCGAACCTGGACAAGTTCCTCTACACCAACGGCAGCGGCGGCAACCCGAACCTCGACCCCTTCCGGGCCTCGCAGTTCGACATCGCCTATGAGCGCTACTTCGGGCCCCAGGGCCTGATCTCGGGCGGTTTCTTCTACAAGACCGTCGACTCGTTCATCGTCTCCAACACCTACAGCGTCACGGTGAAGGACCAGTCGGTGGCGGGCAGCTCGGTCGGGCCGTTCTCGTCGGTGGTCAACGGCCAGGGCGGCACCATCAAGGGTGTCGAACTGCAGGCCCAGTACGCCTTCGACTTCGGGTTCGGCTTCACGGCCAACTACACCTACTCGGACTCCAAGTCGCCCTACAGCAACGACTACTCCAAGAGCCTGCCGATCC
>NZ_QAII01000082.1:20362-30637 GCF_003060965.1 Caulobacter sp. HMWF025 | reverse complement strand
TCTCGGCAACTTCGGCTTCGGTTCGGGCTCCGACGTCCACACCCTGGGGATCTACAACAAGGCTTATGGCCAGTTGGACGGCCAAGTCGCCTATGAGGTGACCCCGGCCCTGAAGATCACCCTGGAAGGCTCGAACCTGACCAAGCAGGACGCCGAAACCTACCTGCAGTTCCCTGGCCTGCCGTTCCGCTTCGTCGGCGGCGACCGTCGCGTCTCGATCGGCGCCCGGTTCAAGCTCGGACTGTAACCTGCACTGACGGAGGGCTTTGGTCTCCCCCACCCTCTGTCTAAACTTTACCGGGGCCGCCTTCCTGCGAGGCGGTCCCGGACTTGTGTCTGGCGCATGGCCGATCATGATCGCCAGAGCCCGAGGAGTTCGCCCGTGATTGATCCCAAAACCGACAACCTGCCCGGATCCATCGTCATCCTGGGCGGCGGCACGGCAGGCTGGATGGCGGCGGCCCTGCTGGCCCGGGCCCTTGGCCGGCGCTGCGCGATCACGCTTGTCGAGTCCGCCGAGATCGGCACGGTCGGTGTCGGCGAAGCGACCATTCCCCCCATTCGCGGCTTCAACCAGACGCTGGGTCTGAACGAGGCCGAATTCGTCCGCGAGACCAAGGGCACCTACAAGCTGGGGATCGAGTTCCACGGCTGGACCCGGCCCGGCGAGGCCTATTTCCACCCGTTCGGCGTCTACGGGACCGCCCCCGATCCCGGCTATTTCCATCACTACTGGCTGAAGCTCTCAGGCCTCGGCAAGGCCGGTCCGCTGGAGGACTATTCCCTGTGCGCCCAGGCTGCACGGCGCGGGCGTTTCGGCCAGCAGAGCGCCGATCCGCGCTCGCCCCTGTCGACCTTCGGGTCAGCCTTCCATTTCGACGCCGGCCTCTATGCCCGCTACCTGCGCACCTATGCCGAGCGCCTCGGCGTCATACGCATCGAGGGCAAGGTCGCCCGCGTCGCCCAGCGGGGCGAGGACGGCTTCATCGAGGCCCTGCACCTGGAAGGTGACCGCCGCGTCGACGGCGACTTCTTCATCGACTGCTCGGGCTTCCGCGGCCTGCTGATCGAGGAGACCCTGAAGACCGGCTACGAGGACTGGTCGCACTGGCTGCCCTGCGACCGGGCCATGGCCATGCCCTGTACGCGCGAGGGCGCGCCGCCGCCCTTCACCCGCTCAACCGCCCAGGCGGCCGGCTGGATCTGGAACATCCCGCTGCAGCACCGCGACGGCAACGGCTATGTCTATTCCAGCCAGTTCATCGATGACGATGCGGCCGAGGCGACCCTGCGCGCCAGCCTGGGCGGCACGCCCCTGGCCGAACCCAACCGCCTGCGCTTCGTCACCGGACGGCGCAAAAAGGCCTGGAACAAGAACGTCCTCAGCCTGGGCCTCGCCAGCGGCTTTATCGAGCCCCTGGAGTCGACCAGCATCCACATGATCCAGGCCGGGCTGCTGAAGTTCCTGTCGGCCTTCCCCGGCAAGACCTGGGACCCGGTCCAGACCGACGACTACAATGATCGCATCCAGCTCGACTTCGAGCGGATCCGCGACTTCATCGTCCTGCACTATCACGCCAACCAGCGGGACGAGCCGCTGTGGCAGGCCCGGCGCGAGATGGTCCTGCCCGAGACCCTGACCCGCCGGCTGGCCCTGTTCCGGGCCTGCGGCCGGCTTACGCAGCATCCCGAAGAGATGTTCACCGCCACCAGCTGGCAGGCCGTACTCGATGGCCAGGGCATTCGCCCCCGCTCCTATGACCCGCTGGTCGACCTGCACGACATCGACCGCGTGGCCGTCGAGTTCGAGCAGATCCGCCGCGAGCTTCGCCAGACCGCCGAAGCCATGCCGCCCCACGCGGCCGCCCTGCCCCGCCCGGTCATGGCCTGATCCCCGTCAGGGTTTGACGGCGGCCTCGAAGGCCTCGAAGTCCCGCTCCAGCCGCCACTGGGCTGTGGCCCGGGGGCTCTTGGCCAGAAAGGCCTCGCAGGCCGGACCGGCACTGGGGCAGGCCGCGACCGGCGTCCGGCCCGCCGACCAGAGACTGGCTCCCGGCAGGAAGGCGTAGTCCAGACTGTCGCGGGCCATGGCCTTCAGGTCGCGGTAGCGCAGGCCGTGTCCGGTCGCCGCCCGCATGAATTCGTGGGTCAGGTCGATGCGCGATACGCCCTCGTCATCGGTCGACAGCACCACCGGCACCCCGGCCTTGCGATAGAGGGCCAGCGGGTGGTCGCGCCCCTTCACCCCGAGGATGACGTCATTGCTGGTCAGGTTGATCTCGACCGCCACCCGGTCGCGGGCCATGCGGGCCAGCAGGCCGGCCGAGTCACGCTCATAGGCGATGTCGACGCCGTGGCCGATCCGGCGGGCCCCGGCCACCTCGACGGCCTCGCGGATGTGGAAAGTCAGGTCGCGGGGCGGCACCAGGCCGAGGGTCAGCTCGCCGGCATGCAGGGCCATCGGCACCTTCGGATAGTGTCCGGCCAGGAACCGGAACATCCGCATGTGTAGTGAATAGTCGGCCAGCGAGATCGGATCATCCTCGGGATTGACGATGTTCACCCCGACAAAGCGCGGATCGGCCTCGACAAGGGCGAAGGCGGCCAGCATCTGGGCGAAGACAAAGCCCGGCGGCTGGGCCCGTTCGACGAAGGGCTGGAAGCCCAGCACCACCGCGCAGGGGCCGGAACGCGCCGGCGCGCCCGGCTTGCAGCCCTGACGGCGATCGGCTTCGGTCAGGGCGGCGTCCATCTCCTTGCGGACTAGCTCGACCATGGCCGGAAGGCCGGGGCTCAGGCGCGCCAGGCTGGCGGCGAAGTCGCCGTCATAGGCCCCCTGCCCCGCCACTGCGAAGGCCCGCATGGCATTGGCATTGGCCGAGCTCTCGACATAGCCGACGTGATCCTGGGCCGCATACTCGCGGGTCACGGCGATCATCGGGCCCATGGTGCCGACGGCCACGGCGGCGAACCGGCCGAAGGTCGAGAAGAACTGGTCATGGCCCGAGGCGGCGGCGGCCGGGTCCGGCGTGAAATTGCGCACCGACAGGGCATCGACGGCACGATTGTAGAGCCCCGGATCCTTGCGGCCCAGGTCGCGGGCCGGAACCTTGCCGGGACCTTCGCAGGGGCCCGGCACGATCGAAGGCCGGGCCGTCGTCGTCACGCACAGGCCGTCGTCGCCGGCCCAGGCCAGGAAGTCCTCGGCATAGGGCGCGCCCCAGAGATGGTTGTGCAGGTCGCCGCCCTTGGGCATGGCCTGCAGGAACTGGCGGAGTTGGGCTCCGTCATGGACCACCGCGTCGAACCGGGCGGCAGCCCTCGCCTCGGCAGAGACCGGCGCGGCCGGCGCAGCCTGGGCCGTGCTGACCATCAGAGTACAGATCAGTCCGGCCAGCCCTGCGATCTGTGCTGTCATCCGTGCCGCACGCGCCATCATCCACCTCGTATCCACGCGTCTTTAGCAGCGTGATTTGCGATCCTTGGCAAATGCCGGATGGTCAGGACACGCTGCTTTGTGGCTGACGGTCGCCCGGTCGCTCACCAGGGCAGCAGATCGGCCTGCCGGGCCACCGCCAGCCCCTGCAGCCAGTCGCGCACGCCCCGCACCCGGGCCGTGGCCGCGACCTCGCGCAGGGTGCTGACCCAGAAGCGGCGGCGCAGCAGCACCTCGGGCACCACCCGCACCAGCCCCTCGGCGAGGAAGCACGGCAAAACGCCGACCCCGCCGCCGGCCAGGATGATCTCGCGCTGGGCCAGGATGGACGAGCTGGCCAGGGACGGCACCAGCCCGGGCAGCACCTCATCCAGATAGCGCAGCTCCGGCGCATAGAGCAGGTCATCGACATAGCCGACGATCCGCTGCTCGCGCAGGTGCTCGACCCGGTTCAGGTCGCCGCAGCGGGCCAGATAGGCCGGAGCGACATAGAGGGCCAGTTGATAGTCGGTCAGGGACTCGACCAGCAGCCGCCGGTCGGCCGGCGCGTTGAGGGTGACGGCGATATCGACCTCGCGCCGGGTCGGTGACAGGAAGCCGGCATTGGCCGCCAGTTCCAGCCGCAGGGTCGGGCGGCCCTGGTGGAAGCCCGGCAGGGCCGGGGCCAGAACCCGCGCGCCAAACCCTTCAGCGACGCTGAGCCGCACGGTGCCGCCGCTGACCTCCGGGTCGGCCACCCGGGCCACGGTCTGCATGGCCGCCTCGGCCGGGAGCCCGACCTCCAGGAACCGCGCCCCGGCGCTGGTCAGGGTCAGACCCGAGGCCGAGCGCACGAACAGGGTCGACTTCAGGGCCGTCTCCAGCCGCGCCACCCGCCGGCTGACCGTGGCGGTGTCCACCCCCAGCACCTGACCGGCAGCGCTGAACGAGCCCTGCCGGGCCGAGGCCAGGAAATGCCGCAGATCGTCCCAGTCGAACACGGCGTTGAATCTTTCACAGCCAGCCTTGCATAATCGCAATTCCCAACTTGCACCGCGGGTCGTAAGCCCTGCAAGTCCTTTGCAGTCCGGGAGTGAACCATGCGCGAGATCCAGCATTTCATCGGCGGCGCGGCCGTCAGCGGCACCTCCGGCCGCTTCGGCGACGTGTTCAATCCCAACACCGGCGAGATCCAGGCCCGCGTGCAGCTGGCCACCGACGCCGAGCTGGATGCGGCCGTGCAGAACGCTGCCCGGGCCCAGATCGACTGGGCCGCCACCAATCCCCAGCGCCGGGCGCGGGTGATGTTCGAGTTCAAGCGCCTGATCGAGCGCGACATGAACAGCCTGGCCGAGATCCTGTCGTCCGAGCACGGCAAGGTCATCGCCGACAGCAAGGGTGACATCCAGCGCGGCCTGGAGGTGATCGAGTTCGCCTGCGGCATCCCCCACATTCTCAAGGGCGACTATACCGACGGGGCGGGGCCGGGCATCGACGTCTATTCGATGCGCCAGCCGCTGGGCGTCTGCGCGGGCATCACCCCGTTCAACTTCCCGGCCATGATCCCGATGTGGATGTTCGGCATCTCCATCGCCGTGGGCAACACCTTCATCCTCAAGCCCTCGGAAAAGGATCCGACCGTGCCGGTGAAGCTGGCCGAGCTGATGATGGAAGCCGGCGCTCCGGCCGGGGTGCTGAACGTCGTGCATGGCGACAAGAGCGCGGTCGACGCCATCCTGGCCCATCCGGACATCAAGGCCGTCAGCTTCGTCGGCTCGTCCGACATCGCCCACTATGTCTACCGGACCGGTACGGCCAACGGCAAACGCGTCCAGGCCATGGGCGGGGCCAAGAACCACGGCATCGTCCTGCCCGACGCCGACCTCGATCAGGTGGTCAAGGACCTGTCGGGCGCGGCCTTCGGCTCGGCCGGCGAGCGCTGCATGGCCCTGCCGGTGGTGGTGCCGGTCGGCAAGGCCACGGCCGACGACCTGCGCGAGCGGATGATCGCCGAGATCGAGACCCTGAAGGTCGGCGTCTCCAGCGATCCGGCCGCCCACTACGGTCCAGTGGTCAGCGCCGCCCACCGCGACAAGATCGCCGACTACATCCGCCTCGGCGTCGAGGAAGGGGCCGAGCTGGTCGTCGACGGCCGCGACTTCGCCCTGCAGGGCTTCGAGAAGGGCTTCTTCATCGGCCCGTCGCTGTTCGACGGCGTGAAAAAGGGCATGAAGACCTATAACGAGGAGATCTTCGGCCCGGTGCTACAGATTGTCCGCGCCGAGAGCTTCGAAGAGGCCATCGCCCTGCCGTCGGAGCACCAGTACGGCAACGGGGTGGCGATCTTCACCCGCAACGGCCGCGCGGCCCGCGAGTTCGCCGCCCGCGTCAATGTCGGCATGGTCGGCATCAATGTGCCGATCCCCGTGCCGGTCGCCTATCACAGCTTCGGCGGCTGGAAGCGCTCGGGCTTCGGCGACACCAACCAGTACGGCACCGAGGGCGTGAAGTTCTACACCAAGGTCAAGACCGTCACCGCCCGCTGGCCCGAAGGCGCGGTCGAGGACTCGGCCTTCATCATTCCGACGATGAAATAGGACACGGCCGCCATGACCCGCATCGCCTTCATCGGTCTCGGCAACATGGGCGGCGGCATGGCCGCCAACCAGGCCAAGGCCCAGCACCACGTCACCGCCTTTGACCTGTCGGCGGCGGCGCTAGAGCGCGCGGCAGCAGCCGGCTGCCATCCGGCGGCGTCGGTCGCCGAGGCGGTAGCAGGGGCCGAGGTGGTGATCACCATGCTGCCGGCCGGGCCGCATGTGCGGTCGGTCTATGGCGAGCAGATCCTGGCCCATGCCCCGAAAGGCGCCCTGCTGATCGACTGCTCGACCATCGACGTCGACAGCGCCCGGGCCGTGGCGACCCAGGCGACGGGCGCGGGCTTCCGCTTCGCCGACGCCCCGGTCTCGGGCGGGATCATGGCCGCCGAGGCCGGGACCCTGGCCTTCATGGTCGGCTGTGATGCGACCGATTTCGCGACCGTCGAGGCGGCGCTGGCCCCCATGGCCCGCATCGTCATCCATGCCGGCGACCATGGTGCCGGCCAGGCGGCCAAGATCTGCAACAACATGCTGCTGGGCATCAGCATGCTGGGTACCTGCGAGGCCTTCGCCCTGGCCGAGAAGCTGGGCCTGGGCGCCGACCGGTTCTTCGAGATCGCCAGCAAGTCCTCGGGCCAGTGCTGGTCGGTCTCGACCTATTGCCCGGTGCCCGGCGTCGGCCCCGCCACCCCGGCCGACCGGGGCTATGAGGGCGGCTTTGCCAGCGCCATGATGCTGAAGGACCTGAAACTGGCCCAGGACGCCGCCGCCCGCGCCGGGGCCAGCACCCCGCTGGGGGCGCAGGCCGAGGCCCTCTACGCCCTGTTCGACGCCAACGGCTACGGGAGCAAGGACTTCTCGGCCGTGCTGCAGCTGCTGCGGGGCAAGCTGGGGGAGCTGGGCTGAGCCCCGCCTAATCCGCCGACCGCAACTCCGGATCCGCCGGCGGCTCGAGGTCTGACGGGGCGGGATGGCCGTTCAACGCCGCATCCAGCTGGTCCCTGTCCAGCGCGTTCTCCCAGCGGCTGACGACGATGGTGGCCACCGCATTGCCGATGAAGTTGGTCAGGGCCCGGCACTCACTCATGAAGCGGTCGACGCCGAGGATCAGGGCCATGCCGGCCACCGGCACCGAAGGCACCACCGACAGGGTGGCGGCCAGGGTGATGAAGCCGGCCCCGGTCACGCCCGCCGCACCCTTGGAGCTAAGCGTAGCCACCGCCAGCAGGGCCAGCTGCTCTCCGATCGACAGGTGCACGCCCGTCGCCTGGGCGATGAACAGGGCCGCCAGGGTCATGTAGATGTTGGTGCCGTCCAGATTGAAGCTGTAGCCGGTGGGCACCACCAGCCCGACCACGGGCTTGGCGCAGCCAGCCCGCTCCATCTTGTCGATCAGGCTGGGCAGGGCCGATTCCGAGGAACTGGTGCCCAGCACCAGCAGGATCTCGCTCTTCAGATAGCGGATCAGCTTGAGGATCGAGAAGCCGTTGAACCGCGCCACCGCCCCCAGCACCACCAGCACGAAGACCAGCGAGGTGGCGTAGAAGGTCCCGACCAGCGCGGCCAGATTGACCACCGAGCCGATACCGTACTTGCCGATCGTGAAGGCGAAGGCCCCAAAGGCGCCGACGGGCGCGGCCTTCATCAGGATGCCGACCATGCGGAAGAAGGCGTGGGCGATCGACTCCAGCAGGTCGACCACCGGCTTGGCCTTGTCGCCGACCATCACCAGCGAGATCCCGAACAGGATCGAGAAGAACAGCACCTGCAGGATGTCGCCGTCGGCGAAAGCCCCGGTGACCGTGGCCGGGATGATGTTGCTCAGGAAGCCGACCACCGTCGTGTCATGGGCCTTGGCGGCATAGTCGGCCACCTTGTCGCCGTTCAGGCTGGCCGGATCGATGTTCATGCCGGCGCCGGGCTGCACCACATTGGCCACCACCATGCCCAGCACCAGGGCCAGGGTCGAGAAGGTCAGGAAGTAGGCGAAGGCCTTCAGCACCACCCGCCCGAACTTGCCGAGGTCGCGCATGCCGGCAATGCCCGTGGCGATGGTCAGGAAGATCACCGGGGCGATCACCATCTTGACCAGCTTGATGAAGGCATCGCCGAGCGGCTTCAGGGACTCGCCGAACTTGGGATAGAAGTGGCCGATCAGGGCTCCGGCCACGATCGCGACCAGCACCTGGACATAGAGGTGGGTGTACCAGGGATGGGACCGCCCGGCGGCGGCGGTCGGCGTGGTCGTCGGAATCATCTGTGGCCCCCCCGGATCAGCTCTGCGCTCGCCCTCTTGAAAGCCGCGCTTTGAGACAGAGTGGCCGAGCTTGCCGCGTCGCGCAGCCTTTTTCGTCACCCTGCCCGCGCCGCCCCGTTCGTCCCGAGATTGAAATCGGCGCGCCGCATGTCACTAATGGAGCCATGACGGTGACATCCAGACGGCGGCAAGTTCCATGAGCCCGGCCCCGGCCCTGCCCGCCCGTGACGGCATGATCGCCCTGGCCGGCGGCCGGTTCGTCATGGGCTCTGACCGGCACTATCCCGAGGAAGCCCCGGCCCATCCGGTCGAGGTCGATCCGTTCTGGATCGACGTCACGCCGGTCACCAATGCCCAGTTCGCCCGCTTCGTCGCCGCGACCGGCCATGTGACCCTGGCCGAGACCGCGCCGGACCCGGCCCTCTATCCCGGCGCGGACCCGGCCCTGCTGGTGCCGGCCTCGGCGGTGTTCATGCGCCCGGCCCGGCCGGTCGATCCGCGCCACGGCGTCACCTGGTGGGCCCTGATCCCTGGAGCCAGCTGGAACCGGCCGCTGGGCCCCGGCAGCGACCTGACCGGGCTAGAGGAGCACCCGGTCGTGCATGTCGGCTATGACGATGCGGCCGCCTACGCCGCCTGGGCGGGCAAGGCCCTGCCCACCGAAGCCGAGTGGGAATTTGCCGCCCGCGGCGGGCTGGACGGCGCGGCCTATGCCTGGGGCGAGGACCTGGCCCCGGGCGGGGCGATGCTGGCCAACTACTGGCAGGGGGCCTTTCCGGGCGAGAACCTGCTGACCGACGGCTATGAGCGCACCTCGCCGGTCGGCACCTATCCGCCCAACGGCTATGGCCTCAGCGACATGATCGGCAACACCTGGGAATGGACCACCGACTGGTGGGCCGACCGCCATGCGGAGACCCCGGCCAGGGCCTGCTGCGCCCCGAAAAATCCGCGCGGCGCGGCGCGTGAGGCCAGCCATGACCGCGACCAGCCCGGCCCGATCATTCCGCGTCGGGTGATCAAGGGCGGCTCGCACCTGTGCGCCGACAACTATTGCCGCCGCTACCGTCCGGCGGCCCGTCACCCGCAGGGGATCGACACCACCACCAGCCATATCGGCTTCCGCTGCGTCGTGCGGCCCGGCGCGAACTGATCGCCGAGAGCACCGGATCGCTTGCTCCTGCCACCCTGCTGCCAGCATGCTGTCAGCAGAGTCCAGTCAGGATGGCCCCATGAGACGCGCCGAACGCCTATTCCAGATCATTCAGATCCTGCGCCGCAGCCATGCGCCGGTGACCGCTGACGCCATTGCGCTGGAACTGGAAACCTCCAAGCGCAGTGTCTATCGCGACATCGCCGCCCTGGTCGGCCAGCGGGCCCCGATCCGGGGCGAGGCCGGGGTCGGCTATGTGCTGGATGCGGGCTTTGACATGCCGCCCCTGATGCTGACGCCCGACGAGATCGAGGCGGCGGTGCTGGGGGCCCAGTGGGTGGCCGGACGCGGCGATCCGGTGCTGGCCAAGGCCGCCCGCGACCTGATCAGCAAGATCGCCTCGGCCGTGCCCGAGCGGCTGCGCCCCTATGTTCTGGAACCGGCCACCGGCGCGCCGCCGGCCTGGAACATCGCCCCGGACGGGCTCGACATCGCCCGGACGCGAGCCTGGATCCATGCCGGCCGCAAGATCCGGCTCGACTATCGCGACGAGCGCGGCGCGGTCAGCCAGCGGGTGATCTGGCCGGTGACGGTCGGCTATCGCGAGACCGTGCGCATGCTGATCGGCTGGTGCGAACTGCGCCAGGCCTTCCGGACCTTCCGCACGGACCGCGTGGTCGAGGCCGAGTTCCTCGACGAGCGGCACGGGCAGCGCCCCGGCCAGCTGCGCAATCGCTGGCAGAAGCACCTCGAAGCCGAGCATGCCGCCTGGAAGGCTCAGACCCCGTGACGACGGGCGAAGGTCTCGAACAGGGTCGGCCATGACGCCACCGGCTTGCCGGTCACGAAC
>NZ_QAII01000082.1:14203-20352 GCF_003060965.1 Caulobacter sp. HMWF025 | reverse complement strand
GCTCGGTCGGCACGGCCCGGGCCTTCAGGGCGGTGAACATCGTCAGGCTGTTCTGGACCGGCACGGCGGGATCGTCGGCGGCGTGCAGCAGGAAGACCGGCGGCAGCCCGGCCGCGACCTGGCGATCCGGCGAATAGAGCGCGATCTGCTCCGGCGTCGGGTTCTGCCCCAGCAACTGCCGACGCGAGCCGGCATGCATGATGGCCGGGTCCAGGCTGATCACCGGATAGATCAGGGCCGACAGGTCGGGACGGGCCGGCAGGTCATCGACCGCGTCGACCCGCTCATAGACGGCGGCGGCCGAGCGGGTCGTCAGGCTGGCGGCGACATGGCCACCGGCCGAGAAGCCCATGATCGCCACGCGGTCCGGCTTGAAGCCCATCGCCGACGCCCTTGAGCGCACGAGCCGGATGGCCCGCTGGGCATCCTGCAGGGGCGTGTCGGGGCCGGCGCGCCAGCCGTCGCCCGGCAGACGGTAGAACAGCACGAAACAGGTATAGCCGCGCTCGCTCAGCCAGCGGGCGGTCTCATAGCCCTCCTTGTCGAGCACGACCCGCTCATAGCCCCCGCCCGGGATCAGCATGACGGCCGCGCCATTGGGCACTTTGGGCCGGAAGACCACCAGTCTGGGGTTGCGGATGTGGGTCATGGCCCGGTCGCGCAGACCGGCGGGATCGCCCCGCTCAAGGATCGCCTCGACAGCGGTAACGACCTCGCCCCCCGGGGGGGCGGCAGGCCAGAGCGGCAGGACTTCGGTAGGGTCAGACAGGGGGGCACCCTCCGCATGGGCCCGACGTGCCGGGACACTGGCCAGCAGGCCGACGATCAGGCTGCCCAGCGCGCCGCGACGATCAAGCATGGACGGTACCTTCAGGCAGATCGAGGAATGGCCCCGATCCTAGGGCCGGGACCGCCGGGAGGAAACCGGTTTCCTATCGCCCCGTGAAGCGCAGGTGATGCAGGACGATGCCGCTGGTCGTGGCGACATTGAGGGAGTCAAAGCCCCCCGCCATCGGGATCCCCACCGTCCGGGCCCTGGCCATCAGCTCTGCCGATAGGCCCGGGCCCTCGGCCCCCAGCAGGACCGCGCAGCGGGCCGGTGTCTTCAGCTCGGCCAGGGTCTGGCCGGCCGACGGGCTGAGCGCCAGGGCCGCGAAACCGTGCCGCTCCAGCAGACCGGCAATGTCCTCGCCCCGGGCCAGAACCGCCGTCGGGACGCTGAGGGCCGCTCCGACCGAGACCCGGATGGCCTTGCGATACAGCGGGTCGCAGCAGTCGCTGTCGAGCAGCACCGCATCCACCCCGAAGGCGGCGGCATTGCGGTAGATGCCGCCGAGATTATCGTGATTGGCGATGCCGCAAAGCACCATCACCAGGGCCGTCTCCGCCAGCCCTGCCAGAAGCGCGTCGGGGGAGACTTCGGGGGCCTTCTCGCCGATCGCCAGCACGCCGCGATGCAGGTGAAAGCCGGCGACGGCGTCCAGCACCGCCTGCTCGACCAGGTAGACGGGGGTGGTCTCGCCCAGGCCGGCAAAGACCTCGTCCAGCTTGTCGCGCCGCCGGGGGTCGATCAGCAGCGACTGCACCCGTCCGGGCGCGTCACGGACGAAGGCGCGCAACACGGTCTCACCCTCGGCGACGAACAGGCCCTGGCGACCCACCAGATCGCGCTCGCGGATGTCGCGATAGGCGGCAACCCGGGGATCGTCGGGGTCGGAGATGGCGATAAACTGCGGCAAGACGGCCCCTGCAAAACCCTGGCCCAGGTCAAGCCCCGGCGGTGCCATCTAAACCGGGACGGCGATAAAGCCCATGGCCCGGACGGGCCGCCCCCTGCCCGTTGGCCCGCTGCGCCTCAGCGCACGCCCCGGATCGGCAGGATCGCCAGCCCCCCGGCCGTGGCCAGCAGCGCCGCTGCAATGAAGAAGGTCCGGAAATCGAGATGGGTGGGCCCCAGCGACCAGATGGCCAGAACGGGAGCCAGGGCCTGGGGCAAGGTGTTGGCCAGGTTGAGCACACCCAGATCCTTGCCCGCATCCTTCTGCGACGGCAGCACCTGGGTGACCAGAGCGATGTCGACCGCATAGAAGCAGCCCGACCCGCAGCCGAGCAGCAGATAGGCCCCCAGCATCACCGGCCAGGACGGCGTCATCGAGAAGATCAGCATCGCCACGGCGATCGTCAGGGCAGCACCGGCGGCAAACAGCTTCCGGCGCTTCAGCCGGTCGGACAGGATGCCGCCGATCAGGGCCATGGCGACATTCGACGCCGTCGCCACCATGGTCAGGATCGCCAGCCCCTCCTCGGCCTTGTGTCCGGGGAACAGGCGCGAAAAGCCCAGAACGTCCTGCAGGTAGTAGAGCATGTAGCTCTGCACGAGACTCAGCGTGATCAGGACCAGGAACCGCCCGACCCAGGCAAAGGCAAAGTCGGGATGGGCGCGGGGGTCGACCCAGAGGCCGGCCAGAAATTCCCCCAGCCGGAAAGGCGGCCGGGCGTCGCGGGCCAGGGGCCTGTCGTTCAGGCCGATGACGAACGGTGCCAGGGTCAGGAGCAGGACGGCGCTGATCGCCAGATAGCGCATCCCCTCCGACACCAGGATGCCGCCGATCAGCACGGCTCCGGCCAGGGTCCCGATCGGGTTGCCCAGGCTGAGAAACGCCGCGACACGGCCCTTCTGGGCATCCGGCACCCGGTCGGGCATGACCGCGATCAGGGCCGAAAACATCAGGTTGAAAGTCAGCTGGAACAGCACGACCCCGGCGACCAGGGCCCCGGGGGTGCTGGCCCGCATGATCAGAACATAGGCCGCTGTGGTCCCCAGGGCACCGACCAGCATCCAGGGTCGGCGTCGGCCGAACCGCGAGGTCGTGCGGTCGCTGACCGCTCCCGCCAGCAGATTGGCGACGCTGGCCGTCAGGGCCCCGAAGAACGCCACCTGGCTCAGCAGGACCGCCTTCCCCGCCGCATCGATCGCTTCGGCCTTCAGGGGAAGCAGCACCTGAAACAGGGGCATGAAGCTGACGAAAGCGCCGATCTGGGCGAGAGTATAGGCCGCTATGAAGCCAGCCCGGACCGGAACGGCCGGTCGGGCCTCGTCGCCTGGCGACATTGTGGGTCTCCCATCGCAGTCTTCGCTGCGTCGAGATCCAGACTGGCCTTCCCGCTCGCCAGGCACAAGGCCGGAAATGTCCGGTTCTGGACAACTGCGCCGGGCGAAACTTTTCTCTGCTGAAAAGTCGCTTGGCCGTGAGCTAATAGTCTAGGCTGAAAGGATGAGTCTTATGCGACAGGTTCGGGCGGATCTATGGCCTCGGTGACGATCTATGACGTCGCCGCGCGAGCGGGCGTCTCCATCAAAACCGTCTCGCGGGTCATGAACAACGAGCCCAATGTGCGGCCGGCCATGCGCGACCGCGTGATGGAAGCCGCCGAGGCCCTCGACTACAGCCCGAACCTTTCGGCCCGCAGCCTGGCCGGGTCGCGGTCGTTCGTGATCGCCATCTTCGTCGACGCGGCCCTGACCATCGATCACTGGCGCAGCGAACGCGGGGCCGACTATCTGTCGCGCATCCAGTTGGGCGCGACCCTGCAGTGCCGGGACGCAGGCTACCACCTGCTGATCGAGCTGATCGACCACGACGCCCCGCGCGTGCGCCAGGAAGTCGCCGCCCTGCTGGCCGCCCTCAAGCCTGACGGCGTCATCCTGACCCCGCCCAGCTCTGACAACGAGACGGTTCTGGAACTGCTCGACAAGGCCGGCACGCCCTATGTCCGCCTGGGTCCTGAACGTCCTGCCGAACTGGGTCCGCGCGTCCACATGGACGATGTCGCCGCGGCGCGGGACATGACCCAGCACCTGGCTGGCCTCGGCCATCGCCGGATCGGCTTCATTGTCGGTGAGCCCCGCTACGGGGCCAGCCAGGCCCGGCGCGCGGGCTATCTGGAGGCCATGAAGCAGCTGAACCTGCCGGTGTCCGACCAGTGGGTGCGCCAGGGAGACTTCACCTTCCAGTCGGGACTGGAACAGGCAAAGGCCCTGCTGGCCCTGCCCGACCGGCCGACCGCCATCTTCGCCAGCAATGACGACATGGCCCTGGGCTGCATTGCGGCAGCGGCCGAGGCCGGCATCATGGTGCCCGGCGAAGTCTCGATTGCCGGCTTCGACGACAGCCCGAGCGCGCGTTTCAGCCGGCCGCAGTTGACAACGGTCCGCCAGCCGGTTGTCGAGATGGCCTCGCTGGCCACCCGTCTGCTGATCACTGGACAGATCAAGGCGGCATCGAAATCATCGCCCCTGGACGAGCTTCTGCCGTTCGAGCTCATTCATCGCGCGTCGACCGCGCCGCCGCTCTCGCCCTGAGCCGCTGCCCGCCGGGCCGGACGTCAGCGCCCCGGGCGGGCGAAGGCGGTCAGGCGGGCCCGGGCCGCATGGACCGGATTGTCGGAAACAGCGGCCGCAGGCTCTGTACCACCGGTCCGGAAGGCGCCGACCCGGTTGAACAGGTCCGCCGCCTCGATCCGCAGGGTCCGGGTCGACTCGGTCGACTGGTGGACCATGGCCGCATTGCGCTGGGTGACCTGATCGAGCTGGTTCACCGCCGTATTGACCTGGCTGAGCGCCACGGCCTGTTCATTGGCGGAGGCCGCGATCTCGTTGATCAGCCCGTCGATACCGCCCACCTTGTTGACAATGCCGCGCAGGGCGGCCCCGGTCTGGCCGACAAGCTCGACGCCTTCCCCGACCTGACGGCTGGACTCGGCGATCAGCGTCTTGATCTCCCGGGCAGCGTCGGCGGAGCGCTGGGCCAGGGCCCGGACTTCCTGGGCGACCACGGCAAAGCCCCGACCAGCATCGCCAGCCCGGGCGGCCTCGACCCCGGCGTTCAGGGCCAGGAGGTTGGTCTGGAAGGCGATCTCGTCGATCACGCCGAGAATTTGCGAAACGCGATGCGACGAACTCTCGATCTTGGTCATGGCCTCGGCGGCCCGGGTGACCACGGTCCCCGAACGCTCGGCTTCCGCGCTGGCCTCGCCGACCATGGCCGAAACCTCGCGCGCGCTCTGGGCCGTCTTGCTGACCGTCGTGGTCAGCTGGTCCACGGCGGCGGCGGTCTGCTCCAGGGTGGCGGCCTGCTGCTCGGTCCGCTGGGCCAGGTCATCGGCGTTGCGGGCGATGTCGTCAGCACCGGACCGGATCCCGGACGAGGCGCGCTCAACCGCGTTCATCGCCTCGGCCAGGGCCATGGCCGCCTGGTCAAAATCAACCTTCAGGGAAGCAAATTCCGGCGACAGGCCCTCCTCCACCCGGGCCGAGAGATCCCCCGCGGCCAGGCGCGACAGGGCCTCGCCCACCGCGCGGACCGCTGCGGCCTGGTTACGGGCGGCGGCATCGCGCTCGGCTTCGAGGGCCGCCCGCTGTTCGTCCTGCACGGTGATGTAGGTGGAAATGGCCAGTTCCATGTCGAGGAAGACGGCCTTGTTGAGCGCCACCAGGCCATCGGCAAGGTCGGCGTCGGACTTGGCTGATGCGAAGAGCGCCTTGGCCCGCTTGGTGATCACGGCCCGGATCAGGTCTTCGACAATGACCGAGTAGCCGCCGATATACCATTGCGGCTCAAGGCCCGCATCGACATGGGCCCGCCCGATCCGCTCGACATCCCGCACATAGTCAGGGCCATAGTCGGCGCTGACCAGTCGCCGCCAGTGGCCGGCCTGGGCCCGCTCGGCACCCGAGATATGGCCTTCGTCCCGGAACTTGCTCCGGATCTCCGGGAAGGACCGAACCTGCCCGTAGAACTTGGACAGCGCCGTACCGATTTCCGCATCGATCAGAGGCTTGAGAGCCCGCAGCGCCGCGCGATCCCGCTGGTCGAACTGCATGAAGGCCATGCGACGGTCAAGCTTGGGACTGGCGTTCACGCGATCGTCTCCGACTCGGCAGGGAAGTAGCGTGTTAAGACGTGCCCTGAATTTGTTAACCATGTTTGAAGTTGCGGTCGCTTTGGGCGGACGTTTCGCCGCAGCAGGCGTTTAAGTGCTCCGCAGGCAACCGCGATGGCCGACCCGGTGCACGCCGCACGCGATCCCCTGTGGCGCGAAACTCTCGGGCGGACTATTCAAAAGGTTCGGCAACAAGCTACGCCTTG
>NZ_QAII01000082.1:0-14193 GCF_003060965.1 Caulobacter sp. HMWF025 | reverse complement strand
GGTGGCCAGGTTCTGGCCCACCTCTCCGGCGACTGGACGGCACGAGGCCTAGCCGACGCCGGCGAACGCCTGGGCCAGGCCCTAGAGGCGCACGGCACGATCGGTCTGGATCTGAGCGGCATCACCCGCTGCGACACGGCCGGAGCCTTTGCCATCCTGCGTGCCGCCGACGGACGCATGACGCCGGGCCAGATCACGGCCCGCCCCGAAACCCTTCGCCTGCTCGAACTGGTCGCCGCCGCAATCCAGGTCGAGCCCGAGGTGGCCAAACGCCCGCACGGCGTGGTGGCTCTGCTGGAGCGGATCGGGCGCGGCGTCGATGATCTGTTCCACAACGGCTACGGCACCCTGGTCTTTCTCGGCCACCTGCTGACGGCCGTCGGACGCAGCATCGCCGATCCACGGCGCATTCGCTGGGCCCCCATCGTCTCGCTGTCGGAGCGGGCCGGCCTCGACGCCATGCCGATCGTGGCGACCACGACCTTCTTCATCGGTGCCGTCGTGGCCCTGCTCGGGGCCAATATGCTGGTCGAGTTCGGGGCCCAGGTCTATTCGGTGGAACTGATCGGCATTTCCGTGCTGCGCGAGTTCAACATCCTGATCACCGCCATCCTGCTGGCCGGTCGCTCGGCCTCCAGTTTCGCGGCCGAAATCGGCTCGATGAAGATGAACCAGGAAATCGACGCCATGCAGGTGATGGGGGTCGATCCCTATGAGGCCCTGGTTCTGCCCCGGTTCGCCGCCCTGCTTCTGACCATTCCGCTCCTGACCTTCATCGCCTCCCTGGCCGGTCTGGCCGGCGGCATGCTGGTGGTCTGGGCCGTGCTGGACCTCTCGCCGAGCTTCTTCCTGCAGCGTATCGTCGAGTATGTCGGCGTAACCCACTTCTGGATCGGCCTGTCCAAGGCCCCGGTCATGGCGATGGTGATCGCCGCCATCGGCTGCCGCCAGGGCATGGAAGTCGGCAACGATGTGGAGTCGCTTGGGCGCCGGGTAACGGCGGCGGTGGTACACGCCATTTTCGCCATCATCCTGATCGATGCGATCTTCGCCCTGGTCTATATGGAGCTGGACATCTGATGCCGCCCGCCGGGACTACGGCGCCGCAGGCGGTGCCCGATGACAGTGCTCCGCCGATCGAGATCGACAGCCTCGTCTCGCGCTTCGGCGACAATGTGATCCATGATGGCCTGAGCCTGACGGTCGAGCGCGGCGAGGTCCTGGGTGTTGTCGGCGGCTCCGGCTCGGGCAAGTCGGTGCTGCTCAACACCATTATCGGCCTCAAGACCCCCGACGAAGGCACGGTCAAGCTGTTTGGCCATGACATGCGGATCGCGGACCGGCGGCGCTGGAGCGCGGTCGAGCGCCGCTGGGGCGTGCTGTTCCAGCAGGGCGCGCTGTTCTCGAACCTGACGGTGCGTGAAAACGTGGCGGCCCCGCTGATCGAGCACACGCGACTGCCCAAACGCGAAATCCAGGAACTGGCCGAGCTGAAAATCGCCCTGTCCGGCCTGCCGCCGCGCGCGGCTGACCTGAAGCCGGCGGAGCTGTCGGGCGGCATGCGCAAACGTGCCGGCCTGGCGCGGGCCCTGGCCCTGGACCCCGAACTTCTCTTCCTGGACGAGCCGACCGCCGGCCTCGACCCGATCGGCGCTGCGGCATTCGACACGCTGATCAAGGACCTTTCCGACAGCCTGGACCTTACGGTGTTCATGATTACCCACGACCTCGACAGCCTCTATGCGATCACCGATCGCGTGGCGGTGATCGCCGACAAGACGGTGGTGGCCATCGCGCCGGTCCGTGAGCTGGAAAGCTCGGACCATCCCTGGATCAAGGAATACTTCCTGGGCCCGCGCGGTCGCGCGGCGGCCGGCAGAACGACGACGACGGCGAGGACCCTCTGATGGAAAGAAACGCCAACTACGCCCTGGTCGGTGCAGTTACCCTGTTCCTGTTCATGGGCCTGATCATCTTCGTCGTCTGGCTGGCCAAGCTCAGCTTCAACCAGGACTACGACGTCTATGATGTGCTGTTCGTCGGCCCCGTGCGCGGGCTGTCAGACGGCGGCGAAGTGCATTTCAACGGGATCAAGGTCGGCGAGGTCACCAAGATCGAGCTCGACAAGAGCAATCCCAACCGGGTTGTGGCCCAGATCCGGGTGACGTCAGACGTCCCGATCAAGACCGACAGCTTCGCCACCCTGGAGCCGCAGGGCATCACCGGCGTCAACTATGTGCAGATCGCCGCTGGCTCGCCCGAGAAGCCTTGGCTCAAGGAAACCGTGAAGGGCGGCAAGACGCCGGTGATCCTCAGCCAGCGCAGCGCCCTGTCCGATCTGCTCGAGGGGGGCGGCACCGTCCTGACCCGCACGATCGAGGCCCTGGACCGGGTCAATCGCGTGCTGTCCGACGACAATGTCAAAACCTTCAGCGCGGCCCTCGACGACCTGCAGGCGGTCACCGCCGAGGCCCGCGAGCGCAAGGCGATCATCGCCGACGCCCAGAAGGCCCTGCAGTCCATCGACGAAACGGCCCAATCGATCACGGAACTGTCCAAGTCGACCACCTACGTGGTCAACACCGACGGCAAGCGCTCGCTCGGTGAACTGGCCGACGCGGCCGCGGAACTCAAGGCCGCGGCCAAGGACGCCCGGGGCATGATCGCGCGACTGGACGCTCCGACGTCCGAATTCGCCACGACCGGCCTGCCCCAGCTGTCGGCCGCTATCGGCACCCTGCAATCGGCCGCCGCGTCCCTGGACCGTCTGGTGGGCGAAGTGGAACAAAATCCGCGCGGCGTGGTGGCCAAGTCGCCCGCCAAGGAACTGGAGGTCAAGCCGTGAACCCCATCCGCTCCCGCTTTGGCCAATTGGCCACCGTCATCGCCCTCACGGTGTCCCTGGGCGGCTGCATCACGGTCTTTCCCAAGGTCGAGCCTGCCGGACTCTACCGGTTCGGCACCACGGCCGCCCCGGTCGACAAGGGCCCTGCAGAGAAGCGGGTCGGAGTCTTCAAGACGCCGACGAGCTTCACCCGGGCTTCGGCCAGCGACGCCATCCTGACCATGACCCAGGGCCAGGCCGCCTATATCGCCGGGGCGCGCTGGGTGGCCCCGGCCAGTGTGCTGTTCGAGGAAGCCGTCTGGCGCGCCTTCGACGCCGATCCCGGCCGGGCACGGCTTATCGGTCGGGGCGAGGTCGCCAAGCCCGACCTGATCCTGCGCCTCGACGTACAGGCGTTCGAAACCGACTATGCTGACGGACCCAAGGCTGCGCCCGAGGTTCTGATCCAGGTCCGCGCGACCCTGAACCGGAGCCAGGACCGCAGCCTGCTCGGTGAAAAGCTGTTCGAGACCCGGGTCAAGGCGTCGAGCAATCGGGTCTCGTCCATCGTCACGGCCTATGACTCCGCCACGACGACGATCCTGGCCGACCTCGCCGCCTGGACCAGCAAGAACGCGGAGACCGCGCCGCGCTAAAGGGCCGAAAGCGGCTCGATGACGTCGCCGTAGCCCGCCTCGGGCTGGATGCGCAGGCCCTGGCCCTCGACCCAGGGCTCGACCGTCACCAGCGGACGTTGCCTGGCCCGGGCGATGGCATCGGCCGGGTTCTGGCTTTCGGCCAGCAGTTGCAGGTTCATGCGGGTGGGAAAGATCACTTTCCGCGCGCCGGCCGCCGCCAGGTCCAGCGCCTGTCCGGGCGCAATCCACTCGGCATCGACCGCCTCATGGCCATCGCAGATGGCCTGCTGGGCTCCCGGCGCGTGGGCCGCATAGAACCAGGTGTCAAAGCGCTTGGGCATCATGCGCGGCGTGATCCAGCGGGCGAAGATCGTCAGGGCCGCCAGATCCAGCTTCAGGCCCAGATCGGCGATCACCTCCATAAAGGAAACCCGGTCCTCGGCGACGGCCGCGCGGACCTCGACCGCCGCCTCGCCGGCATAGAACTCGCCGTCAGGCCGGCGGGCGAGCAGCACACCGGCCTCCTCATAGGCCTCGCGGATCGCCGCAATGCGCAGGGCTGCGCCGTCCTCGCCGACAGCGTCCCAGCCGGTCGCCATGTCCCGCCAGCGCGGATCCTCGTCCCCGCCGTGGCTTTTGCCACCGGGAAACACCAGCGCTCCGGCCGCAAAGTCGATCTGATGGTGCCGCTTGACCATGAGAACCTCGAACGCGGGCGCGTCTCGAAGAAGCAGTACGGTCGCTGCGGGGAGGATCCTGCCGGTTGAAATCTCTGCCATACTGACAGATTGGCGCGGTTGACGTCACTTGCCCAGCCCGGATTCGAACAACTGTTCAAAAGCCCAGAATAAAGTGGCACCTAGCCTGTCGCGGAAAGCCCGGTGGCGGCCAGACGGTCCATTCGCTCCAGCAGGTAGTCCGAGTCCTCGCGCGAGATCGTCTGGCTGGCGGTCAGGAAGCGCTGGATCATGTGCTCCTGGAAGCGACCCTGGTCATGGCTGCGGCCGTCAAACTCGGTCACATGGAAGGCATCGACCCCGGCCCGGAAGGCCGGATACAGCCGTGACGGCAGCCCGGCCCGTTCGCAGACCGCCTTCAGGCCCAGTTGACCGGCGTCGTGGATCATCAGCCAGGTGCGGTGATGCGGCACACCCGCCAGTTCGGCCAGGCCCCATTCGAAGAAGGTCATGTGCCCGTGGGCCAGGGCCCGCAACAGCAGGGAGGGCGTCAGGCGACCCGCTCCGTTGAGATGGGCGACGAGCGCCTTGGGATCCGCCGTGCGACCGGCCTGGTCGACCAGATCGATCGTGGCGCGCTCGGTCACGCTGGTCATCAGGTCCATGACCCGTTCCGGCGACAGGGCATGATGGCTGACGATATGATCACGCAGCTGCTCGCCGACCATGTCGATCAGGCGCTCCGTGACCGCCAGCGGCAGGGCCGCACGATAGGCCACGGCCTGCAGCACCTGTTCGGACTGCGAGAACCGGTCGAGGGCCTTCTGCAGCGCCACTTCGGAGAAGCGCGCATTGTCATTGGCGCAGACGGTGGCGACCACCTGCTCCGACCCCTGCTCGACCAGGGCCGTCGTCACCTTGGCCGACAGGCGGGGGCGCTGGGCCACGGCCATCTGCCGGACTTCACCGCCCATCCGGACGATCTCGGCCAGGTCGCTGTCGCTGAACACCGGCGAGAAGCTGATGATCGGCAGGGAAACGCTTTCAACATCCCGCGCGAGACGGTTGGCGACGTCGGGCGGCAGGCTGGTCGACTGCTTCAGCGTGACGGCCATGGCGCGCCGCACCAGCTCGGCCGCATCCGACGCCATGACCCGCAAGATATCATGGGCGATCTGACGCTCGTCATCGGCCATTTCGGCGCGGTCGATCGTCCGGCACAGCTTGTGAGCCGCCAGGGCGCGCTCGTCGGCCGTCGCGCCCTTCACGAGCATGCGGATGTCGTTTTCAGTCAGGGCAGCGCGGGTGGTGGCCATGGTGTCGCCAAGCCGGAGGAGAGCGAGTCGAATCGATAATCGCCCGTTAGGCTTAATGATCCTTTTAACGGCAAAGCTGTGGATTAAGGATCCTGCGTAACCGGCCGCAAACCACAAAGCCCTAGGATCACGCTCCATCGACCAAGGAACTGATCCGTGTCCGCCGAGCGCCGCCCTCAAGACGACCCGACGCGTGATGCGGACCTGGCCATGGCGCTCGACGCCCAGTCGTCCCTAACCCCTTATGCCCTTGGGGTTTTTGCAGTCAGCCTTCCGATCTTCGCCTGGGTCGCCTCCTTTGCCGACAACGCCCTGTGGCTGGTCGCCAGCCTGCTGGTCTTCGCCATCAACTGGGGCGCGTTTTACGGCGCGATCAGCTGGCTGCGCGGCGAAGCGTCGCAAGATCTCAAGGTCCGGGCCCGGGTCCAGTTAATCGGCGGTCTGCTGTGGGCTGTATCGGTGGCCCAGATGGCCGCCTTCGCCTACGGGGCCGGCGCGGTCCGGGAGACCCTCCTGCTGCTCTGCGCAGCGGCGGCGGTGATGTGCATCTTCTTCTCCGCCACCTCCATGCCCGCCCTGCTGATCACGACGCCGATCGCCGCGATCGGCCCCCTGATGGCGCTGTTTTCCCGGCCGGAGACCCGCCATGCCGGTGTCATGGCCTGGGGCGCGATCGCCCTGGCCCTGGCCCTGGCCCTGGTGCTGAACCGCATGCTGCGCCGCCAGAACGCCCTGGCCAGCGCCCATGCCCGTCTGATCGAGGAGCGCCTCGCGGTCCTGGTCGAGGCCGAACGGACGGCGCAGTCCAAGTCCGACATCGTTGCCACCCTGAGCCATGAAATCCGCAACGGTCTCTCCGGCGTCACCCATGTGCTGGCCGCCGCCGCCGGAAAGGGTGGCCGGGCCGCCCCGTCCCGCGAGCAGCTGAACGCCGCCCTGGACGCCGCCCAGGACCTGATCGCTGTCCTGAACGCCACGCTCGATTCCGAGACGGCCGAGTCCGGCCGGCTTTCAGTCGAGGCCGTGCCCTTTGATCCGGTCCGTCTGCTGCGCGACCTCGCGGTCCTCGACCGCCCCCATGCCCTGATCAAGGGACTGGAACTGGCCGTACACGTCGACCCGCAGCTGGAAGGACGCCCCTTCGGTGCCGTCCCGGCCGATGCCATGCGGACCCGCCAGGTCATCGCCAACCTGCTCGGCAATGCGGTCAAGTACACGCTTCGCGGCCGGATCGAGGTCCGGATCGAGCGCCGGGGCGACCAGGTGGCGATTGAGGTCGCCGATACGGGCCCGGGCCTGACCGCCGAGGAAATCGAGGCGGCCTTCGAGCCCTTCAAGCGGATCGAGCGGACCGGAGCCGGCGTCAATGGCGCGGGCCTGGGCCTGTCCCTGTCGCGCCAGCTGGCCCATCTGATGGGCGGGACCCTCGAGGCGCGCAGCGCGGTCGGGGTCGGCAGCTGCTTTACCCTGGTCCTGCCGTTCGATGAGACCCTGCCCTGTCACATCGACCAGGGCGACGATGCCCTGTCCGCGGCAGAGCCGCCCGGCACACCCAGGTCCCTGCGGGTTCTGATCGCCGAGGACGACGCCCTGCACGCGGCCATGCTGCGGGCCATCCTCGAGCAGCTGGGCCATCAGGTGGTCCATGCCCAGAACGGCCGCCGGGCCGCCGACCTGGCCCGTATCGCCGAGTTCGACCTGCTGATGCTGGATGGCCATATGCCGGTCCTGGACGGGCCGGAAGCTGCCGCTGCCGTCCGCGCACTGGAAGGCCCCAACCGCGACCTGCCGATCATCGCCGTGATCGATGGCGACGCCGACGAGGCCAGGGCCTGTGTCGAGGCCGGGGCCGACATCGTGCTGCGCAAACCCGTATCCGTCGCGGCCGTGGCCCGGGCCGTCGCGGACGCTGCCGCGCTGGATCGTCGGACGGCAGCAGGGCGGGCTGCCGCCTGACACGACCTGCCGCTGGGTAAGTCTTCCCTACCGCCCCGCCCTCGCCCACACTCTCCGCAACGAGAACAAGAATGCGGGAGGATGCGATGCTGGAAGGTCTCCGGGTCGTCGAACTGGCCACCTATATCGCTGCACCGGGTGCGGCCGGCATCATGGCGGACTGGGGTGCCGACGTGATCAAGGTGGAGTCGCCCGAGGGCGACCCCATGCGCCGCTTCTTCGACACCATCGCCTCGCAGCAGGACGCCAATCCCGTCTTTGAGCTCGATAACCGCGGCAAGCGGGGCGTGGTCCTCGACATCCGCTCTGCAGAGGGCCAGGAGGCCATGAAGGCGCTCGTGGCGACCGCCGACATCTTCCTGACCAATGTCCGCCCCGGAGCCCTTCTGAGGGCGGGTCTGGACCATGAAACCCTGCGCCGTCTCAATCCGCGCCTGATCTATTGTAGCCTGACCGGCTATGGCCTGCAGGGGCCGGACCTCGACAAGGCCGGCATGGATGTGGCGGCCTTCTGGTCCCGGGCCGGGGTCGGGTCGATTACGGCCCCCAAGGGAGCCGAGCCCTTTCCGATCCGCACGGGCATGGGCGACCATGTCACCTCGCTGGCGACCGTGTCGGCCATTCTGGCGGCGGTCTATGAGCGGCAGGCGAGCGGGGTCGGACGCCTGGTCGAGACCTCCCTGCTGCGCAGCGGCGTCTATGCCATCGGTTCGGACATGGCCATTCAGCTGCGGTTCGGCAAACTGGCCTCCACCCGGGGACGGCGCGAGACGGTCCAGCCCCTGGCCAACTTCTTCAAGACCCGCGACGGACGCTGGATCTGCCTCCTGCCCCGCCAGGGCGCGACCGACTGGAGCCGCATCGCGGCCGCGGCCGGCCGGCCCGAACTGGTCGACGACCCCCGCTTCATCTCCTCCAAGGCCCGCCGCGAGAACACCGCCGAGCTCGTGGACATCCTCGACGAGGCCTTCGGGGCCATGGACTACACCGAGGTCGAGGCCGCCCTGGATGCCGGGGACCTGACCTGGGCCCCCTACCAGACCCCGCGCGAGCTGATCGACGACCCCCAGGCCGAAGCGGCCGGCTGCTTTGTCGAGACGCCGGACGGCCTGGGCGGCACCTTCCGGGCCCCGGCGGGGCCGGCCCGGTTCCCGGGCGCTCAGGACGGACCTCGCGGCCCTGCGCCCCGGCTCGGGGCCGATACGGCGGCGGTCTTTCAGGACCTGGGCTGGAGCGAGGACCGCATCGCGGCGCTCACCCGGACGGTCAGCGGTTGATCTTGCCGTCGCGGGCGTCGGCGAGCATGCGCAGCATCTCGCTGGAGAACATCGAGCTGGCCAGGCGCTGACCCGCCCCGGCCTTGTCCGATCCGCCGCCGAACGGACTGTCGACATCCTGCGAGCCACGCAGGATCAGGTCGACCATCGCCTCCTGCTGGCGGATGCGCTCCAGCCGCCGGCCGGTGGCATACTGCACGAACCCCTGGTCGTCAGGCTCGGCGCGGGGGGCTTCGACCGGACGCGTCGCATTGCTGTTGCGGGTCAGGTTGGCATAGACCTCGCCGACGGTCGCAGCGCGGCCATCGCGATAGAAGATCGAGCGGTTGGCCTGGGCGGCATCGGGAAACAGGGCCGCCGCACTGGCCCCTGGCGTCGTGCGGACCGCCTCGATCAGCCGGGCCGAGCCCTGTGGCCCCAGGAAGTGGGCGGCATAGAGCTCGCCCGCTGTGGGCGTCCGCCCCGTTCTGCCCCGCAGGTAGGAGGCATGGTCCGAAGCCAGCTCGCCGGCCATCAGTGAGGCGGCATGAGGATCCATCTTCAGCCCGAGCACTGCCTTGCGGGCCTCATCGCCGTTCACGCGGAAGCGGCCGTCTGGGCCCTGGCTGATCAGGTCGGCATAGCGGGCATAGCCGTATTTGGCCCCGTGCTTCTTCAGCGTGCCGAGCCAGGTCTGGTCCACGAACTGGAACAGGCCGGATGCCGAGGAGGTTCGGGCCTTGGCGGCGGGATTGTAGCCGCTCTCCCGCTTGGCGGTGCCCATCAGGAACGAGAAGTCCACGCCCGTCGCGCTGGACGCGCGCTGGATCGCCGATTCGACGACGCTGCGGATGGATTGGACGGCCATGCGCCATGGGTGAACGATCATGGTTAACCGGCTCTTAACCACGTTCGTTGCGGTCGCTTCAGAGGACGACGTGACGCAGGTCAAGCTAGTCAAAATTACAGACGTACACATTATCGCTGATAATTTACGATTGTAGATTTACAGCCGGCCACCTTCGTGATGTCCTGACTTTACAGTCGTAATTATCACTAGGGAGACCGCCATGACCGCCGCCGTCGACACCCTTTCCGGCGTTCGCATTCCCGGCCTCGATGCCGGTCCGCGCAAGGCCCCTCGCGCCCTGATGGTCGGGATCAGCGTCTCGGCCGCCGCCCATATCGGCCTCTTCGCCTACCTCGCCTATCAGAAGTACGTCACGCCCATTGAGATCGACGACGGCCCAACCGTCATCTCGCTGCTGCCCAACTACAAGCCGCCGAAGCCGCCGCCCCCGACGCCCGATCAACCGCCGCCCCCCAAGGCCTCCAATCCCATCCGGATCCACGAGACCCTGCCGACGCCGCAGACGCCGCAGGAGACCTCTCCGTTCGAGGCAAAACCGGTCGACGGCCCGTCGGTCCCGGATCAGCCCGTGACGGTCAATACCGGACCGCCCAGCCCGCCCCAGCCGGAGGCTCAGCCGACCCGCAAGGTGATCACCCGGGCCAACTGGCTGAAGCGGCCTTCAGCCGCAGATGTGGATCGTTACTATCCGGATGGGGCGATCCGGCGTGGCATCTCCGGCAGCGCCACCCTGGAATGCGCGGTGACGGCCAACGGCTCGGTCCGCAACTGCATGGTGCTGTCGGAAACCCCGTCCAGCGAGGGGTTCGGCAATGCGGCCCTGAAGCTGTCGCGCTTCTTCCGCATGAGCCCGCAGATGGAAGACGGCCAGGCCGTTGACGGGGCCTCGGTCCGGATCCCGATCCGCTTCAGCGCCGGGGCGTGAGATCGGCGGTCTGAAAGGGTGCGTCGCTTGCCCCCACCTGACCTGCTGCGCAGGTCGTCCGCCCCCAGTGGGGGCGGATGATCTCGTCTTCCCCCTCAGGGGGAGGAGGATGCGCAGCATCCGGAGGGGGCAAGTCCGCCTCAGTAGCTCTTGGGCAGACCCAGGACGCGCTCGGCGATGAAGTTCAGGATCATCTCGCGACTGACCGGCGCGATCCGGGCGATCATCGCCTCGCGGAAATAACGCTCGACGTCATATTCCTTGGCATAGCCCATGCCGCCGTGCGCCAGGACCGAGGTCTCGCAGGCCGAGAAGCCGGCTTCAGCCCCCAGGTACTTGGCGGCATTGGCCTCGGCCCCGCAGTCCTTGCCCATGTCGTAGAGGGCGGCCGCCTTGAAGGCCATCAGATTGGCCGCTTCCAGCTCGGCCCAGGCCTTGGCCAGCGGATGCTGAATCCCCTGGTTCTGGCCGATCGGCCGGCCGAACACGACCCGCTCCTTGGCGTAGGTCACAGCCTTCGACAGGGCGACGCGCCCCAGCCCCACGGCCTCGGCCGCGAACAGCACGCGCTCGGGGTTCAGACCATGCAGGAGATAGGCAAAACCCTTGCCCTCCTCACCGACCAGGTCCTCCTGCGGCACGAACAGGTCCTCGATGAAGAGCATGTTACACTCGACGGCCTTGCGGCCCATCTTCGGGATCGGCTTGGCCTCGATCTTCTCGCGGTCGGTATAGAACAGCGACAGGCCCTGGGTCGGCTTGGCGCACTGATCCTTGGGCGTCGTGCGGGCAATGATCAGGATCTTGTTGGCGCGCTGGGCGCTGGTCGTCCAGATCTTGCGGCCGTTCAGCCGGTAGCCGCCGTCGACCTTCTCGGCCCGGGTTTCCAGGCTGGACGTATCCAGGCCCGAATTGGGCTCGGTGACGGCAAAGCACATCTTGTCCTCGCCCGAAATCAGGCGCGGCAGGTGGCGGGCGCGCTGTTCATCGGTGCCGAACTTGACGATCGGCATGGGCCCGAAAATGTTCAGGTGGATGGCCGAGGCCCCCGAGAAGCCGGCCCCGCTCTCGGCCACGGCCTGCATCATGATCGTGGCTTCGGTCAGGCCGAGGCCTGCGCCCCCGACGCTTTCGGGCATGGCCACACCCAGCCAGCCGCCGGCGGCGATGGCCGCGACAAATTCCTCGGGAAACTGGCCGGTCTCGTCCGTGCGGCGCCAGTATTCGTCGTCAAACCCGGCACAGAGCTTGGCGACGCCGTCGCGGATCGCTTCCTGTTCTTCGGTCAGCCAGAAACCAGACATCGCCTACCCCTGCTCAAAATGTCGCCTCGGACTCTCGATCAAAGCGCCGCGCATCGAGGCGCGCCGCGTCCGGGCCCGGGTCGTTCCCCGTCAGATACGCTGCGACCAGACCCGCGACAAGCGGTGCCAGCAGCCAGCCGTTACGCCGGGCCCCGACGGCCAGACAGACGCCCGGCCGGGCCCCGGGTCCGACCAGCGGCAGGCCGTCCGGCGTCGCCGCCCGGACGCCAACCTCGATTCGGGCTCCGGACGTCCGGAGCCCCGGACGAAGGGTCTGTGCGGCCCTCAGAAGCGGCTGGAGAAGCCCGGGATCAGGGTCCAGATCGTCCCGCCCGCTCTCCATAGTCGCCCCCACAGCCGGAACGGCTCCGGGGCAGACATAGACGCCCTGGCCGCGCAGCACGGGACCATCGGCCGGTCCGGCCACGAGGCGCGCGATCTGCCCCTTGATCGGGGTCAGGTGATCCAGCTCCGGAGCAAGCGGGCCCAGGGTCCGCGCGGCGCCGGTGGCCACGACCAGATGCTTGACGGCTCGCACGCTGCCGTCCGAGAGGACCAGCCGGCCCGGCTCGAATGCGGTGACGGCGTGCGGCTGCAACTGCCCTCCGAGGTCGTGAAGCCCGGCAACAAGGGCGGCAAGGGCCGGTCGGGCCTCCAGGCGGACATCCCCGGTCATGGTCAGGCCGTCGTTCGACCACACGGGCGGGCACAGGCCGCCAGCGAGGGCCCTCTGCTGCAGGTCCACCAGCCAGGTTGTCTCGCCCTCGATCCGCAGACCGTCACCCAGAAGGGGGATGTCCAGCCCGTCGACGAAGCCCGGCCACAGGCTGAGCCCCCGTCGCAGCAGCGCCAGATGCGGGGCAGATGCGGCATCGAACAGGGCCTCTGCCTCGGGTGCCAGCATGCCTGCCGCCACGCCTGACGCCCCCTGCCCCAAAGGGGCTGGATCAAAGACGGTGACGGCAAAACCCGCGCGGGCAAGCGCCAGGGCTGAGGCGAGCCCAAAGGCCCCTGCCCCGGCCACTGCCACATGCACGCCTGACACAGTTCTCATGGCGCGCAGTCACATTGCCGCGCCGTCAACGTCAAGCCCTGTCAGGATCGGCCGACTCGCCGTGCCATCGATCGCACACCCATGACGCGCATTGCCGCACCGGCTCTGCCAGACGTGACTCAACCGGCCAGAAAGCGCTATTCTGGCTGCATCAGGGGCAAACTGACGCCCGGACATTCATAAGTCCGCCTCGTCGTAAGGATGAAGGTACATGAACGACAAGCCACAGGCAGACCCGGCACACCCCGTCGACGTCTATGTCGGGGCTCGGCTCAGGATCAGACGCAAGGTCATGGGGCTCAGTCAAACCCAGGTCGCAGACGCCCTGGGGATTACCTTCCAGCAGATCCAGAAGTATGAGCGCGGCTCGAACCGGATCAGTGCTTCAAAGCTTTATGATGCCGCCCGCCTGCTGCAGGCCCCGGTTTCCTACTTTTTCGACGGCCTGGACGAAACGGACTCCGGACTCGACGACGGCATCATCCAGCGCATGACCCAGTTCATCTCGACGCCCGAAGGGATGGAACTGGCCACGATCTTCCCGCGGCTCGAGGACCGCCGCCTGCGTCGGCGCGTCGTTGACCTTGTAAAGGCCATGGTGGACGACGACCGGGACTGACCCGGCCCGACAGGCCTGGACCAGAAACAGCAAAGGCCGGGGCGAACCCCGGCCTTTTTTGCGTCTGCGATGGTACCGCCTCTCAGGCTTGAACTGAGGACCTCCGGTTCCACAAACCGGCGCTCTAACCAACTGAGCTAAGGCGGCGCATCGCGAGGGAGTGTCTTTAATCGGAGGCGCTCACCGGATCAAGCACCGATATCGCCCGCACAAACGAAAACACCCCGGAGCCGAAACTCCGGGGTGTTGACGTGCTTTCCAGTCGGACCAGGCCCTATTGCGGGACCTGGAAGACGATCGGAACCGTGATCTGCCCACCGTCGACGGGTGCACCGTCGAGGGTCTTCGGCTTCATCCGGAACAGGCGCGACAGACGCAGCGCCGAGTCCCCGAAGCCGTAGTCGGCCGGATTTTCCGACACGACCGAGCAGTTCTCCAGCGTACCCTTGGCGGTCACGGTGCAAGACAGGGTTGCCTTGCCGTTGACTTCCATGCGCTGGGCACGGTCCGGGAAGTACCGGGCCATGTCGTCGGCATTGGGCTTGCGGGCCCAGTCCGGCTTGGTGATCACCGAAGCCCGGGCCGGCGGGTTCGTGGGAACCGGCGGCACGGCGGAAATCACGGGCGGAGCCGTCGTCTCGATCCGCTTTTCAACGGGCGGGATCGGGAGAGGCGGCGGCGGCGTGATGTCCGGCGGCGGCGCGATAGGAGGCCGGGGTTGAACGACCGCCGGAGGGGGCGGAGGCTCATTGG
>NZ_QAII01000081.1:19115-22366 GCF_003060965.1 Caulobacter sp. HMWF025 | reverse complement strand
CTCCAGGCGACGGGCAGACCGCAGCTGCCGGAATCGCCGTGCCTTGAAGGCTTTACGCCGCCTCCGACGACTCCGGGATCCTGCAGGGGAGGTCCGGGGGCATCGGGGCGGCGTGCCGGGCGGGTCTGGCCGAACGCGCGTCAGGCGGCGGCAGGTTTCCGGGCGAAGATGAACTCGGCCTTCTTGCCGAAACCCCAGCGGTTGAGCGTCAGCGAGAAGGCGACCGTGGTCCAGAGGGTGATGAACATCATGTGGATGTAGTGCAGCGGTGCCCAGCCGAAGCTGAAGATCGCATAGAGCGCCACACCGAAGACCAGGCCGGCGATCGCCGCGCGGGCGTCGACATTGCGGAACAGCAGGCCGACGATGAACACCGACAGCACCGGCATGCTGGTCAGGCCGTTCAGCTTCTGCACCAGGTTGATGATGCTGTCGGCCCCGTCATAGACGGGCACCAGCAGCAGCGAGAGCACCACGAAACCGATGCTGACCAGCATGCTCAGGCGCGGCACGTTCGGCTTGGGCTGGATGTACTTTTCGTGGATGTCGCAGACATAGAGCGCCGCCGAAGAGTTCAGCACGCTGGCGAAGTGGGCCAGCACGGCCGAGGCGATGGCCGCAGCGAAGATGCCCGACATCCAGGTGGGCAGGACGTGCCAGACGATCTTGCCGTAGGCCGCGTCCCCGAGATGTCCGAACAGCTTGTAGGAGACGATGCCGGGGATCACGACCATCGGCGGCACGATCAGCAGGCGAATGACGGTCGCGGCGAACACGCCCTTCTGGGCTTCCTTCAGGTTCGGCGCAGCCATGGCGCGCTGGGTGATCGTCTGGTTGGTCGACCAGTAGAACATCTGGATGAAGATCATCCCGGTCAGCAGGGTGTGCCACGGGATCGGGGAGTCGTTGCCGCCGATCATGGTCAGGCGCTCGGGCGGGATGCCGCTGAAGTCGAAGCCGATCGCCTTCAGCGACAGGAACACCACCAGCATGCACATGGCGAGCAGGAGGATGCCGCTGTAGGTATCGGTCACGGCCACGGCGCGCAGTCCGCCGAAAATGGCATAGAGCGAGCCGGCGACGGCGAAGGCGGCGGCCAGCACGATGATCGGGATCTCCAGCCCGAACATCGACTTCATCATCAGCGCGCCGGTGTAGAGCATGATCGGCTGGTAGATGACGACATTGCCGACCAGAAAGATGGTGGCGATGGTCGAGCGGATGCCGACGTGACCGTACTTCTTCTCCAGAAGCTCGGTCACCGTCGTGCAGTTGTTGCGGTAGTAGATGGGCAGGAACACCCAGGCCAGAATACTGAGGCCCACGACCCCCGACAGCTCCCACCAGGCCAGCAGGGCCATCTGGTTGCCGTTCATCCCGACCAGCTGGTCAGTGCTGAGATTGGTGATCGTGATCGAGCCGGCGACGAAGATCCAGGACAGGCCACCGCCCGCCAGGAAGAACTCGCGGTTGCCGCCCTCGGCACCGCGGCCCTGGCCCCGGCATTTCAGATAGGTGATCAGGCCGATCAGGGCGGTGAGCCCCGCTGCGATCCAGGCTTGCGTCGTCTGCAGGTGCATGGCTTGGGCGTTTCCGTTGTTTTTGTTATCGGCCGGTCATCGGGATCACCGACGGCCTATTGAGGTTTGGGTGTGGCCGGCGGGTCATGGCGAAGGCGCAGGCCCAGCGCCCATCGACGCTGGAAGCCGGGCCAGTAGCCTGCCGTGGCCCCGTCGTCGGGACCGGCGAAGCGATCGGCCGCCGAGGCCCCCGGTGCCAGGGGCCAGGCCCCGTCAGAGGCACGCTCGGTCGGCACGCTGAGAAAAGCCCCGTGGGCCTTGTCGTTCTTGAGCCGGGCATCGAGGAAGGCGGTGATGAAGTGGCGGTTGATCGCCAGAATGCGGTCACGCCGCCAGACCGGCTCTTCGTGACGTTCGAGGGCCTGGAACCTGCCCGCCTCGGCCTCGGTTGCACCGTCCAGCGCGACATTGTGCCGGGCGTTCTCGTAAACCAGCAGGTGGCGATCCGCGCCGGTCAGGCCGGCATACAGCCAGGCGACGCCCTGGTCGTAGCCACTGACATCGTCCTGGTCGCCGACGATCAGCAGGGAGGGCGTGGTCACCCCGGCGAGGCCCGCAGCACTCCAGGCGCGCAGCGGCTGCGATCCGCCCCACGGCGCGAAGGCTACCATGGCCTTGACGCCCTTGGGCACACCCGAGGCGAAGCCCGGATCCTGGGTCGTGAAGGGCTTGAGCAGGTCGAAGGGCACCAGCTTGTAAAGCGCGCCCTCGGCGTCCAGTCCTGCGCCCATGGTCGTCACAGCGCCGAAGCCGCCCATCGAGTAGCCGATCAGCGCGACCTGATTTGGGTCGTAGACGTCCTTGAGCGGCCCCGTATCCGCCTGCCGGGCCAGTTCGGCGATGACGAAGCGCTGGTCGGCGACCCGGGTGATCAGGACGGAGGCGAACGACAGCTGGGGCATCGGCAGTGTCGAGGGCTCGAGATCGCGGTGCTCGATGGAGACGACCACATAGCCCTTGGACGCGAGATTCTCGGCCAGGTCGCTGAAGCTGGTCGCCCAGTTGCGATAGCCGTGGGACAGGATCACGAGCGGGAAGTGCTGGCCGCGCACCGGTCTGGCGTCGGCCTGGGCCGTGCCGGTCCTGTAGAACACAGCGGGCGCGGTGGGCGTGGCGCCGGGCTGGGTGTAGCGCACCGGGGGCGCGCCGGCCGCAGGCTTGACCGCCGGGTACCAGACCGTGACGGGCAGGACCCGATCGGACCGGGCGATGACGCCCCGGGCCAGGTCGCTGGCCAGAAGGTCGGGCTGGTCTCTATGGGTGAGGGTCAGGGTCTGAACGCCGACGGGATAGTCCCCGGGGCGGGACAGCTGGGGGCCGTCGGCGAGCGCCTGGCGCGCCTGGGCCGCGCCGGGCGCGATCAGGAGCAGGCCGAGGGCGAGACTGCACAGACGGTTCATGCCGGAGCCTTCCAGACCGCCACATCGCGCGGGGCGATGGTTTGGGCTCCGAGAACGAAGCGGGCGTTCGGCGGAGCAGGGGCCGCGATCGGCTGGTCCCCGTAGTTGAAGGCAAAGGTCAGGTCGCCGCGCCGGCGCAGGCGCACGTCGCGGGGCAGGCGCTGGGTTGCGACGCCGGCCTCGAGGCACAGGCTCTCGAGGAAGTCGGTCAGGAAGCGCCGGTCGCTGACGCTGCCCACATAGATCGCCTTGCCCGCGCGGACGATGGCCG
>NZ_QAII01000081.1:518-19104 GCF_003060965.1 Caulobacter sp. HMWF025 | reverse complement strand
CGCCGGTCAGTTCGAGTTCCTCGCGCCAGATGGTGCTGGGATAGTGTCCGCCGTTCCAGACCAGCTCGGCGGGGCAGTCGGGCCGCAGGGTCTCGACCGACAGCACCCGGATCGGCAGCAGATCACGCAGCGGGCCGGGTGGCAGGCCGTCGGGAAGGGTCAGGTCGTCGGTCTTGGCCCCCGAGCGGGGGCCGAACATCACCAGGGCCGAGGCTGACTTCAGGCGCGCGATCGTCGCGGCGCTCGGCATGGCCAGTGACGGGATCACCACCAGCGCATAGGCCGAGACATCGCCGTCCGGGGCCACGAAGTCGACATCCACGCCCAGGGCACGCAGGGCGCGATAGTGGTCCATCAGGATCCGGGTGTAGTCGTAGCTGAGGGCCTGACGCTCGATCTCGCCCAGCCACTGGGCCTGAACATCGACCATCAGCGCCACCCTGGCCGGCACGGTGGCCTGCTGATCGAGGTCCAGACAGGCGAGGTCGCGGGTCACGGCCTCGATCTCCGGCCAGGCCGCAGCCTGGCTGCTGTCGGGGCGGAGCAGGCCCGCGTGCATCTGTTCCTGGGCAAAGGGGGCCTGCCGCCAGCGGAAATAGCTGACCACGCCGGCCCCATGGGCGAAGGCTTCTAGCGTCCAGAGCCGGACCATGCCCGGCGCGGGGCGCGGATTGTGGTTGGCCCAGTTCACCGGCCCGGGCTGCTGCTCCATGATCCAGAAGGCCCCGGGGGCCAGGCCCCGGGTCTGGTCGAAGAAGAAGGTGCCGAAATCGGGATGGCCGGTCCGCATGTAGGGCGCGAAGGACTCGGCCGGGTCCTGGGCCATCAGCAGGTCGGTGCGGCCCAGCGGGTAGTTGTCGTAGCTGGCGAAGTCGAGATCGGCGGCTACGGCATGGTTGTCGACCCCGGTCTCGTTCATCGGGATGAAGTTGTGGGTGATGAAACGGCCGGGAGAGTGGGCGCGAAGGATCTTCACCTGGGCATCGTGGAAACGCACGACCTGGTCCGACGAGAAGCGGCGATAGGCCAGGCGGTGGGCCGGGCTGGTCTCGGTGACGGCTCCGACCGGCAGTTCGATCTCGTCGAAGCTGCGATACTCCATCGACCAGAAGACATTGCCCCAGGCCGTGTTCAGGGCTTTGACGTCGCCATAGCGATCGGCGCACCAGGTCTGGAAGGCCGCCCGGGCGGCCGACGAGGCGCTCAGGGTGGTGTCGTGGCAGCTCAGTTCGTTGTCGGTCTGCCAGCCGGCGACGCCGGGATGCCGCCCATAGCGCTCGGCCAGGGCCAGGACGATGCGTTCGCACTCGCGCAGATAGGTCTGGCTCGAAAAGTCGTAGTGCCGGCGCGATCCGAAGCCCCGCACCCGTCCGGTCAGGGGATCTACGGGCAGGATGTCGGGATGACGGTCGATCAGCCACTTGGGCGGCGTGGCGGTCGGGGTGCCGATCACCACCTTGAGGCCGGCCTCGTTCAGGATCGCAACGATCTCGTCGAACCAGGCGAAGTCATAGACACCGGGGTCCGGCTCGAAGCGCGACCAGGCAAACTCGCCAATCCGGACATAGGTCAGGCCCAGGGCCTTCATTTTGCGCGCGTCTTCGCGCCAAAGGCTGGTCGGCCATTGTTCCGGATAGTAGCAAACGCCCAGCATGTCTCACTCCCAACGCGTCGTTTATCACGAGACCGATCGTCATCACGGCTTGGGCGTCGCGAGGGACGCCAAAATCTATCCGCGCCTTGTAACGACCGGTTTCACAGACGTCTTTCTCTTGGATCTTATTTATCCTACAAAATGAAAGCGTCAACCGCGACGTTTCCCGAGCCACGCCTTCGTTTCACGTTTCCCAGGGTTTGCCGATGTCCAGCTCCCCGTCCTTCGTCCGGCTCGATGGCAAGACGACGACCCTGATCGTCGACTGCCGGGGTGATGCACCGGCCGTCCTGCACTGGGGTGCAAGGCTTCCGGCCGGTCTGGATCCGATGTCGCTGGTCCTGATGGCCTCGCGGGCGGCTGCGCCCTGTTCGCCGGCTGTTGCTGCGCCCCTGGCCCTGACGCCCCTGCTGGGGCAGGGGTTTCCGGGAACACCGGGTCTGCTGGCGCATCGCAACGGCCAGGCCTGGGCCACCTTCACCCGCATTGATCGCGTCGACTGGATCAGCCCGTCCACCGTCGAGATCGTGTCGCGCGACGATCACAACGCCATCGGCCTGACCCATCGCCTGGCCTTGCAGCCCGACCAGGACGTGCTGGTCGCCTCGACGCGGATCGTCAACGAAGGGATCGCCGCCCTGACGGTCGACGCCTGCGCCGCGCCGACCCTGCCCCTGCCGCCCACTGCCAGTCATCTGATCAATCTGGATGGCCGGTGGTCGGGCGAGTTCCAGCTGCGCCGCACCGGGCTGGGGCAGGGGAGCACGGTGCGCGAGAACCGCCGTGGTCGCACCTCCCATGATGCCTTCCCCGGCCTGATCGTCGAATGTGCCCCCTGTGGCGAAGCCGTGGGCGAGGTCTATGGCTTCCACCTCGGGGCCAGCGGCAACCATCGCATCGTCGCCGAGACCCTGTCGGACGCCCGCGCCTCTGTGCAGATGGGCGAGCTGTTCATGCCGGGCGAGATCCGCCTGGCCCCCGGTGCCGACTATGTCAGCCCCACACTCTATGCCGCCTATTCCGACGCCGGCCTCAGCGGCATGTCGCAGGCCTATCACGCCTGGGTGCGGGCCCGGCCCCAGCACCAGCGGCTGCGCGCCAAGCCGCGCCCGGTGCACTACAACACCTGGGAGGCGGTCTATTTCGACCATGGCCAGGACCGGCTGCTGCAGCTGGTCGAGGCGGCCGCAGCGATCGGTGCCGAGCGGTTCGTGCTGGATGACGGATGGTTCAGGGGCCGCCGCGACGACACCGCCGGCCTGGGCGACTGGTTCGTCGACGAGAGCGTCTACCCCGAGGGCCTGAAACCCCTGGTCGACCGCGTTCTGGCCGCCGGTATGGAGTTTGGTCTCTGGGTTGAGCCGGAGATGGTCAATCCCGACAGCGACCTCTATCGCGCCCATCCCGACTGGGTTCTGGGCTGCGCGCCCGCGCCGCAGCTGTCCTTCCGCAACCAGCTGGTGCTGGATTTCGGGCGGCCCGAGGTGCGCGACCATCTCTATGAGCGGATCGATGCGCTGCTGACCGAACACCCGATCGCCTATCTGAAATGGGACATGAACCGCGATGTCAGCCATCCGGGCGGGGCCGACGGCAGCGCCGGGGCACAGGCCCATGTTGCCGGCCTCTATGCTGTGCTCGACCGTCTGCGCGCCGCCCATCCGCAGGTCGAGATCGAAAGCTGCGCCTCGGGCGGTGGTCGAGCCGACTTCGGGATTCTGGAGCGCACCGACCGGGTCTGGACCTCCGACAGCAATGACGCGCTGGATCGGCTGTCGATCCAGAAGGGCGCATCGCTGTTCCTTCCCGCAGAGCTGATGGGGGCCCATGTCGGGCCGACCGACTGTCACATCACCGGTCGCCGGGTGTCGATGGCGACACGGGTCTCGACCGCCCTGTTCGGTCATTTCGGCATTGAGGCTAACCTGCTGACCCTGACGCCGGAAGAGCGCGCCGAGCTGGCGGACGGCGTCCGTCTGTACAAGCAGCTCAGGGGCCTGATCCATACCGGCGACCTGCACCGGCTTGACCGTCCCGCCAACGAGACGGCGTTCGGCATCGTCTCGCCCGACCGCTCGGAGGCGGTGTTCGCCTACACCCTGGTCCGCGAGCAGGACGCCTATTTCGCCGGTCGCCTGCGCCTGCACGGTCTCGATCCCGAGGCGCGCTATCGGGTGAAGCGGGTGTGGCCGGACAGGCTCGTCGAACGGTCGTCTGATCTGGTCACGGCGCTCGGCGAAGGGCTGGAACTTGATGGCCGGGCCCTGATGGCCGTCGGCCTGCAACTGCCCCGCCTGCATCCCCAGACCAGCTTTGTCCTGCACCTGACCCGCCAGGACTGACGCCCGACAAAAAAGGGCGGGCCCGTGAAGGCCCGCCCGGAGTGGGGGATGAGGTTGCGCCCCCGGGGGCGCATGAAACGGCCGGAAGCGACACGTCGCTCCCGGCTGCTCCGTCAGAACTGGGCGCGGAGGCCGACCGCATAGCGCGGACCGGTGTCGACCAGGCTGAGGAACTGGTTGGCGTATTTGCCCACCGTCTCGGTCTTGGCGTCGTTGAGGTTGGTTCCCTCGACAAACACCGAGAAGGCCGGCGAGATCGCGTAGCGGGCCTGGAAGTCGACCTGACCCTGGCTCTTGGTGAAGATCGGATCCCCGCCGGTGCCATTGGACGCGGTGCTGATGAAGCCGTCACGATGGTTGTAGGCGACGCGAACCTCGATCGGGCCCTTGGCATAGAAGCCGACCAGGTTCTGGCTGTCGCCCAGGCCTTCCAGCACGAACGGCGTTCCGGCCGCCGTCTGGTTGGCCTTGCTGTCGACGATCGTGGCGTTGGCGCTCACGCCCAGGCCGTCGAACGGGGCCGGCAGATAGTCGAAGGTATGCTGGAAGCCGACTTCCAGGCCGTAGACATCCGCGCTCTGGGAGTTGCGCGGACGCAGGACCTGCACCGGCAGGATGCCACCGGGATAGAGACCGGCGGAGTTGGTGATCGAGAAGTTCTCGGTCGCCAGGCCGTTCAGGATGAAGTCGTCGATACGCTTGTAGAACGCGCCGACGGTCACGAAGCCGGCCTTCTGGTAGTACCACTCCAGCGACGTGTCGAAGTTGGTCGACTTGAAGGGTCGCAGGTCCGGGTTGCCGCCGACCGCCGTCAGGTTGCCGGGCCGCAGGCTGGTGAAGGCAATGCGCGGCGCGACGTCGGTCAGATTGGCCCGCGACAGGGTCTTGGTCGCCGCGAAGCGGGCGACCAGGTCCGGCGTCAGGTCGACCTTGACGTTCAGGCTCGGCAGGAAGTTGTTGTAGGTCGTGGTCTTCGACGTCGGCGTCGAGGTGGGGGCAAAGACCGCCGTGTAGGCTGTGCTGTCGCCGACGATGGGCAGGACATCCAGCAGGTTTTGCTGCGTGCCGCTCGAGGTCAGTTCGGTGTGGACATACCGCATGCCGACCGTCGCGCTCCAGGGAAGGCCACCGATCATGGCCTCGAAATCACCCTGGGCGTATCCGCCGGTGATCTTCTCGTGAACGGAGTAGGCGGACGGTTGCTCTACGCCGACATAGCCGCCCTTGGAGGCGATATAGGCGGCCGTGGCACCCAGCGGGCGACCGGCGGCGACGTCCTCGAGATCGCCTGCAGCCTTGGTTTCAAGGAACTTGAAATAGGCCTCCGAGTCGAACGACAGCCACTGGCGCGGGAAGTTGCCGCTCTCGCCATTGAGGAAGTTGCCCGGGTTGAACGGCTTGAGCAGGCCGGCGGGGACCGCGATGCCGTAGCCGCAATAGGCGCAGCCGACGTTGTTGTCGGTCCGCACCAGCGTGTTGTCCTTGGTGCGGTCGGTGTAGATGCCACCGAAGCGCAGGGCGGTGAAGACCTCGGAGTCCGTCTTGAAGACGGCATCCAGGCGGGTTTCGTACACCGTCTCGGCGACGTCAGACCCTTCGCGCGTCGCGAAGTGGGCCCGGCCGACCGTCGGGTCTACAAAGCCCCGCGCAGCCGTCAGGTTGGGCAGGCCATTGCCGCTGTTGCTGTACTGCACGGCGTTGGCAAAGCCGATGACGGCGAAGATCTCGTTGCCGCCGTTGTTGGATTCAGCCTTCGAGTAGGACGAATCCAGCTTGACGTTGATCTTGTCGGTCGGGTTCCAGTCGGCATTGAAGCCGACGGCGCGCAGCTCGGTGGGCCGGTTGAAGGTCCGGTTGATGTAGTCCGTGTGGCCGTTGGCGTTTTGCGAGAAGGCCGTGACCGTCCGGTTGCTGTCCAGCGTGATGGCGCTGACGTCGGCAGGCGAGAAGAAATGGCCCACGCTGTTGGCGGTCGAGTCGACGGTGAACTTGTTGTACAGCGCGTCCGCCGACAGGGTCAGGGTATCGGTGGCCTTGAACTGGACCGTGCCGGTCACGCCGATGCGTTCGCGATCCTGCTGGTCGGAGATCTGGTCGAAGTTCGCCGGAAACAGCACGTTGGCGATCGCACCGGCACCCGAGCCGGCCGTGGTCTTGTAGTAGCCGTTGGTCGCGATCGAATCGACGCGCGCCTCGCGCTTCTGGTACGAGATCGAACCCAGCACCCCGACGCGTCCGTCAGCCAGGCGGGTCGAGAACAGGCCGAATACGTCGGGAGACGTCTTGCCTGACAGGTCCTCGTAGTCGGCCTTGGCGCTCAGGATGGCCTTGCTGCCCCGGATGTCGAAGGGGCGGGCGGTCTTGACGTTGATAGTCGAGCCGATGCCGCCTTCCTGCAGGGTGGCGTTGTTGCTCTTGTAGATGTCCGCGCCGGAGATCAGCTCGGCGGCCAGAAGGTCGAAGCTGAACTGCCGGCCGGCGTTTTCAGTGGCCAGGGTGCGACCATTGACCAGCACGTTGTTGAAAGACGGACCAAAGCCGCGGACGGTGACGAAACGACCTTCGCCGCTGCTGCGGTCGATCGAGACGCCGGTGATGCGCTGAAGCGACTCGGCGACGTTGCTGTCAGGGAACTTGCCCAGGTCTTCAGACGCGATCGAGTCGACGATCACCGCCGCATTGCGCTTCACGTCGATCGCGCGGCTCAGACTGGCGCGCAGGCCGGTGACGACGATCTCGTCCACCGTGTCGGCGCCGGCCGGGGCCTGTGCGGCGGCCGAGCCGCCTGCAGCAACCATGCCGAGCGCGCCGACGCTGGCACCGATCATCAGTTTCAGGCCGAGCGCGCGAACGCGAGCCCCGTGTCCCGTACGGATCATAGTTCCCTCCCAAATACGCAAACGATCGCTTCTCTTCAGAACGAGCGATCTCATTGGATGCCGACTGTGCCGGTCAATAAGATGATAAATCACAATAATAAGAGAGGGTCAAACGCCGATCCTCGACGGGCCCCCGGCGGGCGACCGGTCCTTCCGGATCAGCCCCGCCGGGCGCGAGAGTCCTTACTGGAAAAGGGTTTGGGCGCATCGCGCTGACCGAACCAGAGGGTCGCTGGGTCAGCCCGGCGGCGCGGGCAGGGGCGGCGTGTCGGTGCCGGACCGGGGGCTCTGGAGCGAAAAAGACCCCAGCCACAGGGGCGATGGTCAGGTGAAAGCGCTTGCTCTCACCGGTTCTGGACAGCGATTTTCGGCCGCCATTTCGAAAGAACGGCCCCTGTGATCAGCAGGCTGGAGGCGCAGAAGAAGCGCCTTCCGTTCCGACGGCACCCGTCAGGCCGGATGTGACGGGCTCCAGATCGCCGGAGCGGAGTCAGATCTCGGCGATCTGCCAGTCCAGCGTCTCACCGGCATGGAACGGCACCAGGTCCGCCGATCCCAGGGTCATCCGGTCGGGGACCGGGCTGGCGGTCCGCTCCAGGACCATGACGCCCTCATTGAGCGGCAGGCCATAGAAGCGGGGGCCGTTTTCCGAGGCAAACGCTTCCAGACGGTCCAGCGCGCCTTCTTCCTCGAAGGTCTTGGCATAGCTTTCGATGGCATAGGGCGCGTTGAAGACGCCGGCGCAACCGCAGGCGGCTTCCTTGGCGCCGACCGTGTGCGGGGCCGAGTCGGTGCCCAGGAAGAACTTGGCGGACCCCGAGGTCGCCGCCCGGCGCAGGGCCAGCCTGTGGGTCTCGCGCTTGACGATCGGCAGGCAGTAGAAGTGCGGGCGCATCCCGCCTTCGAACATGGCGTTGCGATTGATCGCCAGGTGGTGCGGCGTGATCGTGGCCGCCAGATTGGGACCGCTCGCCTCGACGAAGGCCACGGCATCGGCCGTCGTGATGTGCTCGAACACCACTTTCAGCGCCGGGAAATCGGCGATCAGCTGGCCGAGAATGCGGTCGATAAAGACGGCTTCCCGGTCGAAAATGTCGACATGGCGATCGGTCACCTCGCCATGGATCAGCAGCGGCATGCCGATCCGCTGCATGGCCTCGAGCACGGCATGGATGTTGCGGATGTCGGTGACGCCGTGCGCCGAATTGGTCGTGGCGTGGGCGGGGTAGAGCTTGCAGGCCGTGAAGACGCCCTCGGCAAAGCCGCGTTCAACCTCGCCGGCGTCGATGGTGTCGGTGAGGTAGCAGGTCATCAGCGGCTCGAAGGCCAGACCCGGCTCGACGGCCGCGAGGATGCGGTCGCGATAAGCCTTCCCGGCCGCGACCGTCGTGACCGGCGGGCCGAGATTGGGCATGACGATGGCCCGGGCGAACTGCCGGGCCGTGTAGTTGACGACGGAGGCCAGCATGTCGCCGTCACGCAGGTGGACGTGCCAGTCGTCAGGGCGCCGAAGGGTCAGGCGTTGTCCCGCCACGGCGGACGGGCGGGTTTCGGTCAACGCAGTGTCCGAGATCGTCATTCATCGGCTCCTTGGCAGGCGCGGCGGGCATCAGGCGGAAACGGCGCCGGACTTTGCGCTCTCATATCGCGCCAGCAATTCTGCAAGCAATGCGTTTGGGAACCGGCGGTTCTGAATGATGGCGTAGAAGCTTTCGGTGAGTTGCGGCATCCGGCAGTGCTCGACCAGCACCCCGGAGGCCAGCTCGTCGCGCACAACGATCGGCGGCACCAGCGTTACCCCTTCGCGTTCGCGGGCCAGAAGGCGCAGCATCGCCATGTCGTCGACCTCGGCCAGGATGATGGGCCGGATGCCCGCCAGGTCCAGCAAACGGTCGAACCCGACCCGGATGTCACTGTCGAGACTCGGCAGGAGAATCGGTTCGCTGCGCAGGTCTTCCGGGAAGCGGAACGGGGGCTTGCCGGGTCTGGGACGGCCAACCAGGCTGACGGGCTGCTGGTCCAGCAGGTGGTTGCGAAAGGGCGCACGGGCGTCGCGCTGCGCGGCGCTGTTGGACAGAACCACATCGATCGCATGGGCTTCGAGCTGTGCGAGCAGATCGCGTGTGGCACCCGAGCGTACGATCAGTTCCACATCCGCGCGGCCGACCAGCGGACGCAGGAACTCAAGCTGGAAGTTGCGCGACAGCGTCGTCAGGGCCCCGACCTTCAGGACCTGGCGGTTGGCCAGGGGGCGCCCGTCAAGGGTGCTCATCAGTTCGTCGCCGGCCTGGAACACGGTGTCGGCATAGTCCAGCGCGATCTGCCCGGCCTCGGTCAGGACGAGCCGCTTGCCGACCCGTTCGAACAGCGGGTGGCCCATCTGGTGTTCAAGCTTCTGGATCTGCACCGACAGCGCCGACTGCGACAGGTTCAGTCGCTCGGCCGCCCGCGTGAGGCTTCCCTCATGGGCGACCGCCCAGAAATAGCGGAGATGGTTGAAGTTCAGGCTCTTCACATCGTTCTCTAAAACAGAACGATTTGTAAGAAACAATGAATTTTTTAATGCCTGACCCATCCGTTACCGCTCTCCCCGACCCGCATGGTGCGTTGAAGGGGAAGACCTTTGCCAATCGATCTCCTGCCGTTTGCCGCGCCCCTGGCGCTGTTGTTGTGCGCCGCTGTCGGCTTCATGAACCCGGGTCGCCGGCCTCGGGCCCTGCCCCGGCTGGCCGAAGCCTCGGCCCTGGTCGCCCTGGTGGTGGCGGTGGTCTCGGCGGCAGCGCTCGTCGTGAACGGGGCGGGGGACAGCCGTCTGATCGGCCTGAACGGCATCGGCCTCTCCCTCCGGCTCGACGCGGTCAGCGCCGTGATGGTCCTGCTGGTGTCGTTCATCGGCTGGGTCGTGGTGCGGTACACCGCGACCTATCTGGACGGCGAAGCCCGCCATGGCGCGTTCACCGGCTGGCTCTGCATGACCCTGGCCTCGGTGCTCCTGCTGGTGCTGTCGGGCAACCTGGTCCAGCTCGTTCTGGCCTGGGTCGCAACCAGCCTCTCCCTGCACCGGCTGCTGCTGTTCTATCCCGACCGTGTCGCCGCCCAGCGCGCCGCCGCCAAGAAGCAGGTCACCGCGCGCCTCGGCGATGCGGCCCTGATCACGGCGGCGGTCTTGCTGGTCCTGGCGTATGGCACAGCCGACATCGCGCAGATTCTGAGCAGCGCGCGCACCGGGAACGGCGGAGGGCTTGCGATGACGGCCGCCGGCTTCCTGGCCCTGGCCGCGCTCCTGAAGTCGGCGCAGTTCCCCCTGCATGGCTGGCTGACCGAGGTCATGGAAACCCCGACGCCGGTGTCGGCGCTGCTGCACGCGGGCGTCATCAATGCCGGCGGGTTTCTGCTGATCCGCTTTGCTGACGTGATGCTGCTGGCACCGGGCGTCCTGGCGGTCCTGGTGATGGTCGGCGGGTTCACCGCGCTGTTCGCCGGTCTGGTGATGCTGACCCAGCCGGCGGTGAAGACCTCGCTGGCCTGGTCGACGGTCGCCCAGATGGGCTTCATGATCCTGGAATGCGGGCTCGGGCTCTTCCCGCTGGCCCTGCTGCATATCGTGGCCCACTCGCTCTACAAGGCCCATTCCTTCCTGGCCTCCGGCGGCGCGGTCGACCTGATCGCCGCCAATCGCCGGCCGGGCCCGGTGGCCATTCCCAAGGCCGGTGCGGTCGGGCGGGCGTTTTTCCTGGCCCTGGCGATCTTCGGCACCATCGGCTTCGCGTTCGGCTTCCAGCACAAGTCACCCCAGGCCATCGCCCTGGGTGCCATCCTGATCTTCGGCGTCGCCTACATGCTGGCCCAGGGCCTTGCGGACGCCGCGCCGAGGGCCCTGACCCAGCGCACGGTGGTCTATGCCGTCGCGACCTCGGTCAGCTACTTCGCGCTTCAGGTCCTCGCCGTCTGGCTGACCGCCGGCGCGCTGCCGGCAGCCCCGGTACCGGGCCCGCTGCAATGGGCGCTGATGGTGCTCGCGGTCATCAGCTTCGGCCTCGTCGCCGTGGTCCAGGCGATGTTCCCGCTCTGGGCCTACCACCCGGCCGCCGCCGGGCTGCGCGTGCACCTCTCGAACGGCTTCTACGCCAACGCGGTTTTCGACCGGCTGCTCCGCGGCTGGCGTCTGCGCAACGCAACCTGATCTGACTGGGGAAAGACGATGACGAATTCAGAGACTCCGACCCTGCGCGTCGCCCTCGACCTGGACGCCGCCACCGATCGGGCCGCCCGGGCGATCCCTCCGGTCTGGCCGCTGGCCTCGAGCGTTGCGGTCAATCCGTTCCTCGGCCAGACCCACGAGAGCCTGGCGACCGTCGCCGCGCGCCTCGGTCGCGTGGCCGGCACGGCGGTGACCCTGCCCCGCGACTGGTTCCAGGCCCGGATCGCCAGCGGCGTCATCACGGACGCCGATCTGACGGCCGCGCTGGCCAGTGCTCCCGAAACCTCGCGCCCGGCGAGCCTCGCGGCCCTGAAGTCCGCCGCCGGCGTCACGAGGCCGGTGGCCAGCGCGCTGCCGACCATCGCGGACCTCGCCGCCGAAGCGTCGGGGATCGACTGGCCGGGGCTGATCGCCGAGCGCTTCGGCGCCTGGGCGGCCGGCTATTTCGACGAAGGCCAGGCCCTCTGGGCCGCGCCGCGCGGTCGCGGGGCCTATGCCGCCTGGCGCGCCGTCGCCACCCACGACCTGACGCCCGAGATCGTCGGCCTGGCCGGTTTTGCCACCCACGTTTCGCAGGCCCCGGAAACGGCTTCGGGCGCGATTGCGAGCGTGGTGCAGCGGATCGCCCTCCCGGCCGGGGCCCTGGAAACCTATTTCCACCAGATGCTGATGACGCTGGGCGGCTGGGCGCAGTATGCGCGCTACCGGCTCTGGCAGGCGGAGCTGGGCGGCACCGAAGACTCGACCCTCACCGATTTTCTCGCGATCCGCCTGACCTGGGAAGCGGCGCTCCTCGAGCGCTATGAGACGCAGATCGCCGATCGCTGGCGAGCGGTCATGGCCTCGCACGGGGCCCCCGTCCGGCCGAACCCCGACCAGGTTGTCGACGCCATCCTCCAGGAGGCGGCGGAACGTGCCGCGCAGCGGGCCCTGGCCGAAACCCTTGCCGCGCCGGGTACGGACACGGCGGCAGGTCGTCCGGTGCTCCAGGCCGCTTTTTGCATCGATGTCCGCTCCGAGGTGTTTCGGCGGGCCCTGGAAACCACAAACCCGGACATCCAGACCCTGGGGTTTGCCGGGTTCTTCGGGCTGACCACCTCACACCGCCGCTTTGCCTCCGACGTTGAGGAGCTCCGCTTGCCGGTGCTGTTCAATCCGGGCGTGACCACGAAGTCCGGCGGTCCCGAGGAGGCGGCGGCGGACCAGTCGGCGCGGTTCAAGGCCCGCGCCAAGCGGGCATGGGGCCGCTTCAAGCTCGCGGCGGTCTCGTCCTTCGCCTTCGTCGAGGCGACAGGACCGGTCTATGCCAGCAAGCTGGTCAGCGATGCGCTGGGGCTTCATGGCTCGGCTGCGCCGAACGATCCGGCACCGCGACTGGATCCGGCGCTTGATCTCGCAACGAGGACCAGGGCCGCCGGGACCGTCCTGCGGGCCATGTCGCTGACGGCCAACTTTGCCCGGCTTGTGCTGCTGGCCGGACACGGCGCGAACGTCGTCAACAACCCCCACGCCAGCGGTCTGCACTGCGGTGCGTGCGGCGGCTTTTCGGGCGAGGTCAATGCACGCCTGGTCGCGGCTTTGCTGAACGATCCGCAGGTCCGGGCAGGCCTCGTGCCGGAAGGGATCGAGATTCCGGCCGACACCCTGTTCCTTGCCGCGCTGCATGACACCACGACGGACGCCATTACGCTGTATACAGACGATTATCCCTCGGCGGCCCATCAGGCCGACCTTCGCCAGGCCAGGCTCTGGATGGATGCGGCAGGTGTCATCGCCAGGGGTGAACGGGCGCTGCGCCTGCCCCGGGCGGCGGGCGAGGGCAGTCTTGAGCGTCGCAGCCGCGACTGGGCCGAGGTGCGGCCCGAATGGGCGCTGGCCGGCTGCAAGGCCTTCATCGCCGCGCCACGCCGGCGAACGACGGGCAAGACCCTCGAAGGCCGCGCCTTCCTGCATGACTATGACTGGAAGATCGACCGCGACTTTGGCGTGCTGGAGCTGATCCTGACCGCGCCGGTCGTCGTGGCCAGCTGGATCAGCCTGCAGTACTACGGCTCGACCGTGGCTCCGGCGGTGTTCGGCGGCGGCAACAAGCTGCTGCACAACGTGGCCGGCGGGATCGGCGTCCTTGAGGGGAACGGCGGCCAGATGCGGGCCGGACTGCCCTGGCAATCCGTCCACGACGGGCAGGACTATGTCCACGAACCGCTGCGTCTGTCGGTCTGTATCGAGGCCCCCCGCGAAGCGATGAGCGAGATCCTAGGGCGGCATGACGGGGTCCGCGCCCTGTTCGACAATCGCTGGCTGCATCTCTTCGCCCTTGATGAGGCCGGCCGGATGGCGTGGCGCTATGCCGGCGATCTGCAATGGACCGCGATGGACGTCGCCGCCGAGCCGGTGGCTCCCCTGAAGATGGCGGTCTGATCTGCGGGCCGTCGTCGATGAAGCCCTGCGGGGCTCATCCTCGGAGCGCCGGGGACGGATCTGCGACGGGGAGGGCGGCTCAGGCCCGATCAGGGCGCGACGGGCAGCATCACTTCATTGCGCCGCATGAACCAGAGGGTCCACGGGGGATCGTACTGGGCCAGCGAGGCCGGGCCGACGGGGCGCAACTGGTTGGCCCTGACGAGCTTTTCGAGCTCTACAGTCCTGGCGGCGACGTCGTCCTTGCCGGCCAGACCCGAGAACTTCAGCACCGCAAAGCGGGTCGGTGGCAGGGCCCGCAGCTGGACCTTGGGGTCATTCGGTTCCGGCAGGGTGGCCATCGAATAGGCGCTCGGCATCGTGAAGCGTACGACCCATTCACCGGCCGTCTGGATCTGGGTGACCGGAGCGGTCATGGCGATCTTCTCGCTGGCCGGGGCCTGGGCGACCGGTGCCGTCATGGCGATGCTCTGCCGGCGCGTATTGCCGCCGAAGATATAGCCGGCGAGCAGGCGGAAACCCTTGCCGGCGGCTTCCTTCTGGTCGCCGCTGACCGTGACCTCGGCCACCACCAGGGCGGGATAGTCGCGGACTTCGAAGGCCCCCTTCTGCAGGACAGCCTTGTAGGCGGGTTCTTCGACGGCCATGGCTTGGGTTCCGAATAGGGTGGCCCCGAGCATCACAGCCAGGGCGGTCGTCTTCAACGTCGCGATCAAGCCCCGAGTTCCCGCTTTCGCCACCGTGCAACTCCCTGGGCCGGCAAGCCGGAAGGCCTGCGCACTGAACCGGATTCCGTCGTTTCGACAGCGCCCGGTCCCACAGAAGTTCACATCTCCGCCGGAAGTTCCAGAGGTGTTCTGACTCTGGCTATCTGGTGCCAATTCAATAGCTTAAATCTGGAGTTTACCGTCGCCACTTCACCGGTGCGGCATCCGGGCTGGACGCGCCGGCAGGGCCCGGCGTTTCGGCACGGCCGTCCCGCGCCCCCGGCGACGGATCAGTACGGCAGGTCCTGCTCGGTCGGCTGGGCCGGGCCCGCCGCAGGGGGCTGACCCGCAGCTTCCAGCTCGGCTGCCACCCGGGCAAACTCGGCCGCCAGGGTTTCGTAGTAGCCGTTGCGGGGATCGGGCTCGCTCTGCGGGGCAGGATCGGGCAGCAGCCACGGGAAGTCGCGGATGGCCAGGGGCTCGTGGGCGGTCATCATGAACCGGCGCCAGATGGTGGCCGGGATGTCGCCGCCGACCACGCGGTTCATGGGCCGGTCGTTGTCGTTGCCGACCCAGACTCCGGTCACATAGTCGGGCGTGAAGCCGACGAACCAGGCGTCGCGCCAGTTCTGGCTGGTCCCGGTCTTGCCGGCCGCCGGACGGCCGAAATCGGCACGCTTGGCGGTGCCCTGGGTCACGACCTTCTTCATCATCTTGACCATCATCGAGGCCCGGGCGACGTCATAGACGTTCAGCGGAGTGGGGGCCTGGCGCAGGAACACCGGCTGGCCGCCCTGGGTGACGATGCTCTCGATCACATAGGGCTCGATGCGGTTGCCGGCCTGCTGGAAGACCTGGAAGCCCGAGGTCAGCTGCAGCAGGCTGACCTCATAGGAGCCGAGTGCCACCGACAGGTCCGGATCGATGGGCAGGGTGGTGATGCCAAACCGCCGCACCAGCGCCCCGATGGCCGGACCGCCGGCTTCCTGGCCGAGCTTGACGGCAATGGTGTTGGTCGAGGTGACCAGGGCCTGCTCGACGCTCATCGGGCCGCGATAGCCGCCGCCATAGTTCTCCGGAGCCCAGTCGCCGAACTTGACCGGCCCGTCGATGCGGATGTCGGTGGGCAGGACGCCCTTGTTCAGGGCGGCGGCATAGACGAACGGCTTGAAGGTCGAGCCCGGCTGGCGGCGGGCCTGGACAGCCCGGTTGAACGGGCTTTCGATATAGTCGGTGCCGCCGACCATGGCCCGGATGGCCCCGTCGGACGACAGCGACAGCAGGGCGGCCTGGCTGGCCCCGGCCCCTTCGCCGTCGATCAGGATGGCCCGGCGGACGGTCTCGGCTCCCAGCTGCTGCAGGGTCGGATCAATGGTCAGGCGGACCACCAGGTCCGGGGCGTTCTGGCCGGCGATCCGCACGGCCTCGCTGGTCGCATAGTCCAGCACCCAGCCGTAGTCGGCCTCGTTCTGGACGGCCAGCGGCGACAGGCGCGGGGTGTCGTCCAGGGCCCGGCTTTCCTGCTCGGGGGTGATCCAGCCCTCCTTGCGCATATTGGCCAGGACGAGGCGCGAGCGGGCCAGGGCCCCCTCCATGTCGCGGGTCAGGGCCAGACGCGAGGGGGCCTTGGGCAGGCTGGCCAGCAGGGCCGCTTCGGACAGGGTCAACTGGCTGGCGGGCTTGCCGAAATAGGTGCGGCTGGCCCCGTCGACCCCGAAGGTATTGGCCCCGAAGAACACCCGGTTCAGATAGAGCTCCAGCACCTCGTCCTTGCTGAGCACCTGCTCCAGGCGATGCGCCATCAGCATTTCCTGCAGCTTGCGCTTGACCGTCCGGTCGGGGGTCAGGAACAGGCCCTTGGCCAGCTGCTGGGTCAGGGTCGAGGCCCCCTGGCGGGTGCGGCCGGCCTTCCAGTTGACCACGGCAGCCCGGCCGATGGCATAGAGGTCGATCGGGCCGTGCTTGTAGAAGCGTCGGTCCTCGGCGGCCATGAAGGCCAGGGGCACATAGGTGGGCACCTGGTCCAGGGTGATGCGCTGGCCATAGCGCGGGCCCCGGCTGGCAATCACCTGGCCGTTCTTGTCCTCGAAGCGGATGCCGGGGGCGCGATTGACCGCAAACAGGGACTCGCGGGACGGCAGCTGCGGGGTGTCGCGCAGGTACTTCCACCAAACATAGCCGGCCGTCGATCCGGCGGCGATGATCCCCAGCAGCAGGCCGCCCAGGACCAGGCCGAGGATCCAGCCCGAACGCCGGGCCCGCTTGCGGGCCTTCTGGTGCGCGAGGTCGGCGCGGAAGGGTTCCCGCGGCTCTTCCGGCGGCCTGGGGTCCTCGGGCGGCGGCGGCGGCGCGCCGAAGGCGGTCTGCGGCCGCGGCGCAGGCTGGGGCTCGTCGTCGAAACGGTAGGGCGGAAGCGTCCAGTCGTTCACGGTGTTCGACAAAGCCCTGTTTGGTCGCGACGCGACTTGCTTGCGAGCGCCGCTGCCCGAAACGGCCGCCGGTTCTGGCGGCTACGGCGCTCTTGTCTCCAGATTGCAGGGCCTTTCGGCCCGGTTCAAATGTTTCCATTTGAGCCGGAAGGCCTTACGACGCGCGGATGGCCTCGCGCAAACCTTTCTGGGAAACCAAATCCCTCCATCAGATGACGGTCCCCGAATGGGAGAGCCTATGCGATGGCTGCGGGCTTTGCTGCCTTGTTCGCTTCGAAGACGAAGATACCGGCGAAGTCATCCCCACGCGGGTGCATTGCCAGCTGTTCGATGAGCACAAATGCAGCTGCAAGGACTATGCGAACCGCCGCAAGACCGTGCCCGACTGCATCAAGCTGACCCCGCACAACATCGAGGACCTGCAGTGGATGCCGCCCTCCTGTGCCTATCGCCGCCTGCATGAGGACAAGCCGCTGCCGGACTGGCATCCGCTGGTCACCGGCGACCCGGACAGCACCCACAAGCAGGGCATCTCGGTGCGCGACCAGACGGTCAGCGAGCTGAGCTTTGCCGATGCCGAGGACGCCATGGACTTCGTGGCCCTGGACCTGATGCGGGATCGCGGCGACGAGCCCTACGATCCGCAGGACGACTAGGGCCCTGCCACCGGCCAGGGCAGCCCGCCCCGACGACGGGGATACAGCGCCGTCTATCCCCGGCGTTCGTCGGATAGAGTCTCGCAAAATCAGGCGCTTGTAACTTTCTCGGGCGAACTTATCAGACGCGCCCGCTGGTTCCGTATCTTTGTGCCATGGCCCAGAGAAGCGAAGAGATCGAAGCCGCCCTTGCCTATGTGCAGGACCTGGTCACCGCCTACTATGTCGTGGCGGCCAAGGAGGCTTGCGAAGTCACCAAAGACGACCCCGCCGTCGCCCGCCTGAAGACCGCCGAGCAACTGGCGCGCTCCGGGCGATACCTGAAGCTGTTCCGCGAGACCGGACGACGCGCTGTGGCGGCGATCACCGCCCTGCCGTCGCGACCCGTCTCGCCGGAGACCGTGGAGACCCCGATGAATGACCGACCTGAATGGACCGCCGAGCGTATCGCCGAGCTTCATGCCGAGGTGCGTCGACGGATGGCAAAGCTTCTCGACGATCGAGAGACTAAACGAATGGCTGGCGACAGCCCCGCCGGAGCTGATCGCGGCCTGTCTGCCGAGTCTGAAACCGACCGAACGCCACCAGGACCCCCCGCCTGATCCCTGGTCGACCTGGCTGTTCCTCGGCGGACGCGGGGCGGGCAAGACCTTTGCCGGGGCCTCCTGGCTGGCACAGCTGGCCCGCCGGCCCCGGACCCTGGCCCTGGTCGGCCCCACCTTTCATGACGTCCGCGAGGTGATGATCGAGGGGCCGTCGGGCCTGCAGGCCCTGTCGCCGCTGGACGACCGGCCCCGCTGGGAGGCCACCCGCAAGCGTCTGGTCTGGCCGAGCGGGGCGGTGGCCTATGCCGTCTCGGCCGAGGATCCCGACAGCCTGCGCGGGCCGCAGTTTCACGCCGCCTGGGCCGACGAGTTCTGTGCCTGGCCCAAGCCGGCCGAGACGCTGGCCATGCTGCGCTTCGGCCTGCGGCTGGGCGAGGATCCCCGGCTGGTGGTGACCACCACGCCCCGACCGATCCGGGCCCTGAAGACCCTGATCGCCGAGCCCGGCGTCGCGGTCACAAGGGCCGGGACGGCGGCCAATGCCGACAACCTGGCCCCGGCCTTCCTGTCGACCCTGCAGGGCCTCTATGGCGGCACCCGGCTGGCGGCCCAGGAGCTGGAGGGCCTGATCGTCGAGACCGACGGCGGCCTGTTCCGGGCCGAGGACCTGGCCCGGGCCCGGGGCGCTCCGCCGGCCGCGCTGGACCGGGTGGTGGTGGCGGTCGACCCGCCGGCCACCGCCACCGGCGATG
>NZ_QAII01000081.1:0-508 GCF_003060965.1 Caulobacter sp. HMWF025 | reverse complement strand
CGGCTGGAGCGCCGGGCCTTTGTGCTGGCCGACCACTCGGCCGCCGGCCTGTCGCCGCATGGCTGGGCCCGCAAGGCCGTCGCCGCCGCCCGCGCTTTCGGGGCCCACGCCCTGGTCGCCGAGGCCAACCAGGGCGGCGACATGGTCCGCGCCGTCCTGGCCCAGGCCGATCCGCCCTGTCCGGTAAAACTGGTCCGCGCCACCCAGGGTAAGCGGGCCCGCGCCGAACCGGTCGCCGCCCTCTACGAACAGGGCCGGGTCATCCACTGCGGGGCCTTCGCGGCGCTCGAGGAAGAACTGATGGCCCTCGGCACCGGCGACCTCAGCCACAGCCCCGACCGCGCCGACGCCCTGGTCTGGGCGGTCAGCGAGCTGATGCTGGGGGTGGGGCAAAGCCCGAGGGTGCGGGGGCTGTAGGGTCTCATCTTCCCCCTCCGGGGGAGGAGGGCCCCCCGGGTCGCGCGAACCGCGCGCCCGAGGACAGGCTCAGGCCCGGAGGGGGCAAGTG
>NZ_QAII01000080.1 GCF_003060965.1 Caulobacter sp. HMWF025 | reverse complement strand
GCATGGGGCGGTTATCCGCGATCCTGAAGCTGCCGTCCGCCCGATTGTTGCGACCTTGCTCCCTTCCCCCATCAAGGGGGAAGGGCTTCTTAGGATCTACCGAATGCCCGGCACGTGCAGGGCGGCTTCCTTTTCGGCCTTCTGCTTGAAGACCAGGTCGCCGTACTTGCCGTATTCCATGCGGGCGATGGTGCGCTGGTGCACTTCGTCCGGACCGTCGGCCAGGCGCAGGGTGCGGATGCCCGAATAGGCCTTGGCCAGACCGAAGTCGGTGGTCACGCCGCCGCCGCCGTGGGCCTGGATGGCGTCGTCGATGATCTTCAGGGCGAGGCGCGGGGCCGCGACCTTGATCATGGCGATCTCCAGACGGGCCGACTTGTTGCCGGCCTTGTCCATCATGTCGGCGGCCTTCAGGCACAGCAGGCGGCACATCTCGATGTCGATGCGGGCATCGGCGACGCGCTCTTCCCAGACCGAGTGGTCCGAGACGTACTTGCCGAACGCCTTGCGGCTCATCAGACGCTTGCACATCTTTTCCAGCGCGACTTCCGCCGTGCCGATGGTGCGCATGCAGTGGTGGATGCGGCCGGGGCCCAGGCGGCCCTGGGCGATCTCGAAGCCGCGGCCTTCGCCCAGCAGCAGGGCGTCCTCGATCGGCACGCGCACGTTGCGCAGGATGACCTCGGCGTGGCCGTGCGGGGCGTCGTCATAGCCGAACACCGGCAGCATGCGGACAATCTCGACGCCGGGGGCGTCCAGCGGCACCAGCACCTGGCTCTGCTGGGCGTGGCGGCTGGCGTTTTCCGGATCGGTCTTGCCCATGACAATGGCGACCTTGCAGCGCGGATCGCCCACGCCCGAGGACCACCACTTGCGGCCGTTGATCACATAGTGGTCGCCGTCGCGCTCGATGCGGGTCTCGATATTGGTGGCGTCCGACGACGCGACGTCCGGCTCGGTCATCAGGAAGGCGCTGCGGATTTCGCCGTTCATCAGCGGGCGCAGCCACTTTTCCTTCTGGGCCAGCGTGCCGTAGCGCATCAGCACTTCCATGTTGCCGGTGTCGGGCGCCGAGCAGTTGAAGACTTCCGAGGCGAAGCCGACCTTGCCCAGTTCTTCGGCGATCAGGCTGTATTCGAGGTTGGTGAGCTGCACGCCCTCGAACTGGAAGGTGTCGTCGACATGGGTCTGGCCGCTGTGCGGCGGCATGAAGAAGTTCCAGAGACCGGCGGCCTTGGCCTTGGCCTTCAGTTCCTCGACGACCTGCACGACTTTCCAGCGCTCGGCACCGATGACGCTCATCTCGGCGTCATAGACCGGGACGGCCGGATAGACGTGTTCGTGCATGAACGCGACGACGCGATCGAGGAACTGACGTTGCTTCGGTGAGATGTCGAAATCCATGGCGCTTCCCAATCCCTGTCTTCAAACGCTTGTTTGAAGCGTTTGTAGCATCGAGTTAACGCGGGCGGCAAGCGGGGTTGCGAGGGCGGCATGCGACACGGCAAACTGGGCCGCATGAACATCCAGAGACTCCCCCTCGAAGGCCGCTATGTCCGGCTGGAACCGATCACCGCCGACCTGCGGGCCGAGCTGAAGGCCGCCATCGACTGCGACCCCGAAAGCTGGGAGATCATGTCGACCAACGGCTGCGGCGAGGGCTTTGAGGACTGGTGGGGTGCCCTGAAGGGCGAAACCGAGCGCGGTGAGCGCATCGGCTTTGCCATCCGCCGCCTGTCGGACAACCGGATCGTCGGCACCTCAAGCTTCCTGAACATCCGCAAGCTGCACAAGGGTCTGGAGATCGGCTCGACCTTCCTGCATCCGGACGCCCGGTCGGGCCCGGTCAATCCGGAATCCAAGCGGCTGATGCTGACCCATGCCTTTGACGCCGGGGCGATCCGGGTCGAATTCATGATCGATCTGCGCAACGCCCGCAGCCAGGCCGCTGTCGAGAAGCTGGGCGCCGACAAGGACGGGGTGCTGCGCAATCACAAGATCACCTGGACCGGCCATGTTCGTGACACGGCCGTCTTCTCGATCACCGATGCCGACTGGCCGGGCGTCAAGCAGCGACTCGACTTCCGTCTGACGGAGACGTTCAACTAGGCTTCCGTCACCGGGCGCGTGTCTGCACAGAGCAACTCTACCGCCGGTAAGTGGGTCGGGGCGATTGCCTGCCCGCAAGCGGGGCAATTCGTGACGATATTCTCTAAGCGCATGGACTTGCCCGGTTTTTCGCTGACGCCGCCAAGATTTTGGTAACGACCTTTCGGGCCTTCTACCGCCCATGGGTGGAATGGCATGTCTGAGAATCTGCATCGAGCACGGTGCACGCGCGGCTGCGGTGCAGGGCGTGACGCCCAGCCGTATCGACCGGACGGCCGCCCTCTATATCGAGGCCCGCTGGCCACCGCCCCGCCGCTTCGGCCAGGTGGCTCCGGGAGCCTATGTCCTGGTCGATCCCAATGCCGACGCCCTGGACGGTGAGGAACTGAAGCAGATCGCGGAGGAGCTCCAGGTCCGCCTGTTCGGGACCGACGGTCGTGATGACCTCTGCATGCTGACCTATGAGGGAGACGAGGCCGAGGTTCTGCGGTTTTCGTGTCTGGCCGAGGCCGAGCTTCTGGCCATGCGGGGCGGGGAGCCGCCGCCGCCGGTGGGTCGAACCCGGGTGGTCACCCGCGACGGGGTCCAGGAGCTGGCCTCCTGGGGTTCGACCCCGCGCCACTCGGGTCGGGGGGAGGCCGGGGCCGAAGAAGGTCCGCGCATGGTTTGGCGCGGGGTCTACAACCCGGTCGCCGAGCGCTTCGAGACCAGCCAGCCGCAGCGCATGGCCCGCGAGCCGGTCAGGACGGTCATCGAGGACGGCGACTACATGAAGGCCGACCTGGCCATGCTGGACACGGTGGTGGCGGCCCTGAAAAGCCAGCCCGGGGTGCGACTGCACACCGACTTCCGCATGTGGAGCCTGGCCCGGGCCAGCCTGCGCGACACCTATCACGATCGCCTGTCGGGCCTGACGGCGGCTCTCGCCAGTCGCGTGGTCGCCCAGGTCTATGACGTGCCGCGCGACCTGCCGTTCCTGGCCATCGCGCCGATGCGCGAGCTGCTGCGGTCGGTGTTCTCGCGGATCGAGGTCCGGGTACAGGACCCGAGCTTCAACATCCGGGCCGTCCCGGCCAACCTGATCGACGGTGTCGTGCTGGAGCTCTCCGGGGCCGACGAGGTGCAGCGCCTGCTGAACCTGCGCAAGTTCCTGTCGGGGCGGCGGCAATATCTGGAACTGAAGCTGCGACAAGGCGTCGCGGGGGTGAAGACCCGGCGCGAATTTGACCTTTGCCGGGAGCTGAGACTGTCGGCCGTTAGCGGTCCCGCGGTCAGCGCACCGCTGGAAGAACCCTTTCCAGACATAGCCTTGCCGCATGCGGAGCTGCCGTACAGGCCCCGGGCGGCCAAGGCCTGATCCTTCCGGGCGCGGCCTGTTCGGTGTCTCCGCGCCCTAACCAATTGGCGATCTATTGCCGGTATTCCAAAGTTCATGACCGCCATTGCCTGTCTCCGATTGCTGAAGGGCGAGGATGCCTTTCCCGCCGTCCAGGCGCAGGCGGCGGCGAACAGCTATCTGGGTGCCCGCTGGATGCCCCCGAGGCGCTACGGCGCCGTTGCCCCCCTGGCCTTTGTCCTGGCGGATCATCGGGCCAGCCAGATCGATCCGGTCGAGGTCCAGACCATGGCCGCCGAGCTCGAGGCTCTGCTGTTTCCCGAGCGCTGCGGCGGCAAGGTCTGTCTGATGACCTTCGAGGGCGACGAAACCGCCGTCCTGAAGTTTGCCACCCTGACCCAGGCCGAACTGGCGGGGCTCTATCGCGGCGAAGGCTCGGCCGGGCCGGCCGGCCGGGTGCAGGCCATCACCGCCGAGGAGATCCGCGCCGTCCCGAGCACCCGCGAGGAAGCGGCGGTGGCGCGCGCCGAGGCTGCGAGTGCCCCGGCCCAGGCCAAACCCCAGACCAAACCCCAGGCCCGGCCCGAGCCCAAGGCCCCGCCTGCGGTCCCGACCGGCTGGTGGGGGCTCTATGACCTGGCTGAAGAGAGCTTCTGCGGCTCCCTTCTGGGGCTGCGCGCTGACCTTGCCGAGCCGCCGCCGATCGATGACGACAAGCTGCTGGTCCGCGACCTGACCGGCCTGAACGAGGCCCAGCCGCTGCTGCAGGCGGCGACCTTCGGCGACCTCTATCTGCCGCTGGGCTTCTGGAACCTGACCACGCCGGCCTCTCAGGAGTCCTACAAGCGTCGCCTGTCGCGCTATCCGCTGGATCTGCAACCCCGGCTGGGCACCAGCGTCTACGGTACGCCGCGTGAGGCCTCGCTGGGTCTGCTCAGCCAGATCCGCGCCCTGCTGAAGCCCAGCTTCGCCTTCCTCGACCTGAACGTCCAGGACCCGACCTTTCCGGTGCACAACCTGCCCCAGGAACTGATCAACAGCGTCACCTTCGCCCTGCCGGAGGGCGACGAGCGCCAGCGTCTCGCCGCCATCCAGACCTTCCTTGAGCGCCAGTCGACCTACCGTGGCAAGTTGGTGCTGCAGGGGGTGACGGGCGTGCGCACGGCCGGCGAACTGGACGCCTGTCGCGAGGGCGGCATCACCCGGGTCAGCGGCCCGGCGATCACCAGCTTCCTCGACCGTCCCGTCGAAGCCGCCGAAGGCAGCCCCTGCGGCGAGGACCGCCAGGCGGCCGCCTGAGGCCGCCCGAGCTATTTCCCCGCGCGCCCGGCGACAAAACTTATCCACAGGGTGATGCGACCGCGTCTTTGCCGGTCAGCGCCACCGGCGATCCTCCCGGGCGCGCGCGCAGCGAGGCGATCCGGGATGACAGTCCGGTCGGCCGGGCTCGCGCTGCAGTCGCCCTCTATCCCCGGCCCGTGCCGAGAAAACCTGTTTAAATTCAGATAATTGGGCGAAAACGCAGGTTTCCTGTCCCCGGCGGCGAAAACGGCCGCAGACTTCTGGCCATGACCCAGACCGACATCCCCACCTGGTGCCTGAACCTGCAGATCAAGCTGATGGCCGCCCTCGACGCGGCCTGGGCGGTGATCGAGTCGACCGATGATCCTGCCGCCATCGCCAGGGCCCGCCAAAGGGCCAAGGCCGCCGGCGAGATGGCCGCCATGGTCCGCAAGGTGGCCCTGGCCTCGCCCGCCGACCGCCCGGCCCTGACCCGCCAGGTCGCCGCCGGTCTGGCCGCGACCAAGGCGATCACCGACCTCAAGATGACCGTCACGGACGCCACTGCGCCCGTCGCGGCCCAGGTTGAACCTGCCCGCCGGGCCCTGGACAGGCTGAAGGGCGGGCGCAGGGGGAGGCTTTAGCCCGGGTTCAGCGGCCCTGACCGGCGCGGCGGAGCGGGGCCGCGAGGCCGTCGCCTTCCCAGGCCCGCGACCGGATCTGGTTGAGGGTTTTCACCGTGGCGAAACAGGCTTCGGCGGCTTCACGCCCCTTGTTTTCGGCGTCATCACGGCTGCGCACCGCAGCCTGCTCGTCGGTATAGGTGGTGAGGACGCCGAAGGTGATCGGGGTCTCGGTCGCGAGGCCTGCGGTCATCAGACCCAGGCTGGTTGCCAGGCTGATGAACTCGAAATGCGCCGTGTCGCCCTTGATCACGCAGCCGAGGCAAACCACGCCGTCATAGAGTTCCGTGCGGGCCAGGGTCTGGGCGATCAGCGGCAGCTCGTAGGCACCCGGCGCCGGGATGATATCAGCGGGGGCGACCGGGGCGCCGTGCGCCTTCAGCACGTCCAGCGCGCCCCTGAGCAGGCCGTCGGTGACCTCGGGATTGAAACTGCTGACGACGACGGCGATGCGCGGCGCGGGGGTAGGGCTGGTCATGGGCGGCTTTCTGCTGATCAGGAGGCGCGAGCCAGGCTGTGGCCCAGCTTGTCGCGTTTGGTGTCGAGATAGGCGGCGTTGTGCGGATTGGCGGGAATAGCCAGCGGCAGTTCCCGGCGCACCGCAACGCCGTTGGCGCGCAAGCCTGCAGCCTTGCGGGGATTGTTGCTGAGCAGGTTGACCTGCTCGACGCCCATCGCCTTCAGCATCTGGGCGGCGACGCCGTAGTCGCGCTGGTCGGCGGCGAAGCCGAGGGCATGGTTGGCCTGCACCGTGTCGAGCCCGCCGTCCTGCAGCGCATAGGCGGCGATCTTGTTGGCCAGGCCCAGGCCCCGCCCCTCATGACCGCGCAGATAGAGCAGGGCGCCGTTGCCGCTCTCGCTGATCTGCCGGAGGCTCTCCTGCAGCTGGGCCCCGCAGTCGCAACGCTGCGAGCCCAGGGCGTCACCGGTCAGGCACTCGGAATGCACCCGTACCAGCGGCGTGCCGGTCAGCGCGCCGCGCACCATGGCCAGATGCTCGACACCGTCGGTCCGGCTACGGAAGGCGCGCACCTCGAACGGGGTGCTGCCGTGTTCGGAGGGCAGGCGGGCCGAGGCGACCTCGTCGACCAGTACCTCGGTGGCCTTACGATGGGCCACCAGCTCGGCAATGGTCAGCAGCGGGAGGTCATGCTCGCGGCAGAAGACCTCGAGGTCCGGCATCCGGGCCATGGTCCCGTCATCCTTCATGATCTCGCAGATCACCCCGGCCGGCTGCAGTCCGGCCAGTTTCATCAGATCGACCGAGGCCTCGGTGTGACCGTCGCGCACCAGCACCCCGCCCGGACGGGCCCGCAGGGGAAAGATATGGCCCGGCGAGACCAGGTCGGCGGCCTTGGCGTCCGGCGCGACGGCCGCCGCGATGGTCCGGGCCCGGTCATAGGCTGAAATCCCGGTATCGACCCCCTCGGCCGCCTCGATCGACACGGTGAAGGCCGTCTGGCGGCTGGTGCGGTTGTCGGAAACCATCGGCGGCAGGCCCAGGCGATCGACGGCCTCGGCCTCCAGGGTCAGGCAGATCAGGCCGCTGGCCCGGCGGGCCATGAAGGCGATCGCCGCCGCGTCGGCAAACTGGGCGGCCATGACCAGATCGCCCTCGTTCTCGCGATCCTCGTCATCGACGAGAACGATCATGCCGCCGGTCTTCAGGCGTTCGAGGGCTTCAGATAGGCGTGACATAGCTGCTCCACATATTTGGCCATCACATCGACCTCGACATTGATCGGGTCATGGATCGCGGCGAACTGCAGGTTGGTGTGGGCCCAGGTGTGGGGGATCAGGGTCAGGCCGATCCGGAACCGGCCGTCGGCGTCGCAGGCCGACACCTGGTTGAGGGTCAGGCTGATGCCGTTCAGGGCGATCGAGCCCTTCTCGACACAGAAGCGGTGCAGGGCGGCGGGCAGGCTGAGCCCGATCCGCCACGAGCCGCCGTCATCGATCACCTCGACCAGGCGGGCCTCGCCGTCGACATGGCCCTGGACCAGATGTCCGGAAAGCCGGGTCGCCAGGGTCACGGCGCGTTCGAGATTGACGGCGGTGCCGGCCTTCACGCCCCCCAGATTGGTGCGGTCCAGGGTCTCGGGGCTGACGAAGAAGTCGGCCTCGCCCTGCGGATCATGGCGCACCACGGTCAGGCAGACGCCGTTGACGGCGACGCTTTCGCCGAGCTCCAGGCCGGCAAATCCGGTCCCGACGGTCAGGCGCATGGCCCCGTCCCCTTCCCGGGCGACCGCCTCGATCTTGCCAACCTGCTCAATGATTCCGGAAAACATCGGCGCTCCTCGGGTCCTGGGGCGACAGGCGCGTGTGAATGTCGATGCGATCGGCGCGCCCGTCGGGATCGCTCTGGCGGATCACGACATGCTCGTCCCAGAGATCGGCCGCCAGAAACGCGGCCAGTAGCGAAGGGCCGCACTCGACCAGGGCTTCCAGCGTGCCTGCGGCGGCCAGATCGTCCAGCACGGCCGGGATGCTGTCATGCAGGCTGGCCTCCAGGCCCCGGGTGCGGGCCGCGCGCAGATAATCGGTGGGGACCCGCCGGCGGCGATCCAGGATTGCCAGGCGTCGCGGGCCGGTTCGGGGATCGGCCACCCGGCGCACCGTGAACAGCGGATCGTCCGCCAGGACGGTCCCGGAGCCCGTGATGATGGCGTCCGCCCGGCGGCGCAGGTTGTGGGCGAAGTCGAGGGACGTGGGCGAGGTAAAGGTCTTGGCGCCGGCCGGCGGCACCATCTCGCCGCCGAAGGTCAGGGCCTGCTTGAGGGTCAGCCAGGGCCGGCCGCGGGTCGACCAGCAGACGAACGGGGCGATCAGGCGGTCGGCGCGACGCACCAGCTCGGCGGCTTCCGGCTGGTTCAGCCGGGCGAGATCGAAAACCTGCCGGCCCTGCGCCGCCAGCCGCGCGGCACCGCCGCCGGCCACCGCCGGGTTCGGATCGCGCGAGGCGATCCAGATGGTTCTGGCCGGGCTGGCCAGGATCGCCTCGACGCAGGGCGGTGTGCGACCCTGATGGTTGCAGGGCTCCAGGGTGACCAGCAGCGTGTCGATCTGCTCAAAAGTCCCGGCCTGCCGGCAGAGGGCCAGGGCGGCAGCCTCGGCATGGGCGGTTCCGGCCTTCTGGTGCGCGGCGGTCGCCAGGATCCTGCCGTCCGCATCCAGGACCGTGCAGCCGACCGGAGGGTTGGGCGCCGTGGCCCCGACATAGGCCTCCGCCGCCGCCAGGGCGTGCCGGAAGCCCTCAAGGATGGGCTGGGTTGAAGGGGCGGGCGACGGCGTCATGCCGCCGAACTAGGGCTGCGATGCCAGACGCTTCAAGCACGCATCCTTTTTCGAAACTCTAACATGTTAGAGCGCTTAAGAATGACCGTCGGGGCATTTGTCTCTAGGAGCTGGACCATGCGGTGTTTCCAGGCAGACCGGCCATGAAGGGGCCCCTCAACAGCGTCGAGCCGTCCGGCGACTGGGCGCCCGGGCTGCAGAAGGCCAGGATCTACGAGCTTGTCCTGATGGACATCATCCTCGGCGAGCTGGCGCCGATGCAGGTGCTCGACGAGAAGGTGCTGGCCAGCCGCTATGCCGGCGGCGTCTCGGGGGTTCGCGACGCCCTCGGCCGGCTGGCGATCGAGGGGCTGGTCCTGCGCCGGCCGCGCGTCGGCACCGTCGTGGCTCCGCTGGACGTCACCGAGATCGAGCACGCCTTCGAAGTCCGCAGGATGCTGGAAGGCCGCACGGCGGCCCTGGCGGCCCGCAATCACCGGCCTGAAGACCTCCCGGCCATTGTCGGGGCGTTCGACGAGGCCGAGACCGCCATCGCCGCCGGTGACTTCCGCAAGATGCTGGCGATGGATCACAGCTTCCATCGCGCCGTGGCCTTTGCGACCCATAACCCGACCCTGGCACGCTTCGTGATCGCGCTGCAGAACACCGCCACGCGCTACTGGATCTGGCAGATGGAAAAGCAGTCGCAGGAGGACCAGATGCGCGATGTCATCCTGCACCGCTCGCTGGCCGAGGCCATCGCCCGGCGCGACCCTGTCGCCGCCGAAGCCGCCTGCGCCCAGCTGATCGGCGACCCGCCCAGCGCCAAGCGCAGCTGAGCTGCCTAACGCCGCCCGAACAGCCGCTCGATGTCGGCCAGCTTGAGCTCGACATAGGTCGGCCGGCCGTGGTTGCACTGGCCCGAATGGGGCGTGGCTTCCATTTCGCGGAGCAGGGCGTTCATCTCGGCCCCGTTCAGGCGGCGACCGGCGCGGACACTGCCGTGGCAGGCCATGGTCGAGCAGACCTCTTCCAGCCGCTCCTTCAGCGCCAGGGCCTGACCGTTTTCGGCCAGATCGTCGGCGATGTCGCGCACCAGGCCAGCGGCGTCGGTCTTGCCGAGCAGGGCCGGGGTCTCGCGCACCAGCACCGCACCGGGCCCGAAGCTCTCGACGACGAGGCCCAGCGCCGCGAGTTCCTCTGAGCGGGCGATGACCCGCTCTGCCTCGGCGGGATCGAGGTCGACCACCTCGGGCAGCAGCAGGGTCTGGCGGGCGACGCCGCCGGCCTCCATCTCGGCCTTCATGCGCTCATAGACGAGGCGCTCATGGGCGGCGTGCTGGTCGACAATGACCATGCCGTCGCGGGTCTGGGCGACGATATAGGTCTCGTGCACCTGGGCCCGGGCGGCCCCGAGCGGGAAATCGACGGGGTCGAAAACCGGCGCGGCGGTATAACCCTCAGTAGGCTGATCAATTCCGAAGCCGCCCGACCGCCAGGCCTCCTGCACGACCTCGCCGAGGCCCGGACCCATGGCCGGCTCGACGCGTGCCGAGACGTCCGACAGGCCCGGAAGGGTCAGGGCGCGCTGGGTCGGCGGGGTCCAGCCGCCGTCGCGCCAGGCCGAAAAACCCGCCGCCGACGGGCCCGGCTGATAGGCCTGGAACGGGCTCTGTTGCGACCGGATGCTGTCGAGGGCCTGGGCCGCGACGGTGGTCGAGGCGCGGTGACCGGCTCCGGCCAGGGCGTGGCGCAAGGCCCCGACGATCAGGCCGCGCACCAGGGCCGGGTCGCGGAACCGTACCTCGGCCTTGGCCGGATGCACATTGACGTCGACCTCGGTGGTTTCCAGCGAGACATAGAGGGCCGCCGTCGGGTGGCGGTCGCGGGCGAGAAAGTCGGCATAGGCCGCGCGCAGGGCCCCCTGCAGCAGCCGGTCGCGCACAGGTCGTCCGTTCACGAACAAATACTGGTGGGCCGCATTGCCGCGGTTATAGGTGGGCAGGCCGGCAAAGCCGGTCAGGCGAACGCCGTCACGGGTCTGGTCGATCTCGATGGCATTGTCCTGGAAGTCGCGGCCCAGAACGGCGGCCAGGCGGGCGAGGCGGCCCTGGGGCCCGGCCTGCTCGGCCGGCAGGCGCAGGATGCGGCGACCGTCGATGTCCAGCGAGAAGCCGACCGCCTCATGGGCCATGGCCTGGCGCTTGATCTCCTCGGTGATGGCCAGCGACTCGGCCCGCTCGGACTTCATGAACTTCAGCCGGGCCGGCGTGGCGTAGAACAGGTCGCGCACCTCGATCCGCGCGCCGTGCGGGCCGGGGAAGGCGGCGGGCATCACCTCGCCGACCCGGCCGCCCTCGACCAGGATGGCATGGGCGTCGGCCGCGCCCCGGGCCCGCGAGCTGATCGACAGCCGGGCCACCGAGCCGATCGAGGGCAGGGCCTCGCCCCGGAAGCCCATGGTGTGGATGGCCAGCAGGTCCCACAGGCCGTCGGCGTCGGGGGCCAGCTTGGAGGTGGCGTGGCGCTCGATGGCGACGGGCAGTTCCTCGGCCGACAGGCCACAGCCGTTGTCGGCGACGAGGATGCGGGTCAGGCCGCCGCCGTGCGCCTCGACCTCGATCTGGCTGGCCCCGGCGTCGATCGCATTGTCGACCAGCTCCTTGATGGCGCTGGCGGGCCGCTCCACCACTTCACCGGCGGCGATGCGGTTGACGGTCTCGGGCGGCAGGCGGCGGATCGGCATGGTCGGAACTCTCGTCGGACCAGGGCCCGCATTGCGTCTTCGTAATTTGACCCGTCGGGTTGCAGGCCGTTCAAGTCGGAGCAGACCAGCGATCCTAGATCGATTCCGCCCGCCTTCGAGGACCGTACATGGTGACGACCCGACGTTTTGCCGCCTTCGCCGCCAGTCTGGCGCTTCTGGCCGCGCCCGCCGCCTTCGCCCAGCAGGCGGTGGACGACTCCGGCCCCATCGACCTCAAGCGCATCGATCCCGAGGCCAATCTGGTTGAGGAACTGGTGGTCAATGCCCGCCTGCCGGGGCCGGCCTGGTGGAAGGTCAGCGATGCCGACAGCACGGTCTATGTGATGGCCGTGCCCGGGTTCACACCCAAGGGACTGGACTTCGACACCTCGGTGATCGAGCGCCGGCTGGACGGGGCCAATCGCCTCATCCTGGCCCCCGAGCCGAAGGTCAGCGTGGTCCGCATCGTCAGCCTGGTCATGACCGGGCGCCGCTATTTCCTGTCCGAGGCTCCGATGCGCCAGACCCTGCCGCCCGCCCTGCGCGAGCGGCTGGAGGCGCGCCTGAAGCTTGCCGGTGAAAAGCCCGAGAGCATGGACGACATCAAGCCCGCCTTCGCCGGCTTCCTGGTGGCCAATATGCGTCAGGGCGGCTCGGTGACGCTCAGCGGCGGCTCGGTGGCCGAGCGTATCGAGAAGATCGCGCGCAGCGGTGACCTGAAGAAGCGGCCCAAGGTCCAGGCGCTTGACGGCTATGACGTGATCGACGCGCTGAAGTCGGTCGGCTCGCTACCCAAGGCCCAGCAGGAGTTCTGCCTCGAGGCCGGGCTGCGCGAGGCCGAGGCCGGCGGCCCCGGCTATGAGGCGATCGCCCAGCGCTGGGCGGCGGGTGATGTGGTGCAGCTGGCGGCCAGCGACCGGGGCTACCAGGCCTGTCTGGCGTCCGCGCCGGGCGTTGCCGCCGAGATCCGGGGCACCATCGACCGCTCGACCCGGGCCATTGAGGCGGCCCTGAAGGCACCGGGCAAGTCCGTCGCCCTGGTCAATTTCCGCCCGCTTCTGGCCCAGGACGGGGTGCTGGATCGCCTGAAGGCCAAAGGTCTGAAGATCACCACGCCGGGCGAGGTTCAGCCCTGACGCCGCGATTTCACCGCATTGATCGCGTTCAGGCTGTCCTGAACGGATCCGGGGCCTGACCATGATCTTGAAGCACGCCGCACTGGCGCTCGGCCTGATGGCGCTCCTGCCCACGGCGGCCCTTGCCCAGGTGATCGATGATCCCGAGGCGACGGTGGTCGAGGCCCTGGTGGTCAATGCCCGCCTGCCCGGACCGGCCTGGTGGAAGGTCTCGGACGCCGACACCACGATCTATGTGCTGGGCACCCTGGCGTCCCTGCCCAAGGGGCTGGGCTGGGACACCTCGGTGCTGGAGCGCCGGCTGGACGGGGCCTTCGCGCTGATCATGCCGCCGGTCGGCCGGGCGGGCCTCACCGACATTCCCGCCCTGCTGCGCCTGCGCGGCAAGCTGAAGTCTGACGTACCGCTCGACCAGGCCGCGCCGGAGCTGGCGCCGCGCCTGGCCAGGGTCCGCACGCAGCTGGGCAAGGCCCCGGACAGCTACAGCGAGTGGAGCCCGCTGGGCGCGGGAATGATGATCGGCCTCGACTATCAGAAGACCACCCGCCTGGACGGCGGCGAGCCGGATCGCACCGTCGAGCGACTGGCCCGCAAGCGCAAGGTCAAGTCGCGCCCGGCCGGGGTCTACAAGGCCATGCCGATGGTCAAGGCGGTGGTGCGCGAGCACTCGGCCGAGGCGGGCAGGCTGTGCCTGGAGGGCATGCTCAGCGAGGTCGAGGCCGGCACCGCCGCCACCCAGGCCGCCGCCCGGGCCTGGGCCGAGGGCAATGTGCGCGGGGCCATTGCCGGGCCGCGCAACTTCCAGCGCTGCATGCGGGCCATGCCGGGCATGGCCGACATGCAGCAACGGAGCGTCAATGACGAGGTCAACGCCCTGAGCGAAGCCCTGAAGACGCCCGGCCATGCCGTGGCGCTGTTCTCGATCCGGGGCCTGGTCGCCGAGGACGGAGTCCTGGACCGCCTGCGCGCCCGCGGCTTCAAGGTGACGACGCCGGGCGATACCCCCGGCTAGGCTGGTTGCCGCAGCGCCATCTCCACCGCCGCCATGGCATGCAGGCTGGTGGTGTCGAACAGCGGCACGGCGCTGTCGGCCTGCGAGACCAGCAGCATGATCTCGGTACAGCCCAGGATGATCGCCTGGGCCCCGCGCTCAACCAGCCGGGCGATCACCCCGCGATAGACCTCGCGCGAGGTGTCCAGCACCTGGCCGGCCACCAGCTCGTTGTAGATGATCTCGTGGACGGCCCTGCGGTCGTCGGCCTCCGGGACCAGCACCTCCAGGCCGTGGCGCGTGTCGAGCCGGCCGCGATAGAAGGCCTGCTCCATCGTGAAGGCCGTGCCCAGCAGGCCGACGCGGGTCAGGCCGGCGGCCTTGATCGCCTCGGCCGTCGGGTCGGCGATGTGCAGCAGCGGGATGCGGACGGCCGCCTCGATGCTGTCGGCCTCGCGGTGCATGGTGTTGGTGCACAGCACCAGAAAATCGGCCCCGCCGGCCTCCAGGGCCCGGGCCGCGTCGGCCAGCCGGCGCGACAGTTCCGGCCAGCGGCCCTGGTGCTGCAGGGCCTCGATCTCGGCAAAGTCGAACGACCACATCAGGGTGCGGGCCGAGGCCACCCCGCCCCGCCGCGCGCGCACGGCCTCATTGATCAGCCGGTAGTACTGGGCCGAGCTTTCCCAGCTCATGCCGCCGATGAGACCGATCAGGGCTTGGTCCGTCATGGACCTTTAGTCCTTCAGACCGCGCAGGCGGTTGACGTGGCCCATCTTGCGACCCGGACGGGCCTCGCCCTTGCCGTAGAGGTGGATGCGGGTCTCGGGCTCGCTGGCCAGCTTCTTCCAGGCCTCGACATCAGCACCCAGCAGGTTGGTCATTTCCACATGGGCCAGGGGCTGGGTCGTGCCCAGCGGCCAGCCGGCCACGGCGCGGATGTGCTGCTCGAACTGGTCGACCTCGCAGCCGTCCTGGGTCCAGTGGCCGGTATTGTGGACGCGGGGCGCGAACTCGTTGACCAGCAGCTTGCCGCCGGCCAGCTCGAACAGCTCCACGCCGATCACGCCGACATAGTCGAGCGCGGTCAGAATGCGGGCGACGATGGCCTCGGCCTGGTCGCGGGTCTGGGGCGTGACCCGGGCCGGGGCCACGGTGCGGCGCAGGACGCCGCCTTCGTGGTGGTTCTCCGACAGCGGATAGCAGGCGATTTCGCCGCCACGGCCCCGGGCGGCGATGACCGACAGTTCGCGGCCGAAGTCGGCAGGGGCTTCGAGGATGGCGGCCTGACGGCCGATCTTGTCGAACGAGGCTTCGGCGTCGCCGGCCCGCTGGATCCAGGCCTGGCCCTTGCCGTCATAGCCTTCGCGGCGGGTTTTCAGCAGGGACGGGGCACCGATCTTGCTGACCGCAGCCGCCAGGGTTTCGCTGTCATGGACGGCGGCAAAGGCGACGGTCGGCACGCCGATCTCGGCCAGGAAGCTCTTTTCGACGACCCGGTCCTGGGCGGCGGCCAGGGCCTTGGACCCCGGCGCGACCACGCAGCCCAGGGCCGTCAGCTCGGCGACCGTGTCGGCCGGCACGTTCTCGAACTCGTAGGTGACCACATCGCAGGCTTCGGCCAGCCGCTTCAGGGCCCAGCGGTCATCATAGGCCGCGACGATCTGGCGGGCCGCGACCCGGCCCGCGGGGCTGTTTTCCTCGGGATCCAGGATCACGACGTCGAAGCCGAGGCGTGCGGCGGCCAGGGCCAGCATCCGGCCCAGCTGTCCGCCGCCGAGAATCCCGAGGGTCGAACCCGGAACGAGAGGGAAGGACGGGGCGCTCATGGTCTAGTCCTCGACGCTCTCGGCGACACTGGCGGTCTGGGCGGCGCGGAAGGCGGCCAGCCTCTGGCCGAGGGCGGGATCCGACAGGGCCAGGATCTGGGCGGCCAGCAGGCCGGCGTTCTTCGCTCCGGCCTCGCCGATCGCCAGGGTGGCCACCGGAATGCCGCCGGGCATCTGGACGATGGACAGCAGGGAGTCGAGACCGCTCAGGGCCTTGGACTGCACCGGCACGCCCAGCACCGGCAGGTTGGTCATCGAGGCGGCCATGCCGGGCAGGTGGGCCGCGCCGCCGGCCCCGGCGATCACGATCTTGAAGCCCGCAGCCTCGGCACCCTTCGCGAAGTCGAACAGGCGCTCAGGCGTGCGGTGGGCGGAGATCACCCGGGCCTCATAGGCGACCCCCAGGCTGTCCAGCGCCTCGGCGGCCCCCTTCATCGTCGGCCAGTCGGAGCGGCTGCCCATGATGATCGCGACGGGCGGCGTGGAGTTGGGCATCGGCGTCGGAGTCCCCTTGACGGCGGCGGAGCCTTAAAGGTCGCCCCGTATGCGCGTCCACGGCGCCAGTGCAAGTCCAAAACGGCACAACGCCCGGGAATCGGGCACTGCACCCGGCCCGCCGCATCCATCCTGCGACCAAAACGCCGGGCGATTGCGCCGAACGCCGTTCCCGCTAAGAATTAACCATAACTGCACAACAAACGATTCTCCCTGGTCATGAAGATTTCCGGCGCCCGGACAGAGCCTTTCGCCGCCATTCGCAAACGGGCCCTGGCCCGTGCGGGTGCGCAGGTCGCTGTTCGGGAGACGGCCTCGACCGACAGCGCGGCCTTTCTGGGCCTGACCGAGGCCGACCTGACGCCGCAGGTGCAGGAGGCCCTGTCCACCCTGATGACTGAAATCGATGACCTGCGGTCCGAGGTTTCGCGCCTGAAGCTGCGTCTCAACGAGGCCCAGGGTCTGGCTGACCAGGATGTGCTGACCCCGGTGCTGAACCGGCGGGCGTTCCTGCGCGAAATGAAGCGCGTGGCGGCCTTCGCCCAGCGCTACGGCTCGCCGGCCAGCGTGGTGTTCTTCGACCTGGACGGCTTCAAGTCGGTCAATGACCGCTTCGGCCATGCCGCCGGCGACGCCGCCCTGCAGGCCGTCGCCCGCCGCCTGCTGGCCAATGTCCGCGAAAGCGACATCGTCGGCCGGATGGGCGGTGACGAGTTCGCCGTCCTCCTGGCCCAGGCCGACCGCCAGACGGCGCTGGCCAAGGCCGAGAGCCTGGCCGCCGCTGTCCAGGATACGCCGGTGCAGTTCGGCGAATGGTCGGCCCCGCTGCACATCTCGTGGGGCGTGCGGGAAATCCAGCCCGGCACCGATCCCGAGGTCGCCCTGGCCGAGGCCGATGCGGCGATGTTCGTCAGCAAGCGTCGCCAGGCCTGACGTCGTGGACGGGCGTTTGGGCGAACGCTGCTACCTCAGGTATTCTGCGACATTATGCTCTGGGACTCTTGTGGCCCTCGACGCTACCAAATTCACCGGCTGTTAAGCTAAAAGGCTTGGTCTAGTCCGAGGCTCCGACGAGGCGGTGGAGAGATGCAGCGTATTCTGATCGCCGAGGATGATCCGATCCTGGCGTCGATCTATGAGATCACGCTCGGCGAAGCCGGATTCGACGTGATGATGTGCAAGGACGGGGTTGAGGCCCTGGACCGCCTTGAGAGCTTTTCGCCCGACCTGCTGATCACCGATTTCTACATGCCGCTGATGACGGGCGGCGAACTGATCCGGGCCGTGCGCGAACGGCGCGGGGCCCTGACCGCCACCCTGCTGGCCTCGGCCATCGATCCGTCGCGCCTGCGCGAGGACGAACGTGCGGATGCGCGGCTTGAAAAGCCGATCACGCCGGCCGGCCTGCTGCGCGGCGTTCGCGAACTGGAACGCCTGCAGGCCGCCTGATCAGGCGATGATGTCCGGCATCAGCCGGTCTTCGAGCTGGCCGATCTGGTCTTTCAGGGCCAGCTTCTTCTTTTTCAGACGGGCGATCTGCAGCATGTCGGGCTGCGGCCGGTCTTCCAGCGCCTGGACGGCGGCATCCAGATCCTGATGCTCTTCGCGCAGGACCGCGAGGCGTCGTTCGATCGCGACGTCCGACTCGTCGGACGGATCGTCATCGTTCATGGACGTTTCATCGCTCATGGACGCTCCCCGTCAGCACGCACGCTCTGGTGATAGATAGCAAAGGCTGACCAGTCGTAAAGGTTTTCAAGCAAGGGCGTCGGCGAGGCGGGCCAGGGCGGTGGTGCGGGGCGGATCGCCCGAGGCCTCGGCGGCGGCCTTGAGGCCGTCGATCAGCGCGATGGGTTCCCCCGGCGGGCTGCACAGGGCTTCCAGACTTTCCAGCAGCACCCGCTCGCCCTTCAGCTCCACGCCCTTGATGGCCTCGCGCAGGGCTTCACGGGCCTCGTCGGCGACCCCGTCGCGGGCGGGCTTGAGGGCCCGGCGGACGCCGCGCAGCGGGGCCCCGACCTCGGCGTCCCAGGCGCGCATCAGCCGGGCGGCGGCCTTGGCGTCGGCGGTGCGGCCCTCGCCGGCCGCCCAGGCGGCCCACAGCAGATAGGGCACGTTCTGGCCGTGGCCGTCCTGCAGGTTCAGGCAGGCTTCGGCGACGGCCGGGCGCGCATAGACCGTCAGGGCCCAGTCCCAGAGGCGCATCAGGCGTCTCCCTTGCCGGTGATCGGGGCGATGTCCTCGCCCCAGCGCTTCACGGGCTGCCAGGACAGGCCGAACTGGTCGAGGACCCGGCCTACGGACTGGTCGACCATCTCGGCGATGCTGGTGGGGCGAGTGTAGAAGGCGGGCAGGGGCGGGGCGATGACCGCGCCCATCTCGGCCAGCTGGGTCAGGGTGCGCAGATGGCCCAGATGCAGCGGGGTCTCGCGCACCATCAGGGCCAGGGTCCGGCGCTCCTTCAGCACCACGTCGGCGGCGCGGGTCAGGAGCGAGGACGTTACGCCGCAAGCGATCTCGCTCATGGTCCGAACCGAGCAGGGGGCGATCAGCATGCCCAGGGTCTTGAACGAGCCCGAGGCGATCGAGGCCCCGACATCGGCGCTGCGGTGCACGACGTCGGCCAGGGCCTGGACATCGGCCAGGGTGAAATCCGTTTCCTGGGTCAGGGTCAGGACGGCCGACTTGGACATCACCAGATGGGTCTCGACTCCGAGGTCGCGGCAGGCCTGCAGGGCCCGTATCCCGTAGGTCACGCCGGAGGCACCGGAGATGCCGACGATCAGTCGGGGGCGGTCAGCGGTCATGGCGAGGTCCGTCATGCTTAAAATTTGTCCGCAACGGGATTAAAGCGCGTCAAGTCAAGCGGGGTGGTTCGCAACCATATGTGATCTGACAGCGGGACGCAGCGGGTGTTCACTCCCCAGTGTCAACCAGCAAGGAGCCGACAGCCATGGCCATCGAATCCCGTATCCGCGAGCTTGGGTCCCGTCACGAGAACCTCGATCGCACGATCCAGGAAGAGACCAAGCGTCCCGCAAGCGATGGTACCCGACTTCGAGAGCTCAAACGACAAAAGCTCAGGCTGAAGGAAGAGATCGAGGGTCTGAAGGCACGAGCGCACTAAGGCTTAAATCAAAAGCCCATCCCGTCGGAAACGGGATGGGCTTTTTTCTGGTCCGTGAGGCTGACTAGTCCTCGTCGTCCTCGTCTTCGGGGACGTAGGTCGACTTGCCGAACACGTCCTCGGCCTTGGGCTCGGCCCGCGAGGCGCGGTAATCGATTTCTTCCTCTTCCTCGACCGTCTCGACGACGCCGGTTTCCGAGGCGGGGCGCAGGGTCGGATCTTCCGGCAGGATGCCCTTCTTGAGGTCGTCCTTGGCCTTCTTTTCGGCCGCCTTCTTGACCAGGGCGTCCAGCTCGAGCTGGCCGACCAGACCCAGGGTCACCGGGTCGACCGGCTTGATGTTGGCCGCATTCCAGTGGGTGCGGCCGCGGACCTGCTCGATCGTCGACTTGGTGGTGCCCAGCAGCTTGGAGATCTGGGCGTCGGTCACTTCGGGATGGTGGCGCAGGAACCAGGCGATGGCGTCCGGACGGTCCTGGCGGCGCGACACGGGGGTGTAGCGCGGGGCCTTCTTCTGCGGCTTCAGCAGCTCGGCATGGCGGCTGACCTGGGCCTTCATGCGGTACAGGTCGTTGGCCTGGGCCTTGTCCAGTTCTTCGCGGGTCAGCTGGCCGTTGCCGATCGGATCGGCCCCGCGGATGTCGCGCGCCACTTCGCCGTCGGCGATGCCGCGCACTTCCAGCGGGTGCAGATTACAGAAGTCGGCGATCTGTTCAAAGCTCAGCGACGTGTTGTCCACGAGCCAGACGGCCGTCGCCTTGGGCATCAGGATGTCGGACATGCGGTCCTCCAGAAATGACGGCGCCCGGCCTTGCGGCCGGGCGGGATGTTGCTGAACGCTATAATCCGGTTCAGGTCAAAAGGGAACGGCCGATGACGCGGTCTCCGGTTCGGATTGCGGGGCGCGGGCGGGTACCGTCAAACCGTCATCGTGCGCCGGTAGTCGGACCACGACCTTTCGGAGGCTTGCCATGCTGATTTTCGTCGCTGCCCTGATGCTGGCGGCCAGTCCGGCCGCGGACCTGCGCATGAACGACCTGACGGCCGTCGGCACCCACAACAGCTACAAGCAGGCGATCCCACCCGAAGAGCTGGCGGTGATGGTCGCGGCGCGGGGCCCGGCGGTTCTGGGGCTGGACTATGGCCACCGCCCGCTGACCGAACAGCTGGACGCCGGGGCCCGCCAGCTGGAGCTGGACGTCGTGTCCGATCCCGAGGGCGGGCTCTACGCCAGGCCAATGACGGCCCTGGGTAAGGGGGCGCATCTGACGCCGGAGCAGGCCGGCGTCATGGCCAGGCCCGGTTTCAAGACCCTGCACATCCCCGATGTGGACTTCCGCTCGTCCTGCCTGACCTTCGTCGCCTGCCTTGGCGAGGTAAAGGCCTGGTCGAAGGCCCATCCCGACCACGTACCGCTGCTGATCCTGCTCAATGCCAAGGAGGGTCCGGCCAGCCTGCCGGGCGGCGTGACGCCCCCGGCCTTTGACGCGGCGGCCTTTGACAGGCTCGACGCCGAGGTCCGGTCGGTTTTCGGTGAGGATCAGCTGATTACCCCCGACCAGGTGCGCGGCCGGTATGCCACCCTGCGCGAGGCGGTGCTGACCCGGGGCTGGCCCGCCCTGGCCGCATCGCGCGGCAAGGTGTTCTTCGCCCTCGACGAAAGCCCGGAGAAGGTGGCGCTCTATCGCGGAGCCCGGCGTTCCCTGGAAGGGCGGGTCATGTTCGTCAACACCGACGAAGCTTCGCCTGCTGCGGCCTATCTGACCCTCAATGACCCGGTGGGGCAGAAGGATCGCATTGCCGCCGCCGTGAAGGCCGGCTTCATTGTTCGCACTCGGGCGGATGCAGACACTCAGGCGGCGCGGAGCAACGACCCCGGCCAGCGCGACGCCGCCCTGTCCAGCGGCGCGCAGTATGTCTCGACCGACTACCTGTGGGCCGATCCGCGCTTTGCCGGCGGGTATGTGGTCCGGCTGCCCGAGGGCCATGTCGCCGTGTGCAACGCCGTCCGAGCGGCCGGTCGTTGCGCGGGCAAGGCCCTGGAGGCCCTGCCCGGCGTTGCGATCCGCCCCTAAGCCACCAGCACCACCTTGCCCACATGCTCGCCGGCCTCGAGGTGGGCGTGGGCCTTTGCGGCCAGGGCGAGCGGGAAGCTGGCATCGACCACGGGGCTCACCTTGCCGGCCGCAATCCACGGCCAGACAATGCGTTCGATCTCGCCGGCCAGACGGGCCTTCTCGTCGTTCGAGCGCGGCCGCAGGGTCGAGCCGGTGATCACCGCCCGTTTCTGCATGATCTTCATCACCGGCACCTCCAGCATGCCGCCGGCCAGGGCGGCGATGTAGACGATGCGGCCGCCGGTGTTCAGGGCGTCCAGGTTCTTGTCGAAATAAGCTGCGCCGACCATGTCGAGCACCACATCGACCCCGCCGGCGGCCTTGGCGATCTCGGCGAAGTCCTCGGTCCTGGTGTCGACCGCGATATCAGCCCCGAGTTCCAGGGCCCGGGCCTTCTTGTCGGCGCCGCGGCCGGTGGCGATCACCCTCGCCCCGGCGGCCTTGGCCATGGCGATGGCGGTTGTGCCGATTCCGGACGTGCCGCCGTGCACCAGCAGGGTCTCGCCGGCCTTCAGCCCGCCGTGCTCGAACACGTTGGCAAAGACGGTGAAGACTGTCTCGGGCAGCGCGGCGGCGTGGATCATGTCGAGGTGGCCCGGGACGGGCAGGGCGTGGCGGGCATCGACCACGGCATATTGCGCGTAGCCGCCGCCACCGAGCAGGGCGCAGACCCGGTCGCCGACCGCCCAGCGTCCGGCCGCGACCACCACCTCGCCGGCGACCTCCAGGCCCAGGGTGACCGGGGCCCCGGGGGGCGGCGGGTAGAAGCCCAGGCGTTGCAGAAG
>NZ_QAII01000079.1 GCF_003060965.1 Caulobacter sp. HMWF025 | reverse complement strand
GCTCGGTGATCCCCACCAAGGGGGCGATTATCCCCGCGGCGGTCGGCGTCGACATCGGCTGCGGCATGATGGCGGTGCGCACCTCGATCCGTGCCGAGCACCTGCCCGACAACCTGTTCGGCATCCGCTCGGACATCGAGGCGGCCGTGCCCCACGGCCGGACCGACAACGGCGGGCGCAACGACAAGGGCGCCTGGCAGGTCGATCCCCCGACCGTGGCGGCCGAGAAGTGGGCGGGCCTGAAGGCCGGCTATGACGACGTCGTGGCCCGGCACCCCAAGGCCGGCCACCCGCGCGGTCTCGGCCACCTGGGCACGCTGGGCACCGGCAACCACTTCATCGAGCTGTGCCTCGACGAGGCGGGTGACGTCTGGGTGATGCTGCACTCCGGATCCCGGGGCGTGGGCAACCGCTTCGGCACCTACTTCATCGAGCGGGCCAAGTATGAAATGCGTCGCTGGTACATCAACCTGCCCGATGAGGACCTCGCCTACTTCGCCGAAGGCAGCGAAGGCTTCATCGACTATGTGCGGGCCGTGTCCTGGGCGCAGAAATACGCCCTGGCCAACCGCGAGGTGATGATGGACCAGGTGCTGGCGGTGCTGAAGCGCACCTTCCCCGACCTCGTGACCACGCAGCATGCGGTGAACTGCCACCACAACTACGTGTCGCGGGAAAAGCACTTCGGCAAGGACGTCTACCTGACCCGCAAGGGCGCGGTGTCGGCCAAGGACGGAGAGCTGGGGATCATTCCGGGTTCGATGGGCGCCCGCTCGTTCATCGTGCGCGGCCGGGGCAACCCGGACTCGTTCTGCACCTGCTCGCACGGGGCCGGACGGGCGATGAGCCGTAACGAAGCCAAGCGCCGGTTCACCATGGCCGACCACATCGCCGCCACGGCCGGTGTGGAATGCCGCAAGGACGAAGGCGTGATCGACGAAACGCCGATGGCCTACAAGGACATCGACGCCGTCATGGCCGCCCAGAGCGACCTGGTGGATATCGTCCACACGCTGCGCCAGGTGGTGTGCGTGAAAGGCTAGCGAACGCCGTCCGGTCCCCGCGACCGGGCGGCGTTTTGCGTGTGGGGTCCCCCCCTTTTCGAATGACTCCTTTGTAATTTGCCTCGCCACGCACTTTGCAAATAAAAGTACTTCATCGGCAATCAAGCCGAGGGAGACTTCAGACATGCAACGCCTCGCTGCGGCCGCCGCCGCCCTCTTCGCCGCCGCCGCCTTTGCCGGCGCTGCCCAGGCCGGATCCGTCAACCTGACCCTGGACGGCGTGCAGCCCAAGGGGGGCAAGATCCTCGTCACCGTCCAGAGCCGTGACCAGTTCATGCAGCCGGCCCAGACCAGCGGCGCCGTGCTGGACGGCACCGCCAGCGGCCGGCTGAAGGTCAGCCTGCCCAATGTCCCGCCCGGCGACTATTCGGTCTCGGTCCTGCACGATGCCGACCAGAACTGGGGCATGACCATGGCCGCCGACGGCAAGCCCGCCGAGGGCTGGTCTATGTTCCGGGCCACTGACCTGCGCGGCAAGCCGACCTTCGACCAGGTCAAGGTGACGGTGAACGGTGACACCGAGGTCGCCGAGACCATGCTCTATCCGAAGTAAGCCCCTTCGCGCCGGGGTGACGTGGGCCCGCTGGGGCGGTACAGAGACCGCCCGTTCCCAACAGTAATGTGACGTCACCCCCTTGCGACTGCCCCAGGCCCGCCTCGATCAGGTTCTCGACCGTTTCCGTGAAGTGGAAGCCCGCATGGGCGCCGCGACCGACGGCTCGGAGATCGTCAAGCTCTCCAAGGAGCATGCGGAGCTGCGGCCGGTGGCCGAGGCCGTGCAGACCCTGGCCAAGCTGGCCGCCGAACGCGCCGAGCTGGACGAGATGGCCGGCGACCCGGAAATGGCCGCCATGGTCCGTGACGAGATCCAGGCCCTGGACGAGAAACTGCCCGTGCTCGAGCACGAGCTGGCCCTGATGCTGGCCCCCAAGGACAAGGACGAGAACGCCTCGGCCATTCTCGAAGTCCGGGCCGGCACCGGCGGCGACGAGGCGGCCCTGTTCGCCGGCGATCTCTTCCGCATGTACCAGCGCTATGCGGTCAGCCAGGGCTGGCGGGTCGAGGTCGACAGCATCTCCGAAGGGGAAATGGGCGGCTACAAGGAAATCATCGCCTCGATCACCGGCGACGGCGTTTTCGGCCGGCTGAAGTTCGAGAGCGGCGTGCACCGCGTGCAGCGCGTGCCGGAAACCGAAGCCCAGGGCCGCATCCACACCTCGGCCGCTACGGTCGCCGTGCTGCCCGAGGCCGAGGATGTCGAGATCGAGATCAACGACAGCGACCTGCGGATCGACACCTACCGCTCGTCGGGGGCCGGCGGCCAGCACGTCAACAAGACCGACTCGGCCGTGCGCATCACCCACCTGCCCACCGGCGTGGTGGTGACCTCGTCGGAAAAGAGCCAGCACCAGAACCGCGCCCGGGCCATGAAAAACCTGAAGGCGCGTCTCTATGACATGCAGCGCGAGGCCCTCGACACGGCCCGCTCCGACGCCCGCAAGAGCCAGGTCGGCAGCGGCGACCGTTCGGAACGCATCCGCACCTACAACTTCCCGCAAGGGCGGGTGACCGATCACCGCATCAACCTGACTCTCTACAACCTGGCCAAGGTCATGGAGGGCGAGGCCCTGGACGACGTGATCAAGCCGCTGATCGCCGAAGACCAGGCCGCCCGCCTGGCGACCCTCGAGGACAATTTCGGCTGATGGCCTTTTCCCGCACCTACGAGGACGACGAGCCCCAGCGGGTCAACAAGTGGCTGGCCCAGAGCGGTGTCTGCTCGCGCCGCGAGGCCGAGGCCCTGATCGCCGACGGTCTGGTGTCGATCGACGGCGAGGTGGTGCAGGACATGGGTCGCAAGATCCTCACCGGCCAGACCCTGGTGCTGGCCGACCGGGCCACGGCCAAGCTCGACTCCAGCCTGACGGTGCTGATCCACAAGCCGGTCGGCTTCGTCTCGGCCCAGCCCGAAGCCGGCGAAGTGCCCGCCGCCCGCCTGCTGACCCGGGCCAATCTGTGGCTGGGCGAGGGTCCGATCCCGGGCAGCGGCGACCTGCTGCCGCCGATCGGCCGCCTCGACAAGGATTCGCGCGGCCTGCTGCTGCTGTCGGAAGACGGCGTGGTGGCCAAGGCCGTGATCGGCCCGCAGTCGGAGCTGGAAAAGGAATACCGCGTCGCGGTGATGGGCGAGATCACCGACGAGAAGCTGGAGCTGCTACGCTTCGGCCTCGAACTGGACGGTCGCGAACTGCGCCCGGCCCGGGTGGAGATGATCTCGGACCAGCGCTTCAGCATCATCCTGCAGGAAGGCCGCAACCGCCAGATCCGCCGGATGTGCGAGCTGCTGGAGCTGAAGGTCGTCGACCTGTTCCGGGTCCGCGTCGGTCCCCTGACGCTCGGCGACATGCCCGAAGGCCACTGGCGCCACGTCACCCCGGCCGAGCGCGCGGCCCTGATCGCAGGTTGAGCCCTGCACTTTACCTTTCGGCCCTGCCCCGCTAGAGACGTCGCTGATGCTGTTTGCCGCGACCAAAATTACCACCCCGAAAACGACCCGCCTGCGCGGGGCGTCGTCGGGTGCTGGGTCGGTCTGAAGCCAGCATCCCGAAGTCAGCCCCGCCGATGCGCGGGGCGGCTCTCATCTTCCAAGAGACCTGCAGCTCCCCGCGCCTCCGCATCCTGAAGGAGTCGTACCGTCA
>NZ_QAII01000078.1 GCF_003060965.1 Caulobacter sp. HMWF025 | reverse complement strand
GCCGCCTCGATGTCCGAGCGGATGCCGAACAGGTTGTCGGGCAGGTGCTCGGCACGGATCGAGGTGCGCCCCGCCATCATGCCGCAGCCGATGTCGACGCCGACCGCCGCGGGGATAATCGCCCCCTTGGTGGGGATCACCGAGCCCACGGTCGCGCCCATGCCCCAGTGCACGTCGGGCATGACCGCGACGTGCTTGTGGATGAACGGCAGGCTGGCGACATTGCGCAGCTGCTTGAGGGCGGAGTCCTCGATCGGAACCCCTTGAGTCCACGCCTTGATGGGCGCGCCGTCGCTTTCGATATGTGTGAAGCCGCTCATGGGCTTCTCTCCTCTTGCTCCCCCTCCTGGCGACGGGGCCGGCAAGATTTCCGCACAAACGAAAAACCCCTCCGGCTCAAGGCCAGGAGGGGCTGTTTCGGACTTCCCGAGTTCGGATCGAACCCTAGACCGTGCTCCCCTCCCACGCGCGCGCGTTCGTCCGCTCGACCAAGCGGTCGAACTGGCAGAACATCGGCAGGTAGGTTGGGGCTTTGTGCGCCATGGTTCTCGTCTTTCGGGAGGCGGGCGATTACAGCGTTCTGCCAGATCGCGCCAGAGTCGCCGGATGGATGTGACGCGGAAGTTGCATCCTGTGGCCGAACGGGCACAGGGCGTGCGGAGGTGGGGTGCGACAAAGTGTCCATGCGGCGTTAGGTCGGACTTAGTCTCGCCATGGCAGGGCTAGTCGACCCGTAGACCGTCGAGCCCCGTTTTATGACCCGACCTGAGACCCGCCTCTCGATGCCCCTGGCCGCCCTGGGCCTGGCCATGGTCGGCATTCTCGTCGGCGTTTTGCTGCTGATTTCGGCGCGCGTCGATCACAACGCCATGCTGCACGACCAATCCCTGGTCGAACGGGGGCTGGTCGCCAAGACCCGCGACCTTGAAAGATCGATCGCGCCCCAGACCGTCTGGGACGAAGCGGTCGACAGGCTGGGCAATCGGTATGATCCGGTGTGGGCCCGTGAGAACATCGGGGCCTATCTGCTCGGGCAGTCCGGATTTGACCTGATCTTTGTTCTCGACGGCCGTGACCAGGCCATTTTCAGCCAGAAGGTCGGCAGCGATCTCGAGCCGGGCTATTTCTCGCGCCACAGTGCAAGCTTCAACGGGGTTCTCAAGGCCGTTCGGGACCTGGAGCGCCTCAAAAAGCCCGTACAGGGGCCGCGCCCGGACGGCGGCCTGGTGTCGTCCCCGCTCCAGCAAAGCTCTTTCGAGCTGATCGGCAGTGAAACCTATCTGGTCACGGCCAGCCTGGTGCAGCCGGATTTTGGCCGGGTCCTGCCCAGGGATTCCAAGGCTCCGATCATTGTCACGGCGCTCAGGCTGGATGCAGCCTTTCTGCTGGCCATGTCGAACCGCTTTCTTCTGGCCGGCATTCACCTCCATCCCGGCGAAGCGACCCCCCAGGGCCAGGATGCCCGGGTCGCCATCCGGAGCCTCGAAGGTCCCGTTGTGGCGACCCTGGACTGGACTCCGCCCCGACCCGGCCAGGCCCTGCTGCGTAAGGCCGGCCTGCCGATCCTGCTGGTCGTCGGCGGCCTGGCCGCCTCTGTGGTGGTCTTTGCCGTCCGCAGCCGCCGTATTGCCCGCGGTCTGGTCGCCAGCGAGGCACGGGCTACACACATGGCGCGCCATGACGCCCTGACGGGCCTGGCCAACCGCAGCCTGTTTGACGATCGGCTGAGCGAGGCGCTTAGGGGCCTGAGCCGCCGGCGGGGGACGATGGCGGTTCTCGGCATCGACCTGGATCGCTTCAAGGCCGTCAATGACAGCCACGGCCATAGCGCCGGCGACGAACTGATCCGTCTGATGGCTGGACGACTGACCGGGCTCTGCAGGGCCAACGAAACGGTCGCGCGCCTGGGCGGGGATGAATTCGCCGTCATCGCCCCGAACATTGATCCGTCCGGCGCGGCGGCCCTGGCCGAGCGGCTGGTCAAGGCCCTCAGCGAGCCCGCTGATCTCAGCTGTGGCCAGGTCTTTGTCGGCGGTTCGGTCGGTGTCGCCGTCATCGACAGTGCGGAGGCGCATATCGGGGCCGCTGAAGCGGCCCGGCGGGCCGATGTCGCCATGTATCGCGCCAAGGAACAGGGTCGTAATCGCTACTGCTTCTTTGAAGTCGAGATGGATGCGGCCCTGAAGGCCCGGCGGGGGCTGGAGCTCGATCTCCGTCGCGCCCTGGCGGAGGGCGGGGTGCATCTGGCCTACCAGCCCCAGGTCGATGCCCGCGGACAGATCATCGGCGTTGAGGCCCTGGCCCGCTGGATCCACCCGACCCGGGGCGAGATCTCACCCGCCATCTTCGTGCCCCTGGCCGAGGACTGCGGTCTGATCGAGGCGCTCGGCCGGCAGGTCATGCGCCGGGCCTTTGCCGACAGCCGTCGCTGGTCCGGGATCAAGGTGGCGGTCAATGTCTCGGCCCTGCAGATGCGCCAGGACGACTATGCGAGCGAGGTCGCCGGCCTCCTGATCGAGACCGGCGCCAGCCCGCGCAACATCGAGCTCGAGATCACTGAAGGGGCTCTGCTCGGCGATGACGAAACCACCCATCTGACGATTGAGCGCCTGCGGGCCATGGGCTTTTCCCTCGCCCTGGACGACTTCGGAACCGGCTATTCCAGCCTCAGCTATCTGCGGCGCTATCCGATCGACAAGATCAAGATCGACCGCAGCTTCATTACGCCGCTGGGTGACGACGCCGAAGCCAGTGCCCTGGTCGCCTCGATCGTCGGCCTGGCCTCGGCCCTGAACCTGGCGGTGATTGCCGAAGGGGTCGAAACCGATCAGCAGCGGCGTCAGCTGCAGAGCATGGGCTGCGCCGATGCCCAGGGCTATCTGTTCAGCGCGGCGATCGCGCCTGAGGCCGTGGATGCCATCCTGTCCGCCGGTGGCCAGGTGAACGCAGCCGTCTCCAGGGCGACAGGCTGAGGCCGGTCGCACCGGCCCGGCCTGTCGGAGCCTCGGTCGCTCGCCCTACCGGGCCCCGGGCCTCACCTGGTCGAGCAGCAGCCGGTACTGGGCATCGACCATCGGCTGATTGGGATCGTGGCCGGCGCGGGGCACCAGGACCAGGGCCTTTCGGGGTGCCGTCAGGCCGTCAAAGAAGCGCTGGGTGACGTCGGCTGTCGTCAGCAGGTCCTCGGTGCCCTGCAGCAGGAACACCGGCGTCTCGAACCGCGCGCCAGGAGCGGCCAGCTCGACGCCCGAGAACATTCCGTCCCCCTTGAAGCCGACGAACTGCAGGAAGGAGTAGTCCTCGCCCGCCTCATAGTCGGCGAGGGCCTTGGGTGTCGCGTAGTCACCGGCCGGCGACCACCAGGTCTGGGGGAAGGGATCGGTCTTCAGGGCCTCGTACTTCCGCACGGCGCGCCGGACGACCCCGAAAGCGCGCGGATTGGCCCAGGGTGGCGGGCCCAGCGCCTCCAGCCGGCCTGCCGTTTCCTGGTCACCGGCCGCCCGGGCCAGGTCCAGCAGCCGGGCATAGGTGGTGGCCTGGTTGTCGCGATAGCTGACGATCTGGGAGGTGCCGACATAGGCGTGGAACAGGTCCGGCCGCGTCCGGGCCATATTGACGCCCAGGATCGAACCCCAGGAACTGCCCATCAGGATGACCTTCCGGGTGCCCAGATGCTGCACCAGATAGGTCGCTACAGCGATGCCGTCGGTGGTCATCCCCGCGACCGTGAGGCTGTCGGTCTCTGCCGGCGGGCTGCGACCAAGGGTCATGCCGGAACCGCGCTGATCCCACTGCACCAGGGTGAAGTCCCTGGTCCATGCGCCATAGATCGCATCGGCAAAGGGGCTGAGCGGATTGCCCGGTCCGCCGTGCAGGAACAGGATCACGGGATTGTCGCAGCGATCGCCCCTGATGGTGATCCACTGGTCGATACCACCGATCCGGACGAAGCCCTTCTCGTCCAGGCTCTGGGCGGGCGACGTGCAGGCCGGGGTCGGGGCGGGGACCGCGCGAGCCAGGGTCACGCCCGGCGCGAGGGCGACGAGCGCGGCAAGGATCAGGTGCAGGGGCTTCGGCATCGGCGGCATCCTCGACAGGAAGGCTCGACCGGGGCGGCGATTTCGCCGCCTGGGCCAGACGAAAGACTCAGAACCCCGGCCGGACCTCGACCGAGACCACGGCGCGGGGCGAGCGTGAGGGGCGCAGGTCGCCGTCGACCACCACCCGGTACGGTCCCTCGCGGGCATCCAGCGGCTGGCCGTTGACCGTGTCGGCCAGGATCACCGGATTGGCGCGATAGACCGGGTCGGTTTCGGCGATCGACAGGATGCTGGCAAAGCCGTCGGCGGCCCGCAGCACCACGATCTGGTTCAGATAGCGTCCCATCAGCCGCTCGCCCGCCACGACCCCGGCCTTCAGCAGGGCCTCGTGCAGGACCGCGCCTTCATAGACGACGCTGGCCCCCTTGACCGTGATCGTGGCCCGGGCGCGCGGCAGGGCCCGGATCTCGGCCGGGGTCAGGACCACCGAGTCGCGCCCCTGGACGGTGACCTTCAGGTCCTGGGCCAGGACGGGGGTGGCGATCAGGGTCGCGGTGACGAGGGCCAGGGCCAGGAGCTTGCGCATGACGGCAGGGTGGCGCAGCCCCTGCGCCATGTCACGCCGGTTTCAGCGTATGCAGCAGCGGATAGAGCGAGGCGACCAGCAGCACGGCCATGGTCAGGTTGAAGGCGCGCAGGGCAGCGGGCCTGTCGAGAAAGGGCCGCAGTCCCTGTCCGAAACCGGCCCAGGCCGCGCTGCACGGCGCGCCGACCAGCATGAAGGTGCCGGCCACGACCAGCACCGCCAGGGCGCCGCTGCCCTCGGGCGTGTAGGTGGTCACCGCGCCAAGGGCCATGGCCCAGGCCTTGGGGTTCAGCCACTGGAAGCCGGCGGCCTGCAGGAAGCTCATGGGCCGACTACCGGCCGAGCGGTCGCTGACGCCAGTGGCGGTGGCGATCTTCCAGGCCAGCCACAGCATATAGGCCGCGCCGGCCCATTTCAGGATGTCGTGCAGCACCGGCACCGCCCGGAACAGGCCCGAAAGGCCAAGGCCCATGGCCACCACCATCACCGCCAGGCCGACGCTGATCCCGAGGATGTGCAGGATCGTCCGGCGGAACCCGAAGTTCGCGCCCGAGGCCAGCAGCATCATGTTGTTGGGGCCGGGGGTACCGGCGGTGGCGAAGGCGAACAGCACAAAGGCGAGCAGCAGGTCGGGGGTCATGGCGGGACTCCGGGGATCGAGAATGTCACCGTGATGTTCCTGATTGATCCATGAGTCAAAATAAGTATTGTCATGATGACAATCAGGAAGTCCCCATGTCCGTCTGGTCTCCCGTCCTGCCTGCCGGCGATGCGCCGATCTATGAGCGCCTCGTCGAGGCCCTGCGGGCCGACATCGCCTCCGGGGCCCTGGGCGCAGGCGAGCGGCTGCCGCCGCAGCGCGACCTGGCCCATCGCCTGGGCCTGGGGCTGGGCACGGTCACCCGCGCCTATGTCGAGGCCGAGAAGGCCGGACTGGTCGAAGCCCATGTCGGACGCGGCAGCTATGTGCGCGGCGGCGGGGCCCTGCGGTCGGGCTCGGACGAGGCCGGGCCGGTCAATCTGGCCCAGAACATCGCGCCGTCCGGCCCAGCCCAGGCCCGGCTGGCCGAGGCCCTCAACCGGCTGCGGCGGCGCGGCGATCTTTCGGAGGCGCTCGGCTATGCCCCGGCGGCGGGGTTTGAGCGCCAGCGTCAGGCGGGGGCGGCCTGGCTGGCGCGGGCCGGCGGGCTGGCGACGGCCGACTGGACGCGGATGATCTGCACCGCCGGGGCCCAGCAGGCCCTGGCCCTGGCCTTCGAGGCCGTGGCCCGGCCCGGGGATGCAATCCTGTGCGAGGCCTCGACCTTCCACGGGGCCAGGGCCCTGGCCGAACACCGGGGCTACCGGCTCAGGGGCGTGGCGATGGACGAGCAGGGGCTGCGGCCGGATGCCCTCGAGGCGGCGGTCCGCGAGACCGGGGCCCGGGCCGTCTATCTGCTGCCGACCCTGCAGAACCCGACCGGCCGGATCATGGGCGCGACCCGGCGGGGCGAGATCGTCGCCCTGGCCCGCAGGCTGGATCTCTGGCTGATCGAGGACGACGTTTACGGCATCTATGCCCCTGACGCGCCGCCCCCGCTGGCGGTCCTGGCCCCGGAGCGGACCTTCCATGTCTCCGGCGTCTCAAAGTCGCTGGCCCCCGGCCTGCGGGCCGGGTTCCTGATGGTGCCGCCGGGTGACTTCTTCGAGCGGGTGCTGCGGGCCGTCCGCGCCCTGGCCTATGCGCCGCCGAGCTTCGGCGGGATGATCGCCGGGCAATGGATCGAGGACGGCACGGCCGACCAGATCGCCGCCGAGGTTCGCGACGAGGTCACCGCCCGCATGGCCCTGGCCCGGCGGATCCTGGGTCCGGCCCTGGAGGCCCCGGCCAGTCTCTCGGCCCCGCACCTCTGGCTGCCGATGGCCGAACTGGAGGCCGAACGCCTGGCCGGACGGGCCCTGCGGGCCGGGGCCGAGCTGACCCCGCCCGGCGCGCCGGTGGTCGAGGCGGGGCTGGAGACCGGCGTGCGGCTGTGCCTGGGCGCGGCCCGTGACCGCGAGGATCTGGAGCGCGGCCTGCACATCGTCGCCGCCGCCCTGGCCGGCACCGACGCGCGCTCGAGCGCCGTCATCTGAATTGCGGCTCAGGCCTGCTGGCCGAGGCGCTCCCAGCCCTCGAAGAACGGAAAGCGCTGCGCCCAGAAGGCTGCCAGTCGGGGATCGGCGTCGACGCGGCGGACCACCTCGCTCATGCCCGGCGCGGCCTCATAGAAGCGCACCCGGCGCGGGCCCCAGCGGCTGATCACCGTGACATAGAGGTCCAGTACTGTGATCCGGTCGCCCAGCAGATAGGGCCCGCCGAGGGTTCGGCTGAGCGGCATCAACTGGCTGTCCATCATCGCCCAGCAGTCGTGGATGCGGTCGGCGGTGGCGGCCTTGACCCGGGCCTGGGCCCCAGGATCGTCGCCGACCAGCCGGGCGGGCTCGTCGCGCACCCAGAACAGGGCATAGATGGCCGCCGAGACATAGGTCATCCAGCGCAGGAACTGGCCGCGATGCGGTGAGTCGAGGCCGGGCGCGAGGCCCGAGTCCGGATGGTTGTCGGCCAGCCAGATCAGGATGGCCGCGCTCTCGGTGATCGTTTCACCGGCCGGGGTGACCAGGGCTGGAATCTGTTTGAGCGGATTGACGGCAGCGACCTTGGCCTGCTCGGACTCGCCTTCCCAGGTCGGCGCCTCTATGACCACATAGGCCTGCCCGAGCAGGGTCAGGGCCGCCTCGATCGGCACCGAACCCGAGCCGAGCGCGCCGAAAATGGTGTAGGGTGTGTTAACCATCAATTAAGAAACTACCCACAACATGTTGTGTGCTGCGACCAACTGACCACTAGATGGCCCTGTTGGCTGCGCTACGAAGAGAGCCTAACCCGTCTGTCCGATTCGTGTCCGCCTGCGCTTGGAGCCGCCCTCGATGTCCGCCCAGTTGATCACCCTTCCCGGCCTTCTGACGCCATCGGCCGCCTACAAGCCGTTCCGCTATCCCTGGGCTCACGAGTTCTGGAAAAAGCAGCAGCAGGTCCACTGGATGCCCGAGGAAATCCCGCTGGGCGAGGACCTCAAGGACTGGGCCGTCAAGCTCAATGACCGGGAGCGCAATCTGCTGACCCAGATCTTCCGCTTCTTCACCCAGGCCGACATCGAGGTCGCCGACAACTACATGGAACGCTACGGCCGGGTGTTCAAACCCACCGAAGTGAAGATGATGCTGTCGTCGTTCGCCAACATGGAGACCATCCATATCGCGGCCTATGCGCTGCTGCTGGAAACCATCGGCATGCCGGAGAGCGAATTCGGCGCGTTCATGGAATACCAGGCCATGCGCGACAAGCACGACTTCATGCAGAAGTTCGGCGTCGAGACCAATGCCGACATCTGCCGCACCCTGGCGATGTTCGGGGGCTTCACCGAAGGCCTGCAGCTGTTCGCCAGCTTCGCCATGCTGATGAACTTCCCGCGCTTCAACAAGATGAAGGGCATGGGCCAGGTCGTGTCGTGGTCGATCCGCGACGAGAGCCTGCACTGCGAAGGCATCATCAAGCTCTACCACGCCTTCAACGCCGAGACCGGCGCGGTGACCAAGTCGGTGGCCGACGACATCGTCGACTGCTGCAAGACCGTCGTGGGCCTGGAAGACAAGTTCATCGACCTGGCCTTCGAGGCCGGTGAGATCCAGGGCATGACCCCGGACGACATCAAGAAGTACATCCGCTTCATCGCTGACTGGCGCCTGCGCCAGCTGCAGCTGCCGGAAGTCTACGGCATCAAGGAAAACCCGCTGCCCTGGCTGCAGAGCCTGCTCAGCGGCGTTGAGCACGCCAACTTCTTCGAGGCCCGCGCCACGGAATATTCCAAGGCTGCGACTCGCGGCCAGTGGCACGGCGGCGAGGGCGTGTGGTCCAGCTTCGACCAGATGATGGCCAAGCGCACCGGAAATTCCCTGCCGGCGGAGTAATCTGCGCCTTCTCCCCTTGCGGGAGAAGCGCCTGCCCCGGCCAAGACCGGGGCCACCCTCTCCCTAAAGGGGAGAGGGTTTTGTTTTGAGTGGAGTCCCCCATGACCACCATCGCCCTGATCGGTCCCGGCGCGGTGGGCGGTACGATCGCCGCCTGGCTGGCCCAGAACCCGGCCCTGTCGGTGACTGTCTGTGCCCGCAAGCCGTTTGCGGGTCTTGAGATCCAGACGCCCGGCGGACCGATCATCGCCGATCCGGCCGTCCTGACCGATGCTGCCGCCGCCACGCCCGTCGACTGGGTGCTGATCGCCACCAAGGCCTATGACACCGCCTCGGCCGGGGCCTGGCTGGACGCCCTGGTCGGGCCGCAGACCCGGCTGGTGGTGCTGCGCAACGGCGTCGAGCACGTCGAGCCGTTCCTCGACCGACTGCCCGTCGCGCGGATCGTTCCGGCGGTGGTCGACATCCCGGCCGAGCGCGATGCCCCGGGCCGCATCCGCCAGCGCCGTGACGGCTGGATCAAGGTGCCCGACGACGCGGCTGGGCGGGCCTTTGTCGCCCTGCTGGCCCATACGCCGATCGCCGCCGAGGCGGTGGCCGACTTCAAGACGGCGGCCTGGCGCAAGCTGGCTCTGAACTGCGCCGGGGCGGTCAATGCCCTGATCCTGCAACCCTCGGGCATTGCCCAGGATGACGGCGCGGCGGCGGTGATGCGGTCCCTGGTGGCCGAGTGCGTGGCGGTGGGCCGGGCCGAGGGCGCTGACCTGCCGGACAGCCTGGCCGACGAGGTCATCGACGGCTACCGCAGCGCAGCGCCGGACGGCATCAATTCGCTGCATGCCGACCGGCTGGCCGGCCGGCCGATGGAGCTGGACGTCCGCAACGGCGTCATCGTCCGGCGCGGAGCCGCGCACGGCATCGCGACCCCGGCCAATGCCATGGTCGTCGCGCTGATTCAGGCGGCGACCCGGCCCTGACGGTCGGGGCCGCCCGGGATCAGGGGCGATACTTCTTGGGGATGGCCGCGATCTCTTCCGGCGTCATCTTGGTGATGGTCCGGGCGCGGATCGGGACCGACATGCCGTAGCCGTCGGACACGCTGAGATCGAGGTCGAGCGGGGCACAGATCCGGTCGCTGCCGCGCACCACCGACACCAGGTGCGAGCCCGGCCATTGCAGCTGGCTGGACCCGTGGGCGAGGTCGAGGCGATAAACGTCCTTGGAGCGCACCTTCAGATACAGGGTGTCGCGATCCGGTGCGGTCCAGCCGTGCCAGTCCGACAGGTAGAAGCAGGTCCGGGCCGGCTTGGCGGCGGGCGCAGCGGCGGCTTCCTGGGCCTGGACGGCCGTGGCGGCGAGGCCGCCGGCCAGGGCCACGGCCAGAAGGCTGCCGCGAGCGAGCGAGATGACGTCGGTCATGAGTTCGGTCCTTGCGATCCGTAAGCCCCTCGACCGGTAGATTGGACCGACCGGGGGTGGAGTCAACCGGGGCGTCAGGCCTTGGCGGCCTGGGCCTCCTCTTCCGGCATGTCGTCCAGCTCGCCCTCCCACTTGGCGACCACGGCGGCGGCGACGCTGTTGCCGACGACGTTGGTCGCGCTACGGCCCATGTCCAGCAGGTGATCGACACCGAGCACGAGCGCGATCCAGGCTTCCGGCAGGCCGAAATAGGTGAGGGTGGCCATGATCACCACCAGCGAGGCGCGCGGAACGCCGGCAATGCCCTTGGAGGTCACCATCAGCAGCAGCAGCATGAAGATCTGCTGGGCCACGGTCAGGTGCACGCCGTGGGCCTGCATGATGAACATGGTGGCGAAGGTGCAATACAGCATCGAGCCGTCGAGATTGAACGAATAGCCCAGCGGCAGGACGAACGAGACGATCCGGCGACGCACGCCCACCTTGGGCAGGCTGTCGAGGATGCGCGGATAGGCGGCTTCCGACGAGGCGGTCGAGAAGGCCAGCAGGGTCGGGTCGCGGATCACGCCGAACAGCGGGATGACCCGCTTACCCAGCACGGCGGCGCCGGCCAGGAACAGCAGCGCCCAGAGCACGCCCATGGTGGCGTAGAAGCCCAGCACGAACTTGCCGTAGGTGGCCAGCATGCCCAGGCCCTGGGTGGCGATGGTCGAGGCCAGGGCCGCGAAGATGGCCAGCGGGGCCAGCTTCATCACGAAGCCGGTGACCTTCAGCATGATCTGGGCGGCCTGTTCGACCAGTTCCAGAACCTTGGGGGCCTTGTCGTCGAGGGCGGCCACGGCCGTGCCGACAAACAGCGAGAAGACGACGATCTGCAGGATCTCGTTCTTGGCCATGGCGTCGAAGATCGAGGTCGGCACGAGGTGGGTGATGAAGCCCTTCAGGGTGAAGGCGTCGGTCGAGGCGGCGGTCTTGGTGCCGGCGATTTCCAGATGGGCCATGTTGAGGCCCGCGCCGGGGTCCAGCAGGTGAACCATCAGCAGGCCCAGCACCAGCGAGACGGCCGAGGCACCGATGAACCAAGTCATGGTCTTGGCCCCGATGCGGCCGACGGCGGCGGCGTCTTCCATGTGGGCCACACCGGCGACCAGGGTCGTGAAGACCAGGGGCGCGATGATCATCTTGATCAGGCGCAGGAAGATGTCGGTGACGATCGACAGGTTGCTGGCGGCAGCCTTGGCCTGGACCGGGTCGAGGAACTGGTTGCAGGCCCAGCCCACGGCGACCCCGAGGATCATGGACGCGATGATCAGATAGGCAAAACGCTTGTTCATGACACTCCCCTGGAACGCCCCCGGCGCCGGCATTCTTTTTGGCTCTGACCGATCCGACGAAGCGGGGGCATGAACCCGCCATGGCCGGCCCGGATCGTGAACCTGTTCGCCCTTGTGGCCGACAGGCGCGGGTTCGTCCATGCCCTTCGCGCTGCCGACGGCGACACAAAGGCCCGCGGCTGCAAAGCGGTCAGCCGGCGCGCGTCGCCTGTGCGGTCTGTCTGGCCCCGGCGCGCCTGCAGGCGCGTCATGCCCGATGACACCTCGCTTTCAGGTCATCGCCCGAAGTAATAGAATTATTATTTAGTGGTCCGGGCGTCTCGCCAAGGTCACAAAACAGCGCTATAAGACGCCATGTCGAACCAAGAAAAAGCCATCGCTGTCGTCGAACAGCTGAACCAGGAATACGAGCGCGCCGTGGGCGCCCTCCGCACCGCCCTCAAGGCCTATCTGGACACGGGCACCCGGCCCGATCCGCAGGACCGCTTCAACGGGGCCTTCGCCTATCCCGAACTGCGCCTGACCTATGACCCCGAAGCCCTGCCGCCCAAGCTGGCGCGCTCCTATGCCCGGGTCAGCCGTCCGGGCGTCTATGCCACCACCATCACCAAGCCGCTGCAGTTCAAGGCCTATCTGGTCGAGCAGCTGACCCTGCTGATGAACGACTTCGACGTCGAGATCGAGGTCGAGCGCTCGCGCCAGGAAATCCCCTATCCCTATGTGCTGGACGCCAGCATCGACCTGAACCAGGCCGATGTGCGCTCAGAGGATATCGCCCGCTTCTTCCCGACCACGGACCTGGCCTTCATCGGTGACGAGATCGCCGACGGCGTGTGGGATTCTGCCCTGGAAGAGACCCGGCCGCTGGCCCTGTTTGACGGCCTGCGCACCGACTTCTCGCTGGCCCGGCTGAAGCACTATACCGGTGCCCCGGCCGAGGACGTGCAGCAGTTCATCCTGTTCACCAACTATCACCGCTATGTCGACGAGTTCGTGCGCTGGGGCATCGAGCAGCTCGGCCAGCCGGGCACTCCCTATACGGGCCTGTCCTGCTCGGGTGGCCTGCTGATCACCGCCGACACCGTCAATCCGGAACAGGCCGTCGCCGAGTCGACCTGGCGCAAGCACCAGATGCCCGCCTACCACCTGATGACGCCCGACGGGAACGGCATCACCCTGGTCAATATCGGGGTGGGTCCGTCCAACGCCAAGACCGTCTGCGACCACCTGGCCGTGCTGCGCCCGCAGGCCTGGCTGATGATCGGCCACTGCGGCGGCCTGCGCGATACCCAGACCATCGGTGACTATGTGCTGGCCCACGCCTATCTGCGCGACGACCATGTGCTGGACGCCGTCCTGCCGCCGGAAATCCCGGTGCCCTCGATCGCCGAGGTGCAGCGCGCCCTCTATGACGCCGCCAAGTCGATCAGCGGCGACAGCGGCGATCAGCTGAAGAAGCGCCTGCGCACCGGCACCGTGGTCACCACCGACGACCGCAACTGGGAACTGCGCCACAGCCTGTCGGCCCTGCGCTTCAACCAGAGCCGCGCCGTGGCCATCGACATGGAAAGCGCCACGATCTCGGCCCAGGGCTATCGCTTCCGCGTGCCCTACGGGACCCTGCTGTGCGTGTCCGACAAGCCGCTGCACGGCGAGATCAAGCTGCCGGGCCAGGCCAATGCCTTCTACGAGCGGGCGATCAGCCAGCACCTGCAGATCGGCATCCTGACCTGCAAGCTGCTGCTGGAAGAGGGCCCCAACCTACATTCGCGCAAGCTGCGGGCCTTTGACGAGCCGCCGTTTAGGTGAGGATTGCTGTGGGGGCGATCGCCGGCCCCCACCTGACCTGCTTCGCAGGTTGTCCGCCCCCACAGGGGGCAGATGTCTTCGTCTTCCCCCTCTGGGGGAGGACGGCAGCGTAGCCGCTAGGAGGGGGTGAGTGGCTCCTAAGCCTCCTCCACCCACGCCTTGATCAGCTGATGGGCAATGGCCAGGGCGGGCGGGGCGAAGGCGCCGTCCAGCTCGCCGCGGATCAGGGCGGCGGCCTCGGTCTTGCTGAACCAGCGGACCTCTTCCAGCTCGGTCTGGTCGGGCCGGGCATCAGCACTGTCGACCTGGGCGATCAGGCCCATCATCAGCGATGAGGGCCACGGCCAGGGCTGGCTGGAGTGGTAGCGCACGCTGGTCGCTGTCAGGCCGGCCTCTTCCTTCAGTTCGCGGGCACAGGCCTCCTCGATGGTTTCGCCGGGCTCGAGGAAACCGGCCAGGGCCGAGAACATGCCGGCCGGCCACATCGCCTGACGGCCCAGCAGGCACTTGTCTTCGTGCACGGCCAGCATGATCGCCACCGGATCGGTGCGCGGGAAGTGCTCGGCCTTGCAGGAGGGGCAGGCCCGCTTCCAGCCGGCGTCGCCGACCTCCGAAGGCTGGCCGCAGGCGCTGCACCAGCGATGGCGACGCCGCCACTCGAACATCGAACGGGCCGTGGCCAGGATGCCGGCATCGGCCGGGGGCATGGAGGCGGCGATGCCGCGCAGTTCCTCGAAGCGTCCCAGACCCTGCAGCGGGCCCTCGGCCGGATCGGCGGCACCTTCCAGGTCGACCGCGAACACGGCGATGTCTTTCCACAGGCCCAGGAACAGCAGCCGCTCGGTGCCGCCGGCCAGGTCCTGGGCCATGTCGGCGCGCAGATAGGCGATCTGGACCCCGGCGGGCTTGCCGTCCTCGCCCGGAAGGTCCTCGACCAGGGGCTTGCCGTTCCAGACGGCGACGGCGAGAGAGCCGGCATCGGCCAGCTTTTCGGCGATCCACGCCTCGTCGCCGCGCCGCTCACTGGCGCGGTCGAGGGGATTGCCGGCGAAGATGTTGGTGATGATCGATAGGGCCATGCTGACTCTCTAACCCAGTGGGGCAGAGTCGTCACGACGTCGCACAGACTTGCATGGCGTCTTGCATCCGGGCGCATGAGTCGCGATATAGGCCTCGGAGATCGGTGACGGGCGGAGTCCTCGCCAATCTGGTCAGGGCCGAGAGGCAGCAGCCACAACGAGTTTCGCTCCGGGTCGTCTGCCGGTCTCCACCTTTCCCCCGCAAATCCGTCCGCATCCGGCCCTCATTGACAGGCCGAGCCTTTTGCTGGGCGCTTGGGCGCTCTACACTGCGGCGCATGGCCGACCACGACGACCTCACCGCCGATTCCGCGCCGCCGTGGGACGAAGAGCCCGCCGAGCGGGACGAGAACACGGCTGACATTTTCGGTGCCCCGCCGCCGGCCCCCGCCGCTGCGCCTGCGCCGCGCGCCGCCCCGGTGGTCGCCGACACCCCGCCGGACAGCGGCGCGGCCTATACCGTG
>NZ_QAII01000077.1:5428-11364 GCF_003060965.1 Caulobacter sp. HMWF025 | reverse complement strand
GCGCAGGGTCACGCGGCCGCCGCCGTCACGATAGATGTCGCCGACCTTGCCCTCTTCCCGCTCCAGCGCCTGGGGCGAGGTCCGGTCGAAGGTGGCACCGCCGGCCCCGAGATCGGCCCCCGCGCAAAAGGCCCGCCCGGCCCCGGTGATGATCACTGCCTTCACCGCATCATCGGCGTCGGTGACGTCGAAGACCTCGATCAGGTCCTTCATCATCCGCGCCGTGAAGGCGTTCATGCGCTCGGGCCGGTTCAGGGTGATCGTCGCGATCCCGTCCTCGACGTCATAGAGCAGGGTCTCGAAGGTGGGTTGCGACATGGGGGATCCTCCTGATTTTCAGGCAGTCAAACATGCGTATGAATTGAGGGCAACTTTCCTTCTCCCCTTGCGGGAGAAGGTGTCGCCATCAGGCGACGGATGAGGGGTTGCACGGACGGATCAGGCGAAACCCCTCATCCGTCCGCTTCGCGGCCACCTTCTCCCGCAAGGGGAGAAGGACTCTACCCCCGCTTGACCATCAGCTTGCTGATCGCGTGGACGAAGTTGTTGGGCGCGATCTCCATCTCGCCGGTGGCGACCAGGTCGGGGAAGCGGGCCAGGATCTGGCGATAGGCTTCTTCCAGCTGGATCTGGGCCACGCGCTTGCCGATGCAGGTGTGGGGGCCATAGCCGAAGGCGATGTGCTTGCCGGCATTGGGGCGGCGCACGTCCAGCTGGTCGGGGTTGGGGAACACCTCCGGATCGCGGTTGGCCGCGCCGTAGTACATGATCACCTTCTCGCCTTCGCGGATCAGCTGACCGTTCAGCTCGACATCGGCCGTGGTCGTGCGGCGCATGTAGATCACCGGGCTGACCATGCGGATGAACTCGTCGACCGCCCCGCCCATCAGGCCTGGATTGTCGATCAGCAGCTGCTTCTGCTCGGGGAACTCGGTCAGCAGCTTCATCGCGCCCGACAGGGTGTTGCGGGTGGTGTCATTGCCGGCGAAGACGATCAGCAGCCAAGAGCCGTCCAGATATTCGTCGGCCAGCAGGGCCCCGTCGACCTGGGCCCGGGCAATGGCGGTCATCAGGTCGTTCTGCGGATCCTCACGACGCTTGAGCAGCATCATCCGGCCGTAGTCGAACATCTCCTCGACGTTGTTGTTGAAGTCCATGACGAACTGCATGAGCTCCAGGGTCGGGGTGATCGGGGCGGCAGCCTGCTGCACGGCCAGGTCCTGGGCCCGCTCCAGATAGTGCATCCACTTCAGGAAGCGCGGACGGTCCTCCGGCGGCACGCCGAGGATCTCGCACAGGGTGAACAGCGGCAGCACGCTCGAGAAATGCTCGACCATGTCGATGGTCTGCCCGTCGGCCAGCAGCGGCTCCATGGCGTCGAGCAGGCGCGTGACCTCGCCCTTCACAGCTTCAGTGATGCCGCGCAGATAGGACGGGGTGAAATAGGGCATGTGCTCGCGACGCAGCTGCAGGTGATGCGGCGCGTCGAGATTGATCATGGTGTCCATCGACGCCCGGAACAGCAGGGCGTGGCGCTTCTCGGGCGGGCCCATCGACATCAGGATGCCGCCGCGCTGCGAGGAATAGGTCGCCGGATCGCCGTTGACGGTCATGACGTCTTCATGCCGGGTCACCGCCCAGAAGCCCGGGCCGCCATAGGGCTCGGCATGCCACATCACCGGAGCCTCGACCCGCATCCGGGCATAGTCCGCGAAGGGCTGGCCCTGGGTGAAGCCGAAAATATTGGCCAGGTCGATGCCAGGCAGGGTCGGATAAGTCGTTCCGGCCCCGGGCCCGGCCTTGCCGTCCACGACCGTCTGGCTGATCAGATCCACGCACTCTTCTCCCGGAAACGCTGTTCTCTGACCGCAACCATAAGCCATGCCTCCGGACGGGCAACGGCGCCGCGACGGCAACCCGGATTCGCGTGACGCAAGGTTACGCTTTGCGTTCTTGCCAGACCCGCGCATGGTGGGTGAACGTCGATCACGCGGATAAACGCGGACGGCTACGAGCCCGCCTGCACGGCGGGCTCGCAACACAAAAAATGGGGCGCGCCAGAAGCGCTCCCGGGAGGAAGCGATGGCTGGGAACATCGAGGCAGACTACATCGTCGTGGGGGCCGGCTCGGCCGGATGCGTGCTGGCTGCGCGGCTGTCGGAGAACGGCCGCTACAAGGTGCTGCTGCTGGAAGCCGGCGGCGATGATCGCCCGACCAAGAACCTGTCCCAGTTCGCCTCGAACATGATGATCCACATCCCGGTCGGCTATGCCCAGACCCTGAAGGATCCCAAGGTCAACTGGCTCTATACGACCGAGCCCGATCCCGGCTCGGACGGCCGCCAGCATGTCTGGCCGCGCGGCAAGGTGCTGGGCGGGTCGTCCTCGATCAATGCCATGCTCTATGTGCGCGGCCAGCAGGCCGACTATGACGGCTGGCGCCAGCTGGGCTGCGAGGGCTGGGCCTGGGACGACGTCCTGCCCTGGTTCCGCAAGTCGGAAAACCAGGAGCGCGGGGCCAGCGACCTGCACGCCGTCGGCGGCCCGCTGAACGTCGCCGACATGCGCGACGCCCACCCGATCTCCGAAGCCCTGATCGACGCCTGCGACCAGGCCGGCATTCCCCGCACGGCCGACCTGAACGGCGAGAATCAGGAAGGGGCCTGCTGGTACCAGGTCACCCAGAAGAACGGCGCGCGCTGCTCGGCGGCGGTGGCCTATCTGCACCCGGCCATGGGCCGGTCCAACCTTCAGGTCGAGACCAATGCCCTGGCCAGCCGGGTGCTGTTCGAAGGCAAGCGCGCCGTCGGTGTCGAGTTCGTCCAGAACGGCGTCAAGCGCACCGCCAAGGCCCGGGCCGAGGTCATCCTGTCCGGCGGCGCGATCAATTCGCCGCAACTGCTGCAACTGTCGGGCGTCGGTGCGGGCGAGCTGCTGCGCGAGCACGGCATTGCCGTGGTCGCTGACCTGCCCGGCGTCGGCGAGAACCTGCAGGACCACTACATCACCGCCGTCCGCTATCGCCTGAAGCCCGGCGTCGTCTCGGTCAACGAGCAGAGCAAGGGCCTGCGCCTGGCGACCGAGGCCCTGAAATACCTGTTCACCCGCACCGGCATGCTGACCCTGTCGGCGGCCCACGTGGCGGCGTTCTGCAAGTCACGGCCCGATCTGTCCGGACCGGACATCCAGTTCCACATCCTGCCGGCGACCATGGATCTGGAGAAGCTGTTCAACGAACAGAAGATGGAGCTGGAAGGCGCGCCGGGCATGACCATCGCCCCCTGCCAGCTGCGTCCGGAAAGCCGCGGCCATGTGCGGATCAAGTCGGCCAATCCTTCCGACTATCCGGCGATCTTCGCCAACTATCTGGCCGATCCGCTGGACCAGGAAGTCGCCATCGCCGGCCTGAAATGGGCCCGGAAGATCGGCGAACAGCCGGCCCTCGCCCCGTTTGTCGACCACGAGATGAACCCCGGCCCGGGCTTTGATTCCGACGAGGCCCTGCTAGCCTTCGCCCGTGCCTCGGGCTCGACCCTTTACCACCCGGTCGGCACCTGCCCGATGGGCTCGGGCCCGGCCGCCGTGGTCGATTCCCGGCTGCGGGTCCGCGGCGTGGAAGGCCTGCGGGTGATCGACGCCTCGATCATGCCGCGCCTCGTCTCCGGCAACACCAACGCCCCGACCATCATGATCGGTGAAAAGGGTGCGGCCATGATCCTGGAAGACGCCCGCGCCACCGTCGCGGCCTAGTCCTCCAACCGCCATCCCGGCCCGGCGCACCGCGCGCCGGGCCGGGACTGCCGGGAACACCGGCACCTGGCAGGGTCCCGGGTCTTCGCTGCGCTGCGCCCGGAATGACAATCGTTTTTGAAGAGAGCCTCCGATGCATCCCTATCTGCACGCCCAGACCCAAGGCCAGAAGCCGGCCTACATCATGGCCGGCTCGGGAGAGGTCGTGACCTATGGCCAGCTCAACGATCGCTCGAACCAGGGTGCCCAGCTGTTCCGGTCGCTGGGCCTGCAGACCGGCGACGTCATTGCCCTCCTGATGGACAACAATGCCCGGTTCTTCGAGATCGCCTGGGCCGCCCAGCGGGCCGGGCTCTACTATGTCTGCGTGTCGACCAAGCTGACGGCGGGCGAGACGCAGTACATCCTGGAAGACTGCGGGGCCAAGGTGTTCATCACCTCGGTCGCCATGGGGCCGGTGATCGACGAGGTCGCGGCCCTGGTGCCCGGCCTGACCCTCTACACGGTGGGCGGTGCGCACGGGGCCTATGCAGACTTCGAGGCGGCTCGCGCGGCCATGCCCGCAACCCCGATCGGGGACGAGAGCGCCGGCTCCGACATGCTCTATTCGTCGGGCACCACCGGACGCCCCAAGGGTGTGAAGCCGGCCCTGAACGGCGGCCCGATCGAACAGCCCAACGCCCTGCAGATGATGGCCCAGGGCCTGTTCGGCTTCTCCGGCGACAGCATCTATCTGTCGCCCGCCCCGCTCTATCACGCCGCGCCGCTGCGCTGGTGCATGAGCGTCCACAAGCTGGGCGGCACGGTGGTGGTGATGGAGAAGTTCGATCCGGAGAACGCCCTGGCCCTGATCGAACGCCACAAGATCACCTGCGGCCAGTTCGTGCCGACCCACTTCGTGCGCATGCTGAAACTGCCCGAGGAAACGCGCGCGAAATACGACGTCTCGACGATGACATCGGCCGTCCACGCGGCCGCACCCTGCCCGGTTCCGGTCAAGGAACAGATGATCGCCTGGTGGGGCCCGGTGATCAGCGAGTACTATGCCGGCACCGAGGGCAACGGCTTCTGCTGGATCAATTCGACCAACTGGCTGACCCACAAGGGCAGTGTCGGTCAGGCCGTGCTGGGGTCGCTGCGGATCTGCGACGAGAACGGCGACCCGGTCCCGCCGCGCACCGAAGGCGGCGTCTATTTCGCCGACGGTCCGGCCGTGAACTATCACAACGCCCCGGAAAAGACGGCCGAGAGCTATAACCGCCACGGCTGGACGACGCTGGGCGACGTGGGCTGGGTCGACGAGGAGGGCTATCTCTACCTGACCGACCGCAAGAGCTTCATGATCATCAGCGGCGGGGTGAACATCTATCCGCAGGAGATCGAGAACCTGCTGATCACCCACCCCAAGGTGGCCGATGCCGCCGTGGTGGGCGCGCCGCACGAGGAGATGGGCGAGCAGGTGGTGGCGGTGATCCAGCCGGCCGACTGGAATGCCGACCAGACCGCCCTGGCCGAAGAGCTGATGGCGTTTGCCCGCGCCGGCCTCAGCCACGTCAAGTCGCCCCGCCGCATCGACTTCATGCAGGAACTGCCCCGCCACGCGACGGGCAAGCTCTACAAGCGCCTGATCCGCGATGCCTACTGGGGCAAGGGCGAGAGCAAGATCGTCTAGGGCCGCGCTTCAGCCCTGATCAAGCAGCCGCCTGGCCACCTCTTCGCCGATGGCGAGCGAGCTGGTCAGGCCCGGGCTTTCGATGCCGAACAGGGCCATCAGGCCGGGCAGGCCGTGGTCGTCGGCGCCGCGCAGCTGGAAGTCGGGCTGCGGCTCGCCGGGACCGTGCAGCTTGGGCCGCACGCCGGCATAGTCCGGCGACAGGGCGCCGTCCGGCAGATCAGGCCAGAACTTGCGGATATAGGCGGCGAACACCTCCGCCTTGGCCGGATCGACCGAATAGTCCGGCGCCGGCACGAACTCGAGGTCGGGCCCGAACACGGCCTGGCCGCCCAGATCGTTGCGATAGTGGGTGCCCAGGGCCCCGGGGATCGGCGGCGGATAGATCAGGCGCTGGAACGGGGCCTTGCCGGTCAGCCGGAAATAGATCCCCTTGCCGAAATGGCCCTTGGGGATGCGATCGGCCGGATAGCCCTCGATCCGCTCCGCAGCCGCCTGGGCCGAAAGGCCCGGC
>NZ_QAII01000077.1:0-5418 GCF_003060965.1 Caulobacter sp. HMWF025 | reverse complement strand
GCAGACGACAGGTCAGGGTGGTCGGCTCGGCCCCGCCGGCCCGGACGGAGAAGCCGCCGCCCGGCAGGGCCGCGGCCCCCTCGAACGGCGTGGCGATCACCACCGCCCCGCCGGCCGCCTCAATCTCGCCCTGCAGGGCCAGCATGTAGCCATGGCTGTCGAACACCCCGCTCTCGGGCGACAGCAGGGCCGCATGGGCGTTGAGCCCCGGCTCCAGGGCTCGCGCCTGCTCGCCGGTCAGGTGCTCCATGCCCTCGACATCGTTCTCCAGGGCCTGGGCCAGGATGGTGTCCAGCCGCGCGACTTCTGCGTCGTTCGTGGCCACCACAAGCTTGCCGCACTTCTTGAAGCCGACATTGTGCCGCTCGAGGAAGGGATACAGGGCCCGCCGCCCCTGCACGCACAACCGCGCTTTCAGCGAGCCGGTCGCATAGTAGAGTCCGCCGTGAATGACCTCGGAATTGCGTGACGACACGCCCTGACCGATGTGGCCCTGCTCTTCCAGAACCGCCACGACCAGCCCGCGGGCCGACAGGGCCCGGCCGCACGCCAGGCCCACAGCCCCGGCCCCGACCACGACGGCATCAAAATCGAAATCCGGGGTCACTCGTCGGCAGCCTTGGCCTGGGCCTTCAGATTGGTCAGCATCTCGGTCAGGGAGATATTGCCGGCCACCGGCTCTTCGGGGTCGACCAGCTCGAAGTCGAGATCGTCGAGCAGCGCTTCCAGCGCCTCGGAGCCGCCGACAATCTCGGCCGCCCGGCGGTAGTTCAGCTCGGCCAGCTCGGCCGCCACCCCCTCATCGAGGGAGGCGAACTCGCCGCGATCGACGCGAGCCTGAAGATCGGCTGCATCCTCGGCGCTCAGCCGGACCGTGATCAAGGGTGGACTGGGGAACTTTTCCATCGAAGGCAGACTAGAGCGTTTTCCGGGAGGTGGGAAACGTCTATCGGACCGGGCAAGCCTCCGGACGTCTGATCCAGAGCCCGTCCCGGCCGACCCGACGCTCCTGGCCCGACGCGAAAGGCTTCTGAATCATAGACTTGGTCCCCGTCCCGATAATTGACCGGCCCGATCCCTCAGGGGCGGTTTTCCTGCCTGAGGCCTGTGAACGTGACCGGCGCGTTGTACTCCCGGGCCACGCCCCGCACATAGTCGGTAAAGGCCGCCGCCGTCTTGCGGGTCACCCCTTCGCTCCAGCCGGAGGCCAGCAGATAGCGGAACCGGCCGTCAGCCGGCAGGACCGCCGTCATCAGGTGGTTGCCCTCATAGGCCGGCAGGAAGGCATAGGCCGGCGCGAGGCGGTCCCGAACCACGATGGCCGAGCCGGCATAGGCCACCGGCATGTCGGCCTGGACGCGGGCCACGTCATCGGGGTTGCGGATCAGTTCGGGCCCGGCGCTGACCACCATACCGCCCTGCTGAACGAAGCTGTCCTCGGTCGCCCGCTTGCGGACGCCGATCACCAGCCGGGGCGGGGTCGCCGTCTTCGGCCGGCGCGTGAAGACCAGTTCGGCGGTCGTATAGTCCTCGCCGGCATAGGCCGTATAGACCTGCTCAAGATCATAGGTCCCGACGCCGGTCGTCCAGTTCATCGTCCGGATGCGCACCATGCTGCGGACCGGCCCGTTGGCCACCACGGTGAACGCATAGCGCGTCGATGACAGCGGCCCACCGTTGAAGTTCTCGGTCGTGCCAGGGCCAAACCGTGGCCGCGAAACCTTTTCCGGATGAGCCGGATCCTCGATCAGGCCGATACCGCCGCCGCCGAACGAGTTGGCGACGCTCATGATGTCCGACCCCAGGCCGGGATCGATCAGCGACACCGCATAGCCGTCGAGATTTTCCGTATACAGGCGATGGCTCATCAGCTGCGGCTTGCGCTTGCCGTAGACGTCGATGTCGGTGGGATACCAGAGCTTCCAGCCGATATTCTCGCTCTCCCAGAACGGAACCGTATGGCGCATGTAGCTGCCGATGGCGCCATGGGTGCGGTGCGGGTTCCAGCCACGCTGCTGCATGCCCAGATAGACATAGAAGGTCCGGGTTTCGCGCGGGGCGAAGTCGGCCATGAAGAACAGCTCGTCCCACAGGCCGTCGCCGTCCAGATCATCGAACTGGTAGGGGAAGGCATGGCCATTGGCCTCGGCGACCTGGCCATGGGCCCCCTCAAGCGCCTGCTTCTGGGCCGAGGGCTCGGGATTGGGCGTTCCGCGCGGATCGACGAGAGTCATCTGCAGCTCGTGCACGTCGTGCAGCGGGGCCAGGTCGGCGCGCTGGATCGTCACCGGGCTGTTGCTCCGCGCCACATCCAGCGGATTCTGCACCTGGATGGCGACCCGCTGCACGGGTTTGAACGCGCCCTGGACGTACCAGGGGTCCTGGGCCAGGGCCGGGCCGGCCGTCAGCAGGAGGAACCCCGCAAAGCCAAGAGCCCTCATCGACCGGCCTCCAGATAGGCGATCAAGCGGCTCATATTGTTGATGTAGGTACCCGTCGAAATGCCCATCGGCCCCGTGGGTTCGGTGAAGGGCGAGGTATCCCAGACATCGCCGACCTGGCCGCGATCGACAAAGCCCGGCGGCGGCTCCGGCGGACCGTCGCCGCGATAGACGTGGCTGGTGGTGCGGAGCTCGACGGGCCAGTAACCTTCGGCATTAAGCCCCGTGACCAGGGCCAGCGCGCTGTCATCGGCCCTGGCCGCCGCTTCCGTGACATTGAGATCCGATCCGCCCAGGGCCTGGGTCACGACGATCCGGGGCAGGAGCGAGGGCCCGCGTCCCATCAAGGCCGAGTCGCGGGTGGCCTCTTCGGCGCTCATTGCCGACAGACGGGCATAGCGGGCGCGCAGCCTGGCCAGATTGACCCGCTTGGCCGGCTTTGTCGTGGAGGTGTCCGGCCCGTTCCAGTATTCGCCGTTCTGGGCGTTGGAGCCCCTGCGCCCCCCGCCGATCAGACGACCGGTGCCGGGGTCGTAGTTGCGATAGAAGTTCAGGCCGCTGGCCGGTCGCTGGTCGGGCGGGATCTCCACACTGGCCAGCCAGTCGAGCGCCTCGCCGACCCGCGCCAGGTACTTCTTTTCCCCGGTCAGCTGGTAATAGTCGAGGAGCTGGGTGATCGCCGCCGCCGTGCCGTGCGGGGTGATCGAGGCCGGCTCATAGGTGCGGGCGGGCGCGGGCTTGAGATCATGGCTGTACTGCATGGCCCAGCCCGGCACCGGGGCGGGCTGCTGCAGGGCGATCATCAGCTCCATGGCCCGCACCAGCGGCGCGCGGACCCGCTCGTCCTTCAGCTGCTGCAGAACCAGAAGCAGGAAGCCGATGTTTTCTTCCGCAACCTCGTCATTGAGGGTGATCAGGCCCGTATAGTCCGGGTGTCCCTGCTTCGTGAACTCGCCCATTTTCGGCCAGCGCTGGGGCCAGCCGCCGTTCGGATACTGGCTCTGCAGAACGAAATCGACGGTCCTGTCGACCGCCTTGCGATAGCGGGCCTCGCCCTTTTCGAGGTGCATCCGCAGCAGGAAGCGGCCGCATTCGATGGTCGCATGGTCATCGAAGGTGGCGTTGCCGTAGTAGTGCTGAAACTCCTCCAGCCGCCAGCCGTTCTTGCCGATCGTCTCGTACCAGCGCTTCAGCGACGCCTCGCCGGCGAAGTCGATGATGTAGTTCCAGCCGCCCGATGGATGCTGGCCGGCCATCAGGGCGCCGGCGACCTGCTCGGCGGCCTTGAAGTAGAGGGGATCGCCCGTGGCGTGCCAGGCATCGAGGAAGATCTGCCCCATCTCCGGCGTCCCCGGGGCCTGGGTCCAGATCATGGTCGGATAGGCTTCCATCTCGCCCCAGCGGCGCGACAGGTCGGGCAGGTAGGACCAGACATAGCCGCCGCGGACCGCGACCTTTTCGGTCATGAAGCGGGTGGCGCGGGCCATGGCGGCCGTCACGGCCTCGCGCGGAACCGGAGCGGCCGAAGCTTTTGCCGTCGGAAGCAGCGACAGGGCGCAGGCTGAGACCAGCCAGTTGCGGCGATTGAACATATGACCCCTCCCCGGGCGTGCGCCGGACCTTCGGGTCTCTGGCGGCGGATCTTGCGACCCGTAACGGCAGTGAGACCCACGATAGACACCGGTGTCAATGGCAACCGATGGCGAGGGGCCCCCGGAACGCGCCCCAGGTTGACAGGCTCACCGACGCTGCAGAGGGTTCATACCGGTCTTGCGCGGCCCGGGTCTGTCCGGCGCGCCGACGCCCGGGGGGGACCTTCGACCATGACCGCCGCCATGACGGCCGCGCCTGCGCGCAATACGCTGATCGACACCCTGCGGGCCTTCGCCCTGATCGGGGTGTTCGTGGTCCACATGTTCGAGCAGTTCGAGATCTACTGGACCGCGCCGCAGGACAACCTGACCCACACCCTGGTCACCACCCTGCTGATGGGCAAGGCCTTTGCCCTGCTGGCCCTGTGCTTCGGGCTCAGCTTCTTCCTGCTGATGGACCGGGCCGACCGGCGCGGCGAGGATTTCTCAGGCCGCTTCGTCTGGCGGATGGTCCTGCTGGCCCTGATCGGCGTCGCCCACGGCCTGATCTATCGCGGTGACATCCTGGTCGTCCTGGCCCTGCTCGGCATCCCGCTGATCCCGTTCTACCGCGCGCGCCGGGGCGTTCTGATCGCCACCGCGGCGCTCCTGCTGGTCCAGCCCTGGCTGCTGATCCAGATCGGCTTTGCCCTGGCCGGCGCCGGCTGGGCCAACCAGCCGCCCCATCACTGGACCGACCCGTCCCTCGCCGTCTTCCAGTCCGGCACGCTCGTCGAGGTGCTGAAGACCAATCTCTGGCAGGCCCAGGCGACCAAGGCGTGGTTCTTCATCGAGACCGGCCGCCTGAACCTGGTGATGGGTCTGTTCCTGATCGGCCTGCTGCTGGGCCGCAGCGGCTTTTTCGACGCGCCGGAGCGCTTTGTGACCCGCCGCCGCATCGCCCTCGCCGTCCTGGCCGCGATCGCCCTCAGCCTTCACCTGTTCCGCGACAGCCTGACCGGCCTGCTGCCCGCCGGCCCTGCCCCGGGCATGGCCCGGATCCTGGCCGGCAATATCCTCGGCGGCTGGTTCGACCTGGCCCTGATGGGCACCTTTGTCCTGCTGGTCGTCGAAGCCGCCCTCGGGCCGGCCGGCCCGCTCCTGCGCCGCCTCGCCCCCATGGGCCGCATGACCCTGACCTTCTATGTCGCCCAGTCGCTGATCTGGGTGCCGGTGTTTTACGGCTTCGGCCTCGGAGCCTGGAAGACCCTGCCGCAGGGCACGGCTCTCGGTCTGGCTGTCGGGTTCCTGGTCCTGCAGGCGGTCGTCGCCACCCTGTGGTTCCGCCGCTTTGCCTATGGCCCGCTGGAGTGGCTGTGGCGGGCGGGGACCTATCGGACCTGGGC
>NZ_QAII01000076.1 GCF_003060965.1 Caulobacter sp. HMWF025 | reverse complement strand
GTGCTGGCCCAGCCGGCCGGTACCGTTCAGGGCCGCATCCGGATGACCGAGCAGGGCGAGATGATCGCCCGCCGGTTTGGGGATCAGCCGACCGCGCGGCGCAATCTGGACGGTCTGGCGGCGGCGGTGCTGATCGCCAGCGAACGTCCCGCGGTGCGGCCGGACCCGAAGGTCGAGGCGGCCATGACCGCCTTGGCCCAGGCCTCGTTCGAAGGCTATCGGGCCCTGGTCTATGACGATCCGGCCTTCGAGGACTTCTTCTGGTCGGCGACCCCGATCGGCGAGATCGTCGGACTCAATATCGGCAGCCGCCCGGCGTCGCGGACCGCCAGCCGCAAGATCGAGGACCTGCGGGCCATCCCGTGGGTGTTCTCCTGGTCGCAGGCCCGCTTCATGCTGCCGGGCTGGTACGGCTTTGCGGCCGGGGTCGAGCGGGCAGGGCTGTCGGTCCAGCAGCTGCAGGACCTGGCCGGCGATTTCGACTTCTTCGCCTCGCTACTGTCGAACATGGAGCTGGCCCTGGCCCAGAGCCACATGGGCATCGCGGCCCGCTACATGGCCCTGTCGCAGGATCCGACCAATGCCGAGCGGATCTTCGCCACCATCCAGCGCGAGCACGAGGCGGCGTCCGGTCTGGCCCTGGCCATCCGGGGCGGCACGGCCCTGCTCGACAACCAGCCCGAGCTGGCCGAGTCGGTCGCCCTGGCCGGGTTGTCGGTGGATCCGCTGAACCACCTGCAGCTGGAGCTCCTGTCGCGCCGCCGGCGCGGAGACCAGGATGAGGCCGTCCGTCTGGCCATTCAGCTGACCGTGGCCGGGATCGCAGCGGGGCTTCGCAACACCGGGTGAGACCGGTTGCGAAAGCTCAGGCTTTCCAAGGCTCTAGAAGCGTAACGCTGGTATCGAGAACCGCTTGCGCCTGCGGCGGGTTTCGGGTTATGACTCAAATGACACCGGTAGCAATTCTGGCTCACCCCGGAGATGACACCGGTATCAAAACGTTTCGGGTCGACCTGGTCGGACCGTCTCGTCTGCGGCTCTTTGAGCTCGCTCCTGCGCAAACTTCGGGGCGTCGGGCCAGACCCGGCGCCCTCACTTTTGCAGCAGGTCGGGCCCAGGATCTTGGGGAAGGGAACAATCCGGCGCAAACGCGCCTTTGTTTGACGCAACGGCAAGCCCAAGGTGGCGTCCGTGCGCGGCGCGGTCTAAACGATCGCCCTGAGCCAATACCGGCGAAATCTTCCCTGCGACGGGGCCACTTTGCGGCTCCTGCGCAAGATCGATGCTTTTGGAGGACTATATAATGGTGAAAGACCGTATGGCGGTGCTGACCGCCCTGATGGACCAGGGCGTCATTCCGGTTTTCTATCACCCGGACGTCGAGGTCTGTAAGAAGGTCATCCAGGCCTGTGCCGACGGCGGCGCGCCCTGCATTGAATTCACCAACCGCGGCGATTTCGCCAGCCATGTCTTCTACGAAGTCACCAGGCACTTCGCCTCGGCCGATCCGCGCGTGATCATGGGCGTCGGCTCGATCGTCGATGCACCGACCGCCGGCATCTACATCGCCAACGGCGCCAAGTTCGTCGTCGGCCCGATCCTGAACGCTGACGTCGCCAAGGTCTGCAACCGCCGCAAGATCCCGTACTCGCCGGGCTGCGGTTCGGCCTCGGAAATCTCCTATGCCGAAGAACTGGGCTGCGAGATCGTCAAGGTGTTCCCCGGCTCGTCGGTCGGCGGTCCCGATTTCATCAAGGCGGTGCTGGGCCCGATGCCCTGGACCCGCATCATGCCGACCGGCGGCGTCGATCCCGACGAAGCTTCGGTCAAGAAGTGGTTCGGCGCGGGCATCGTCGCCGCCGGCATGGGCTCCAAGCTCATCACGCCGGAACTCCTCGACGCTCAGGACTATGCGGGCATCACCGCAAAGGTCCGCGAGACGGTTGAGCTCATCAAGAAGGTTCGTGGGAAGGCCTAAATGACTGATCAGATCCTCAACATCCGCCCGGCTTCGGAAACGAAGTGGGATTGCGCCAGCTTCGGTGAAGTGATGCTGCGTTTTGACCCCGGCTTCGGCCGGGTTCGCAACGCGCGCCAGTTCAACGTCTGGGAAGGCGGCGGCGAATACAATGTCGCCCGCGCTTTCAGGAAGTGCTGGGGCAAGCGCTCGACGGCCGTCACCGCCCTGCCGGTGAACGACCTGGGCTGGCTGGTTGAGGATCTGATGATGCAGGGCGGTGTCGACACCAGCCACATCATCTGGCGCGATTTCGACGGCCTCGGCCGCAACACCCGCGTGGGCCTGAACTTCACCGAGAAGGGCTTCGGCGTGCGTCCGGCCCTGGGCTGCAGCGACCGGGGCCACACGGCCGCCTCGCAGATCCGTCCCGGCGAAGTGAACTGGGAGAAGCTGTTCGGCGAGGAAGGCGTGCGCTGGTTCCATACCGGCGGCATCTTTGCGGCCCTGTCGTCGAGCACGGCTGAGGCCGTGATCGAGGCGGTGGAAGTGGCCCGCAAGTACGGCACCGTCATCTCCTACGACCTCAACTACCGCGCCTCGCTGTGGAAGTCGCAGGGCGGCAAGGAAGGGGCCCAGAAGGTCAACCGCCACATCGCCCAGTATGTCGATGTGATGATCGGCAACGAAGAGGACTTCACCGCCTGCCTGGGCTTTGAAGTCGAGGGCCTGGACGAGCACATCAGCTCGATCGATCCGGCCAACTTCAAGAAGATGATCGAGACGGCGGTGAAGGAGTTCCCGAACTTCAAGGTCGCCGCCACCACCCTGCGCAACGCCAAGACCGCCTCGGTCAATGACTGGTCGGCGATCCTCTATGCCGGCGGCGAGTTCTACGCCTCGATGATGCGCGAGAACCTCGAGATCTATGACCGCGTCGGCGGCGGCGACGGCTTCGCCTCGGGCCTGGCCTTCGGCTTCATGGAAGGCAAGGGCCCACAGGCTGCCGTCGAGTACGGCGCGGCTCACGGTGCGCTGGCCATGACCACGCCCGGCGACACCTCGATGGTGCGCCAGGCGGAAGTCGAGGCCGTGATGAAGGGCAAGGGCGCGCGGGTCATCCGCTAGTCGGTCAGGACGGTCACCGCGGTCCGGCGTGTAACGGGCCGAGCCGGAGGCTCGTCCTGCCCTTGTGTTTCAGGCAAACGCGGCTCCTGGGCCGGGATTGCCGGATCAGAGAAGCCCCCGGTCTCAGGATCGGGGGCTTTTTCGTTCGGATCGGTCCTGGTCGGGGGGCTGAGCAGCTTTTTCATGCGTCGTATGACTTCGCGATAGAGCTGGGCCCGGCGCGCCCTGGGCCAGGCCGGGTCGGCGGACTTGTCGATGGTGCGGTTGCGGACGCGGGTTCGGCTGCGGGGCATGGGGGTCCTTTCTGTGGCGTGTCGGTTTTCTTCCGGGAGACTCCAGGCGCACGATCTCGGCGTCGCGCCGGAGGCCGCAACGGTCGGGGAGGGGGCGGAGCGTCCGGGCCTCGCCCGGAAAGCATTGAAAAAATACCGTTTCGACGAAGTTCAGACGCTCCGCGCGACCGTTTTTCGGCAGCATCCGGCCCTTCGGCGCTGTTCACGCCAGGCCGTCTAGGCCGCCGACCGGCGGGCAGGCCGCGAGGCCTGTCCCGGACCGCAGGCATCTCTGCCTGCCTGCCGTCCCCGTCGACCCTGTCACCCCACGTCGTTTCTGTGATCCACGGCCGACCGCCGCCAGAGGGATGGAGGTTGCTCCCG
>NZ_QAII01000075.1 GCF_003060965.1 Caulobacter sp. HMWF025 | reverse complement strand
ACGCTGCGGCGGGGGTTAGGGCGTTGATTTTGTTGAGGTGGCGGGGTGGTTATGCCCTTGGGGGTATGGGGATTGGGCGCAAGCCTGACCGATGTTCGCTGGCGGAAAATGGCCATCGGCCTCTAAGGCTATTGCTACAAGCTAAAGCTTGGTTATCAGCTTCGCTCGCGCCTAAGTTAGATCGCGGTGTCTAGGGATCGACGTATGCGTTCGGCCAATGGGCGATTGGAGGCGGATGGTCATGAATGAAATTGAAGGCCTGACAACGCTGGCAGTTCCTACGCCATGGCCAGGAGCAAACGCACGTCTATTGGGGTTGGGGATGGGGCTTCCGGTAAAGCCGCTTGATCGTCTAGCCCAGTTCAGTGCCAACGATTTTGAGCGCTTCACACTTGAGTGGGCGAGCGGCTACCTGACCGACAAGCTGCCTGGCGTCTACGAAGTCCAGCAGAGAGGTGGGGCTGGAGACAAAGGCCGCGACATAGTCGTCTGGCTAGACTCCCCCGACAAGATACCTCGGCGATGGCACCTATACCAGTGCAAGCACTATGACGCCCGGCTGGGCGCTGGTGTCGCTGCGGCTGAGATAGCGAAGGTTCTATACTACACGCTGCACGGAGCGTTCACCCGACCGGAAGAATACTGGTTCGTCACCCACAAGGGTGTAACGGGGCCCTTCCAGGACATGCTCGACGACCCCAAAAAACTAAGGATCTTTATACTCGATAATTGGGATAAGCACTGCGCTACAGAAATCACTTCCAAGAATAAGGTCGATCTGAGCCCCGAACTTAAATCTCATATAGAAGCCTTCCCCTTTTATATCTTTCGCGCAAAGCAGCCTCAAGCGCTTCTGGACGAGCATGCACAGACGCCGCGCTATCATCTTCCCGTTTTCGGCTTACCGCTGATCGAACGCCCCAAGCCGCCTGTGCCGCCGTCGTCGGTGGCAGCGACGGAAACTGTCTACATTGGGCAGCTCCTCGCCGCTATCAGCGCACACTTGGGGGCTCCGATTACTAATGCTGACGATGTAACGGACACCCCTTTGCGGCGCCTCTTCGACAGATCACGTATAACTTTCTACTGCGCCGAAGGTTTAAAAGAATTGGCGCGCGACCAAATGGCTGATGCAGCATTCTTCGATACTCTTTTGGATGAGTTTGGTGATGGGCTCTATCACGTCTACAGCGACGACCCTCCGGGCCTACAAAGGCTAAAGGCCACAGTAAAGGCCGCGCAAGAGATTCAACTTGGGGGTCACATTCTAGCGGACCACGTTAAGGCGAACGACCGCGAAGGCATGTGTCATCACCTTGCCAACGAAGCTCGACTGACTTGGTGCGTAACATGACGATGATCTCCACGCCTTCGCGAACGCCCCGTCCCTTCAATTCTCCGATTGAGTGCGGATTGCGGATGCTGTTCGTCCTCGAAGCTGCGGCTGGCGCAACCACCGACCTGCAGCGCCTCGTGTCCTACGACTATCTTCTCGTTCATTCTGCAGATGTTGCTTCGGGACCGCCGAGCCTACATCCAGCCGTTCCTTTCCGCGGTACCGAGCTGCTCGTCAAACGTCGACTGATCGAAGCGGGACTAGACCAAATGTTCTCGCGCGAGCTGCTTGATAAGGCCTTCGCCTCATCGGGAATCGTCTATCGGCGAACGTCGAACACAACCGCCTTTACAGGGCTGCTGACGTCAAAATACGCAGCAGCCCTGCGAGAGCGAGCGCACTGGTTGATGGGGAGGTTTGGCGGGATGGCTGACATCGAACTGACCGCCTTCATGGCCTCCAATATTGGCCGCTGGGGAGCCGACTTTGAGCGCTTCTCGACTATCGACGATTTGGAGCTTTTGGCCTGATGCAACTGCGCGAGATCCTCGTACGCGGACCAAACGTCCCTGATGCCGCCATCCGCTTTGATGCCGGGGCCAATATCGTGGCTGGGGCCTCTGACGCCGGAAAAAGCTACGTTCTGCATTGCCTGGACTACATCTTGGGCGGGACCGAGATGCGCAAACGCATTCGCGAGTCCGAGCCCTATTCTGAAGTCTTTGCCCAGTTCGTCGGGCCTGACGGCAGGACCATCAGTCTTCGTCGTCAGCTATCAGGCGGCGAACTTGAAGCGTTCGACGTTCCAATCGATGCCATAGACGGGCCCGGCGAGCCTGTAGTCGCTGGGCGCAAGGGGCTTAGCAAGGCGACCGATGTGACTGCCGTGCTCTTTGCCCTTGCCGGCATTCAAGAGGCAATGCTTCGCAAAAATGCTCGTGGCGAGACCCAGCGGTTGACGATCCGTACGCTCCGCCCGGTTTTTCTGATCGATGAGATCGCCGTCATCGACGAGCGATCTCCCGTCACCGGTCCATCGGGGTTTGATGACACGGCGCAGCGACGCGCATTTTCGTTCATGCTTTCCGGCAAGGATGACAAGGGCGTAGTCGCCACCGAGAAGCGCGACATCGTGGCGGCGCGCCTTCGGGCCCAACTGGGCCTGATCACCAACCTGCTAGAGCCTCTCGAAGAACGCCTGAAGCAGTACCCCTCCGACGACGATGACGGGGCTATCGATCGCGTCGAGGCAGCCATAGCGGACCTATCATCCACCCTGGCATTCGCCAATGAGGAGCATTCCGCCTTACAAATTGCTAGGCAGGAAACCTCGGATCAGCTCCACCGCGCCCGCTCGCAGCTCGTCGCGATTGACGAACTCCTTTCTCGGTACGCATTGCTCGATGAGCGCTACGCATCCGACCTCGAACGCCTGGATTTCATTGCGGAAGGCGTTCACTATTTCGGCGGCTTGCAGGAAGTTCACTGCCCTCTTTGCGACCAACTGATGGGCGCTGGCCACGAACATCTTGAGCTCGACGACGATGTCCAGGCCTCGGCCCGGGCCGAGGCCGCGAAAATCTTGGGCTATCGTGCCGATTTGGCCGCAGCCACTTTCAGTGTCCAAGACATCCGTAAGCTGCGCGAAGCTGAGAGAGATACCGCCGCCGAGGCCCTGAACGCCGCGACGCGTCGCATGCGTGACCTTGCGCCCGCAGTGACCGAGACAACCGGCCGGCTTGAGCGGTTGATCGCTCGTCGCGTGACGCTTGAGGCCGTTCGTGGGGATCGTAGTCAGGCCGACAGCTTACGCGCCATGCAGGCCGAAATTGAGCAGTCTGCCAAGGACGCTCGCACGCCGGCGACGGATTGGGAGCAACTGCCAGCCCAGGCCCTTCGCGACCTGTGCAAGGAGGTCGAGGCAGTTCTTAGGATTTGGAAGTGGACGGGCGAAGGGCGTGTCGAGTTCGATCAGAAGCCGTTTGACATCGTCGTCGATGGGCAGGCCCGCCAAGCCCATGGCAAAGGTGTTCGAGGCGTCCTTTACGCTGCCTTCGCCATCGGCCTCCTCCGCTATTGCATCGACAATAGGCGACCTCACCCCGGTCTGGTTGTCATCGACTCTCCCCTCACAGCCTACAAGAAAAGTCAGGGCGGAGACGGCGGACAAGGCCCTGTTGACGCAGGTATTGAGGCTGCGTTCTGGGCATCTCTTCCGAGTATCGGAAATGGCGGTCAGGTGATTATCATCGAGAACAAGGAACCTCCGCCCGAGGTCGCACTTGCACTCCACTACGAGAAGTTCGCGGGCATTCTTGCGGCCCCAAATGAGCGAAATGGGTTCTTCCCTCCGCTTCCGCCTACGAACGATCAGAGCCCCCCCTAATCCGGCCAAAGATCCTGCACATCACCCTTGCGGTTCAGCATGTGCGTGGCCCGCTTGATCACGGCCAGCAGGCGTTCGCGGCGGCCGTCCCTGTCATAGGTCAGGGTGGAGCGGGCCAGGCCTTCCAGCATGAAGCGGGCGAGGTCGCGGCTGGCCTGGAAGCGGGGGCCGGCGCCGGCGTGGAGGATCTTCAGGAAGTGGTCGCCGGCCTGGGCGCGGTCGAACTCGGCCTGGGCCGGGGCCAGCAGGGCCTGGATGGCGGGGTCGGTGCGGCCGGCGGCCTCCAGCTCGGCAAAGGCCAGGAAGGGGACGCTCTGCAGCAGCTCGAAATAGCTGTCGATGGCGTGCTCGGTGACGTCGGCCCCGGGCGGCAGGGTGTCGGCGGCGGCGCGGAACAGGGCCGAGCGCTCGGCCTGGATATGGGCCACGGCGGCCTCGACCAGGGCCTCGCGGGTGGGGAAGTGATAGAGCATGGCCCCGCGGGTCAGGCCGGCGGCGTCGGCGATCACCGGATTGGCGGCGGCGTGATAGCCGATCTGGGCGATCAGGCGCATGGCGCAGTCGAGAATCCGCGCCCGCGTCTTCAGGGATTTCGGCGTGTCTTTGGCGAGGCGGGCGGCGTCCATGCTCCTGATCTAGTGCGGGCCATGTTGCACCGCAACGGCAGAGGCCGGTGCGGACCCTGCGGAAAGCGGTCCGCCGGGCCGCTTGGCAAGCCCCCCTGCCCGATCGCCGGGCACCCTGCGCGCTTTTGCGGCTGACCCAAGGGGAAGCCTGGGCGGGCCCGGAAGGCGGGGGTCCGAGAGCGGGGTTTCATCAAAGCGACACGCAATCAGCCTATTGGCCGGACCATTCGCTTCAGGTCGCGACCAATCCGGGGGCGGATCGATCGGGCGAACAACCGGGGACCCCGCATGAGCGCCGAAACCGCCGTTCGCCAGTATCGCAGCGTCTTTATCAGCGATCTGCACCTGGGCACGCGAGGCTGCCAGGCCGAGCTGCTGCTGGACTTCATCCGCCATATCGAGTGCGAAAAGCTCTATCTGGTCGGCGACATCATCGACGGCTGGAAGCTGCGCAGCGGCTGGTTCTGGCCCCAGGCCCACAATGACGTGGTGCAGAAGATCCTGCGTCTGGCCCGCAAGGGCACCGAGGTGATCTATGTTCCCGGCAACCATGACGACCGCATCCGCGACTTCTGCGGCACCCATTTCGGCGGCGTGGTCGTGGCCCGCGACGTGATCCACGAAGCCGCCGACGGCAAGCGCTATCTGGTGGTGCACGGCGACGAGTTCGACGGGGTGGTGCAGCACGCCAAGTGGCTCGCCTTCCTCGGGGATTGGTCCTATAGAACCATCCTCATGCTGAACACCTTGCTTAACCGGGCCCGCCGGCGCATGGGGTTCGGATACTGGAGTCTCTCGGCCTATCTGAAGGTCAAGGTGAAGAACGCGTTGCAATTCATCGAGAACTTCGAGGCCGCCGTGGCCGAGGAAGCCCGACGTCGCGGCGTCGACGGCGTGATCTGTGGCCACATCCACAAGGCCGAGATGCGCGAGATCGACGGAATCACCTATGTCAACGACGGCGACTGGGTCGAGAGCTGCACCGCGCTCGTCGAACATGCCGACGGTCAACTTGAAATCCTCGAATGGGCCAAGCTGCGCTCGTGGTCGGTGATCGACCGCAAGCACGCCGCGCGCCTTGACGAGGCCCTGCCGGAGCCTGCCGCCGCCTGATGCGGATTCTTCTCGCCACCGACGCCTGGGAACCTCAAGTCAATGGCGTGGTTCGCACCCTGACCCGGGTGATCGACGAACTGCGCGCCATGGGCCACGAGGTCGATGTCGTCAGCCCCGACCAGTTCCCGACCTTCCCGCTGCCGACCTATCCCGAGATCAAGCTCGCGATCGGGGCCTATGAGCCGGTGCAGGACCGCTTCAAGTCGTTCGAGCCCGAGGCGATCCACATCGCCACCGAGGGTCCGATCGGCCTGGCCGCGCGCCGCATCTGCCTGGAGTGGAAGCTGCCGTTCACGACCAGCTATCACACCAAGTTCCCGGAATATGTCTCGGCCCGACTGCCTTTGCCGCTGGCGGCCGGCTACACCTACATGCGCTGGTTCCACAAGCCGTCGGGCCGGCTGATGGTGGCCACGCCGACCATGCGCGACGAGCTGACCAAGCACGGCTTCCGCAATCTCTCGCCCTGGTCGCGCGGCGTCGACACCGACATCTTCAAGCCCCGCGCCGAGGGCGAGCCCGACCTGTTCGAGGGTCTGGCCCGGCCGATCTTCCTCAATGTCGGCCGCGTGGCGGTCGAGAAGAACATCGAGGCCTTCGCCTGCCTCGACCTGCCGGGCACCAAGGTGGTGATCGGCGATGGTCCGCAGCGCGAGGAACTGGCCGAGAAATATCCCGAGGTGCAGTTCCTCGGGGCCAAGTTCGGTGACGAGCTGGGCCGCTATTTCGGCTGTGCCGACGTGTTCTGCTTCCCGTCCCTGACCGACACCTTCGGCCTGGTGATCCTCGAGGCCATGGCCGCCGGCGTGCCGGTGGCGGCCTTCTCGGCCCCCGGCCCGATCGACATCATCCCGGGCTCCAATGCCGGGGCCCTGGCCCCCGGCCAGACCGACGGGCTCAAGGAAGCCTGCCTGGCCTGTCTGGATCTGGACAGGACCGTGGTCCGCAAGTTCGCCGAGGGCTTCTCGTGGCGGGCCTGCGCCGAGGAATTCTACCGCAACCTGCAGCCCTATCCCGAGCCGGAAAAGACGCGGTTCTGGCGGCGGCTGCGGCGTCTGGCCCGGCTGCGCAAGAAGACGGCGGCCTAGGTCTACTTTCCAATCTGGAAACTCGACACTTGACGATGTGGAAAGTCGCCTGCTAACTTTCCATCATGGAAAGTGAGAAACCCGACATGACCCACCCAGAGAC
>NZ_QAII01000009.1 GCF_003060965.1 Caulobacter sp. HMWF025 | reverse complement strand
CCCGAGGGACTGCTCGCGGTCGGCGGCGCGGAAGACGTCGGCATAGGTGACGCGCAGGGTCACGAGCCTGCGGCCGGTCAGGACGGGACGGGCCTCGTGCAGGGCGGTGCGGACGGCGGCGACCACCGCCCGCGCCTCCTCGGGTCCGCCGAACCGCGAGACGGCGGTCAGGGTCAGGGCGTGTTCGAGCCCCTCGCCTTCGCCAAAGGGCCGGCTTTCGATGCGGGTGACGGCCAGGCACGGCGTGGTCGGCAGGCGCGGCGCCACGGGATAGAGCCGCTGGCCCACCAGGGCGGTGACGGCGGGACTGGCCTTGAGCAGCGCGACCAGCGCCTCGGCCAGCAGGGTGTCGGGGTTCACAGGCGCGCCTTTCGGTAAGGGGCCAGCCACGGCTCGACCAGGGCGAACGGCGGCTCGCCCCCGTCGCGGTGCTCATAGGCGTGGGCGACCAGGGTCAGGACCGCCAGCCGCAGCGGGGCCGGGCTGGCGGGGGTGAGGGAAAGCCCTGTCGCCGCCGCGACCCGCGCCTCGGCGGCGTCGATCAGCAGGCTGACAAGGGCGTCGTCCGAAGCGTCAGCCACGCGCAGAAACGCGCGCGCCTCGCTCAGGGTGAGGGCGTTGGGCATGGGGGTTTTCCGGAATGGGGGAGACTTGCCCCCACCTGACCGCTACGCGGTCGTCCGCCCCCATAGGGGGCGGATGAACTTATCTTCCCCCTATGGGGGAGGAGCGCGCAGCGCGGAGGGGGCAAGTGGTCAAAGGCTAGCTGACCGCGAACTTCAGCAGCTTCACCGCGTCAAAGTTCTGCACCCCGCCGCCGACCCGCTTGGTGGTGTAGAACAGCACGTGCGGCTTGGCGGAATAGGGGTCGCGCAGCACCCGCACCCCGGCGCGGTCGACGATCAGATAACCTTTTTCGAAGTCGCCGAAGGCGATGGCCAGGGCATTGGCCGCCACGTCGGGCATGGCCTCGATCTCGGTGACCGGGAAGCCCAGCAGGCTGGCCGACTGGCCCGGCTGCAGGGCCGCGTTCCAGATGTAGTTGCCTTGCGCGTCCTTGAACTTGCGCACCGCGCTGACCGTGCGGCGGTTGAGCACAAAGCGGCCGTTCTGGCGGTACTGGCTTTTCGTCGCATAGATCAGGTCGATCAGCTTGTCGGTCGGATTGCTCGCCGCAAAGCCGCCCGCCACGCCGGTGGCCACATAGCCGAGCTGCCCCCAGCTGTACGAAGCGTCGGCCGCAGCGGTGTAGGCCAGCAAGCCCTTGGGCTTGTTGACCCCGTCACCGGAGACGAAGGCGCTGGTCTCCTGGGCCGCGAAGGCGTCCTGCACCTCCTCGGCCAGCCATTCGTCGATGCTGACATAGGCGTCGTCGAGCAGGGCCTGGGTGGCGGCGGGGCTGGCATAGAGCTCGCCGGCCGGGAAATCGATCACGTCCAGGGTCGGGGCCGTGGTCTCGGGCCGGGCGGCGGTCTCGGCCACCCAGGCGGCGGCCAGGCCCGTGGGCGAGACCGGCTTGCGGAAGGTGCCGGCGCTGATCGTGCGGACCTGGCAGATCTCGCGCATCGGGCTGGTGGCCGCCAGGCGACGCAGGATGGCCCGCTCCAGCTCGGGCGGCGCCACATAGCCGCCGGCCGTGGCCACGCCCTCCGACAGGCCCTTGGCCTCCAGCAGCAGGGCCGGGGTCTCGCCGGTCTTCACATAGCGCTCGAAGGCGGCCTTGCGTTCGTCGACCCGCGCCAGCGGCACGTCGCCGCTCAGCGAAGGTCTCCGGGCCTCGGCCAGCAGCCGGTCCAGCCGGTCCTGGGCCTGGGTGACGGCCGCGTCGATGCGGCCGACCTTCTCCTCCAGCAGCACATCGGCCCGCTTGGTCTCCAGCGCCGCCAGCCTCTGGTCATTGGCGGCCTTGAAGCCCTCGAAGGCGGCCAGCACCTCATGCAGCAGGGCGCGGGCCTCGGGCGAGGCCGCGTGTTTGGTCTCTTTCATGGGGGTCTCCGGTTTTTGGAAAGTCCTCCCCCCGAAGGGGGAGGTGTCGCCCCGCCAGGGCGACGGAGGGGGAAGTCGGCCGGCAGTGGGACACTTCCCCCTCCGGCCCTTCGGGCCACCTCCCCCTCTGGGGGGAGGATCTCTGTTGCGCCGCCTCACCTGATCGGGCGAAGCTGGGCCCATGACCGATCACGCCACGCCGAACCTGCCCTCGCGCGACTTCGAGACCACCGCCCGCTTCTATGCGGCCCTGGGGTTCGAGGCCTCGTGGCGCGACGCCGGCTGGATGATCCTGGAGCGCGGGTCGCTGACGCTGGAATTCTTTCCCTATCCGGACCTCGACCCGGCCCAGAGTTCGTTCAGCTGCTGCCTGCGGCTGGACGACCTCGACGGCTTCTATGCGGTCTGCAAGGCCACCGGCCTGCCCGAAACCACGCTCGGCTGGCCCCGCCTGCACCCGCCCCGCGACATGGGTCCGATCATCATGGCGGCCCTGATCGACCCGGACGGGACGCTGGTGCGGCTGATCGCGAACTGAGGTAGCGCTCGACCGGGGCCTGATTGACAGGCCCGGCGAATGGCCGGCTCCTGCACGGGCCGTTCAGGCCGCGCCGGAGTTCTCGACCATGTTTCGCCCCCTGATCCGCCGGACCTGTCTGGCCCTGGCCGCGCTGGCGAGCTTCGCCACCCCGCTGCAGGCCCAGACCGCAGACCCGGCCCCGACCGTCTACAAGGTCTGGTTCCTGGGCGGGCAGTCCAACATGGAAGGCTTCGGCTTCACCGCCGAGCTCCCCGCCGCCCTGCGCGGCCCGGTGCCCGGAGTGATGATCTTCAACGGCCAGGCCCTGCCGGACGGCCAGGCCGGCGGGGGCCTGGGCCTCTGGGCCCCGCTGTCGCCGGGCTTCGGCACCGGCTTCAGCACCGACGGACAGCGCAACAGCCTGTCCGAACGCTTCGGCCCCGAGTTGACCTTCGGCCGACGCCTGGCCGAGCGCGGGGCCGGGCCGGTGGCCCTGGTCAAGTTCGCCCGCGGCGGCTCCAGCCTGATGGGCGGCGTCTCCGGCTACGGCACCTGGAACCCGTCCTCGGCCCAGGGCAATGGCCGCAACCAGTATGACAGCGCCCTGACCACGATCCGCGCCGCGCTCGAGACCCGCGACATCGACGGCGACGGCCGCCCCGACCGCCTGGAACCGGCCGGGATCATCTGGATGCAGGGCGAGGCCGACGCCTATGATCGGGCCGACGCGGCGGCCGCCTACCCGGCCAATCTCGAGCGCCTGATGGGCCTGCTGCGTGCCGCCCTGCGAGTGGACGACCTGCCGGTGGTGATCGGCCGGATCGCCGATTCCGGGGCCGGCCCGAACGGCCTGCTGATGGCCTACAGCCCGCAGGTCCAGAAGGCCCAGGCCGACTGGGTCGCCGCCGACCGCTGCGCCGCCCTGGTCTCGGTGACGAAGGACTTCCAGTTCCTGCCCGACCACTGGCACTATCTGTCGGCCAACTATGTGACCCTCGGCACCGCCTTCGCCGACGCCGCCCTCGACCTCCAGACCCGCTGCGCGCCTTAGGGGGCGCTCTGCGGCCTCGACGGGGCGCGCTGCGGGTTCTACAACTTCAGCGGTGGAGTTCGGGGAGCGTTCCGCGATGCGGGTGGTGGTATCGGTACTCCTGATGCTGGTCCTGACCGGGTGCGCCGGGCGGAGTATCCGGCCCCTGGCCGAGAGCGCGGATCACCTCGAGGTGTGCGACGGCCGTGAGGGTGAACCGATGGCGTGCCGCTGCACACCTCGGGACGGTGTTCTGGAAAACTGTCCGCCATTGGTGATTAAGCGAACGGCCTCGCTGACTGCCAGACCGCAAAGTGAGCCGCAACCATCTCCACCGCAGCCCATACCGCCGCCGACGCGTGACGCCACGGCTGAGGAGTGCGCTGTCTCTCTCGCGACAGTGGCGTACTTTCACCACGATCCGCGTCAGGTATTCGTTGAAGCCTATCGAGATATGGGCGGACCGAGCTTTGATCGCCAGGTTGTCAGTCTGGCGCACTGTAATGGTGTTTCTGGGCCAATATCGGAACCGACAGCCCAGATATCGGTTGGCCCGATCAAGTCTTCCGAAGGCCAAACAGGCGTGAGATTCTCATACCGTTGCTACGCAAATTACGTGACCCTGAGCCTGGTCGAAAATCACTGGAAGGTCACGGAAGAGTCCGAGATACACGATCCCTGTGGGATTTAGTTTGAACCGCTGGAGACCCGCAGCCTAGCCCCCGGCAACATCGGAAAAGTAACCACCGACACCTCCCAGAGGTCCACCCGCGTCAGCACCCGCAGGGGGCCGTCCTGGCGGGCCTTGAGCTGGCGAAAGCCGATCGAGAGGCCGTCCAGCGCCCCGGCCTCGACCAGGGCGGCGACGAGGCGGCCGCGCGGCGCGGTGCGCAGGATTCGCCCCCGGACGAACAGGCCGCGCGCGTCCTCGACGATCTCGTCCCAGACCCCGATGGGCTCGGCGTCATCGTGCTGGTGCAGCAGCTTGACCCCCGCCGCGCCGGTCTCGGCGAGACTGGCCGCGAAGGCTCCGGCGGCGGTGACGTCGTCATTGAGGTCGCGGGTCCAGAACAGCGAGGCATGGCCTTCGATGGGCAGGGCGTCGATCATGGGGCACTCCTCCCTTCCCCCTTGATGGGGGAAGGGCCGGGGATGGGGGTGATACGGCGGTTGATCGAGGGGCGCGGCGCAGCGGCCGGTGCCGCAG
>NZ_QAII01000074.1 GCF_003060965.1 Caulobacter sp. HMWF025 | reverse complement strand
GCCGGGACAGGTCCTCCAACGGGCAAGCCCCCCGGCAAGCCCGGCATCGGCAGGGCGGCCCCCGCCGGCGGGCGGGCCTCTGCGGCCGGGGCCAGCAGGCTGCGGACCGCCTGTCCGAGTGAGGCCGCCGCTCCGCCCTGACGCTCGCGGCCGACGGCGCTCAGCTGGCGGGTCGGCGTCCCGGCAAAGGGCAGGGGGGCATAGAACAGCAGCCGCACCGCGCCGGGATCCACCTTCATCAGGCGGGCCAGATCGGCGTGGGCCTGTTCGGAGACGAACCAGCCGGGGCTCTGCAGGCTGGGCGGCTGGTCATCAGCGGCTCTGAGCAGGGGGCGGGCCCCCTCATTGGCGATGGGGCGGCCCTGCAACCCGGCGGCGATGTCGGCCAGGCTGTGCTGGGCCGGGGGCGCGGGCGGCAGCAGCAGGGTCAGGCCCAGCGTCACCAGCTGGGCCAGCACAATCCCGCACAGCAGCAGGGCGATGATCTGCACGGCCAGCGGCGGACTGGACCGGCGTCGGGGGCCCCGGCCGGGAGCGGTCGCGCTCATTGCAGGCTGACCCGGGCGTCGAGCACATAGCCGACCCCGCGATAGGTCTTGATCAGGGCCTGATCGGTCTGGGCCTCGATCTTGCGGCGCAGGCGGCTGATGTGCAGGTCGATGCCACGACCGACGACGGCGGGCTCCTCGCCCCGGATCAGGCGTAGCAGCTCCTCGCGCGGGACCACGGTCTGGGCCTGGTCCAGCAGCGCCGACAGGATTGAAAGCTCGCCGCGGGTCAGGAGCAGCAGCGTGCCGTTCGGGGCGGTCAGCTGGCGTGCGGCCAGGTCCAGCCGGAAGCCGGCAAAGCTGTAGACGGCCCGCAGGGCGGCGCGGGTCTCGCCGGACCGGCGTCGCAGCAGCGCCTTGACCCGGGCCAGCAGCTCCCGCGGCGGGATCGGCTTGACCACATAGTCGTCGGCGCCCAGTTCCAGCCCCAGAATGCGGTCGACCGGATCGCCCAGCGCGCTGAGCATCAGGATCGCGGGGCCGCCCTGCACCGCCAGATGCCGGCACAGCGACAGGCCGTCCTCGCCGGGCAGGTTGACGTCAAGCACCGCCACGTCCACCGGGCCGTGCCCGAGAAGCCTGCGGGCCTGGCCCGCGTCGGCGGCCTGATCCACGCCATAGCCCTGGGCCTCCAGATAGGTGGCCATTTCGCGGCGCAGGTCGTGATCATCCTCGACCAGCAGGACCCGCGCCAGGACTGAGCACGGCTTGTCGGGTCGCATCGCCGGGGAAAATGACATGGCCGCCAGAGGTCGCGTCACGGGTTTGAGACGAAACCCAGCCTTGGCCTACAGTCTTGTTCCGAAGAGGGCGTCCGTGTTTCAGGCCTGTATCAGGGCGTTGCCGGACTGTGACGAAACCCTATTTTCCCGACACTCCGGACACGGCCGGGCCGTAGAGCAGGCCGTTGAACAGGAACTTGAAGGTCCCGTAAGACTGCGCTCTCTGGGTGACCTCGGGGGCGAGGGCCAGCAGCTTGCCCTGGCCGATGTCGATGTCGAGGATGGTGGCCGAGCCCTTCAGCCGTTCCTCGCCGATCGCCCAGCCGCTGCGCAGGGGCGTGTCGCTGTCGAACCAGGACACTCGCGAGACCCCGGCGGCGTCCGACTTCAGGGTGAAGGCCGGGCTGCGGTCGAAGAAGACATCAACCTCTTCGCCCATGCCGTAGGCCAGGGGCTGGCGCGGATCGACACGGGCCCGCAGGATCGAGCCGGGGATGAAGAGCTCGGTGGTCGGCAGGGCCCGCAGTTCGGCCTTCTCAAGGCGGGCGGTGGCGACCTCGACTGGGGCACCGAGGGCGACCGCCAGCCGGGTCGAGGCCCCGATCGCCACGACGGTGCCGCCGGCTTTTGCGAAGGCCGCCACCTGGGGCAGGGTCTTGGCGTCGGTGATCTGGCCCAGCCAGGGGCGGAACTCGGCCGGGATGTCTTCGGGCCGGGGCTGGGACCCGCCGCGTCCGGCCCGGAACGGGCTACCGGCCGGAGCGGGGAAGACCCCGTCGGCAAAGACCAGCACGTCGAAGTCCTTGTTCAGGTCGCCGGCGTCGAGACGCTGCGGATAGACGACCTGGAACGGGGCCTCGAACTTCTCGAACAGCCAGCGGTTCCAGCCGGACGGCATCGAGCCGCCATAGACATCGACCAGGCCGATGCGCACGGGCTTGAGCGGCAGGGTCGCGCCGCGCGGGGTATGGCTCACCGCCAGAGCATTGATCCCCAGCTCGCGGACACCCTGGCTGATCACGGCGGCGGCGGCCGGTGAGGCGGGAACCCAGATGGCCCCGGGGCCGAACTCGGTCTTGCCGGCCCGGGTGGCGTCCTTCAGCCAGGACACCCGGACCCCGGCCTTCAGCAGGCGGTTGGTCAGGGTGAAGCTGTTGTTGGGGGCGTGGCTGATCAGCCAGCCGGCCTTGCCGGTGCCGGTGATCTGGCCCGGGCGGACCGTGATCAGGTCGGGCACGCGCCGGAACGGGCCGTCGAAGCCGTCGAGGATGCGGTCGAACTTGACGCCCATCTGATAGGCCAGGGTATAGCCGGTCACGTCATAGGGGGCCTTGGGCGGCCCGCCGGGATAGTCGGTGTCGTGCGGATGATCCTGCGGCTCGAACATGTCCATGACATGCGGCCGGTAGGCCTGGGCGGTCTTCACCACATAGGAGCCGGCCGGATAGGTCTTGCCGCCGACGCTGAAGGCGGTGTCGGCCTGCTCGACCTCGACCCCGGCCTTGATCAGGGCATTGAGGAAGACCACGACGGTGGGCAGGTCGGCCTGGTCGGCGGGCAGGATGAAGCCGCGCGGGTCGCGCTGCGCCGGAGCCTGCATCACCGTGGCATAGAGCGCCGGATCGACCGAGCCGCGCGAGCCTTCCAGCGGCCGCGCCCTGCCGGCTTCCTTCAGGGCCTCGACCTTGCTGGGGGTGATCGTCCAGCTGTCCTGGCTGCCCCGGCGGATGCTGTTGTCGCCCATCTTCCAGATGTTGAAGAGCAGGCGCTCGCGGTTGCGCGAGGCATAGTCCAGCACCGCCCGATTCAGGCTCCACTGGTAGTCCAGGGTCTGTTGCAGCCGCCAGGCCTGGGGCGCGATCGGCGCGGGACGGTCGTTGCTGGGCAACTGCACCTCGGGGGCGAGGTTGATCCTCGACGGGGTCGGTCCGCCGGTGATCTCGGTCAGCAGGCCCACCGAATTGTGGAAATAGGCGATCGAGCGCTCCATCCCGTTGTGCCAGGTGGAGTAGGGGGCGGCGCTGCGGGCTCCCGAGCCCGGCTTGTCCTCGGCCACCAGCCGGCTGTGCATGGCCATGCCCACCTCCTGCAGGGTGGTCATGACCAGCGGGTCGTAGTTGAAGTTGGCCGGATCACGGAACGGCGGCACGAACACCACCATGCCGTTGGGCGCGGTCTGGTGCTGGTTGTAGACGATCTGCGGATACCAGACGCGGAACAACTGGCGGTTGATATTGGTCGTCTCGACCATCTGCGACATGAAGCTGTCGCGGTTGTTATCGTGGCCGATGTACTTCTGGTACAGGCGCGGCACCGAGCCGAACTCGCGCTTTTCCGGATCGGCGTTGCGCATGTACCAGTCCGAGATCAGCTCCATGCCGTCCGGATTGTCGTGCGCAAACAGGATGATGACGTCATCCAGCAGCCGCAGGGTCTCGGGATCGTTCTCCGTCAGCATCCGGTACAGGACCTGGATCTGGCCCTGGGAGGTGACGGTCTCGTTGGCGTGCAGGCCGGCATCGATCCAGACCACGGCCTTGCCTTCGGCGGCCAACTTTTTTGCCTCGGCGCGGCTGACGCCCTCGGCCTTGGCCAGCTTGCGGGCGATGGTCTGGTAGTGGTCCAGCCGGGCCAGGTTGGCGGGCGAGGAGACGATGGCCATCCACTGGGTGCGGCCTTCCTCAGTCTGGCCGATATCGACCAGTTTCATGCGGTCCGACTGGCCGGCCAGGGTCTTCAGATAGGCCTCGTAGGCGGTGTAGTCGGCGAGGAAATAGTCGCTGCCCACCGGCTGGGCGAAGGCGGTGGCGGGCGAGGCGATCTCGCCGGCCCGGGCGGGGCCTGACAGCAGCATCAGCAGGCTGAGGGCCGCGCCGGTCATGGCGGTGTGTCGGATCATGCTGCTCGCCCCTGGATGCCTGCCTGAAAACAGGTCCGCAGGCTGATCGTGAATCTCCGGCCGAAGCAATCGGGCAGCACGGATTTTCCGGACAATCCCGGGTTCGGGGCCAGAAAAAACCCGCCTCGGCCGGGGCCAGGGCGGGCTTGATCGTCTTGGCCTTCAGAAGCCAGACCTGCCCGGACCCGAAGATCCGGACAGGCCGTGCTGCTTAGTAGCGCAGGCGGGCGTTCAGGAAGAACGTCCGGCCCAGCACGTCGTAGGCGGCGGGATAGCCGCTGTTCGACGGCGAGGCGTTGCCGCCGAGGATCGGATAGGACTCCTGGGTCAGGTTCTTGACGCCGGCCGTGAAGGCGACGTTGTCGTTGACTTCCCAGTCGCCCGACAGGTCCCAGTAGTTCTTCGCGCCGATACGCTCGACCGTGTACTTGGTGGCCGGAGCATCGTCGTTCACGTCGTCCAGGTGGTTCCAGACGAGGTTCAGACCGAACTGGTCCATCTTCCAGTTGACAGCCGACCGCAGCTTGTGACGCGGGGTCGGGTTGCCGCAACGCGTGCCGAACTTGTCGGCGCACTTGATCGGAGCCGAGATTTCGTCCGGCGTCGTCGTGCGCTCCCAGGTGTTGGTGTAGAGCGAGCGGAACGACAGCGAACCCCAATCCGGCAGACCCAGGTCTTCCAGGGTCGTGCGGTAGGTGACACCGACGTCGAAGCCCTCGGTCTTCACCGTAGCCACGTTCTGGGCGGTCAGCGAGATGTAGTCGATCGAGCCGTTGGCCAGACGCTTGATGGCCTGGCAGTACGGCGAGTTCGGGTTGCCGTTGACCAGCGTGCCGTAGCACACGTTCATCACGTTCGAAGCGCTGCCGCCGAAGTTGGCGATGGCGTCCGTGATCTCGATCGAGAAGTAGTCACCCGTGATCGAGAAGTTCGGCAGCCACGACGGGGTGTAGGCGAAACCGTAGGTGATGGTCTTGCCTTCTTCCGGACGCAGGTTCGGATTGCCGCCCGACAGGGTCTGGGTCTGCTGGTTGGCGTTGATCACGCCGACCTGGTTGGCCGCGACGCCCGAGTTGATACAGGCCTGACGCGTGGCGGCGTTCGGCGCGGCGCGGGCCGAGCAGTTGTCCGTCGCGGTCGGGAAGCCGTTGCCTTGCGGCGCGTACAGTTCGCCGACCGACGGAGCGCGGATCGCCTTGTTGTACGACGCGCGCAGCAGCAGGTCGTCGAAGGGCTTCCAGGTGCCGGCAACCTTGTAGGTTTCAACCGGATCGGCCTGGGTGGTGTAGTCCGACACGCGGCTGGCCAGTTCCAGGTCCAGCGACTTGACGAACGGCAGGTCCTTCAGGACCGGCACCAGCACTTCGGCATAGGCTTCATACACGTCGAAGCGACCCGAGACGGGCGGGCTGGCGTTGAAGCCGGTCAGGTTGCCGACGGCCAGGTCCTGGCTGGGGTTGAAGGCGAAGTCTTCGGCGCGGTATTCGCCGCCGACGGCGAAGCCGATCGGACCGGCGGGCAGCGAGAACAGGTTCTCGGTATCACCGTTGAAGGTGAAGCCGGCGTACAGTTGCTCGTAGTCCTGCGACGAGTTGATGCGGGTCTTGATGAAGTTGGCCGCAGCCGCCGACATCGTGCCCTGGCCGAAGATGTTGACCGGAACGCAGCCACCCGACGGATCGGCGCAGGCCGTGCCGGCGGCGTTCAGCAGCAGGCCCTGCTGGATGCGGGCCAGGCTGGTGTCGCCCAGCAGCGTGTTGCTGCCGTGGGTGTTGCCGTACTGGAAGTAGCTGTCGAAGCCGCCGTTGATGGCTTCGATGTCGCCCTTCAGGCCCAGCTGGATCTGGAAGCCGGTGAAGTTGAACGACGCCACGCGCGGGCCAACGTCGCTGAGGCGCTTGTTGAACACGCCGGTGACGGTGTCGAAGAGGCCGTCGCCGTCGGTGTCGACGTCGGTATAGGTGCCGGCCGCCCAGGAAGCGCTGGTCGGGATGGTGTAGCTGGTCGACGAACCCAGGCTGTTCAGGGCGGTCTTGGCGGCCGCCGTCAGGAACGGGTTGTTGTCCAGGGTGAAGCGGAAGGTACGGTTGCCGACCGGGGTCGGGGCCAGCTGGGTGACGACCTTGCTGCTGACGAAGTTGCCCTTGGCATAGGCGGTCAGGCCCGGCTTGATCTCGTAGCTGGCCAGCGAGGTGACCGAGAAGCGCTCCTGCGGGGTCTGGACGTAGTTGACCGGCGCGAAGTTGTAGGTGTCGTTGGCCGAGTTGTAGAGGCGCACGTCACCGGTGGGCAGGAACAGGGCCGAGTTGGCCGACAGGTTGGCGACGCCCGGCAGGGTCACGAACTTGCCTGCCACGAACGGGTCGACGCGGCCCGGCTCGATGGAGCCCGAACCCGACGGCACCAGGCCGTCACGGGCGGCGTTGTCACCCCAGGCGCGGCCCAGCATGCCACCGCGTTCGCCCTGGGTCAGGGCTTCGCGCTTGTTGTAGCCCAGGCTCAGGACGACGTTGCCCTTGCGGTCGGCGAAGTTGGCGCCGAAGGTCATGTCGGCCGAGTAGATCGGGGCTTCGCCGTCATCGGTGGCCTGATAGCCGGCCGAGACTTCCATGCCTTCGAAGTCGGTCTTCATGATGAAGTTGACGACGCCGGCGACGGCGTCCGAACCGTAAACGGCCGAACCGCCGCCCGACACGACTTCGATGCGCTTGATCAGCGCGGTCGGGATCAGGTTGAGGTCGACTTCGCCCGAAGAGGTGGTCGGGGTCTGGCGCTTGCCGTCGACCAGAACCAGGGTCCGGGCGGTGCCCAGGCCACGCAGGTTGACCGTGGCGGTACCGTTGCTGCCGTTGTTCACCGTCGAGGTGATGCCGGGGACGGCTTGCGGCAGGGTGTTGAGCAGGTTCTCGGTGTTGACGACGCCCGACTGCTTCAGTTCCTTGTCGCCGACGGTGGCGACGGGGCTGGACGACACCAGGTCAGGACGCGCGATGCGCGAACCGGTGACGACGATTTCTTCAACGGCGACAGGCTCTTGAGCGGCGGTGTCCTGGGCCATGGCGGGCATTGCGGCCAGAGCGGGCAGCATAGCGCCGCAGAACACGGTCGTCGCCAGCAGGCGTTTCCGGGTGGACAAGGCGTTCAAAATTCAGACCTCCAACTTTTGCATGCGTCTTCGTCGGTCAGATGCCGAACGGTTGACGCCCCCGCTCGCGCCGAAGGGGCGCGAGACCTGGCGCGAAATTGGCGGCTGCGACGCAGGGGTCAATCGCTTCTGACGAGTTGCGGCAATATTTCGTCGCGAGTGTAACAAAAGAGATGCAGATGACCGCCTTTCGGGCCCAAAGATGCCATTTTATTGCTTGAGAATTCCCGGCATTAGAAGAAGTATGGAATCTTGAAAACTGTAGTATTGCCGTCACATTGAATGGCTTTGTGACAATTTTAAAAGGCGGGGCGGAGGGTGTGCCTAAGGCCTCGGCGCTCTGGCTGATGGCTCAGTCTTGCCAGACGCGAATGATTTGCATCCTGAGGACGCTCGATCTCTGCCGCGAGAACAGAGTTAATTCGTGAATAGAGATGGCCGGTGGACGATCTCTGTCGGAAAGCGCGGAAAGGCTGCTTTTCTGATAACGGTAACGTTTTGCGTGTGTCGGGCGCGGCTTGAAGCGGCGAGGGGCAGTCTGATAGCTGACTCGGGTTCTTCGGCGGTCCGTGCGCCGGCGACTCTGCGAGACGGTAGACAGTCATGACGGCCCAGGCCGAGATCTGCATCAATCCCGGCCTGGATCCTGCGCCGTTCGCCGAGGCCTTCGCCCGCGACGGCGTGGTGCAGATTCCGGTCTTCCTGCGCCCGGCAGACGCGGACGCCGTGGCGACCCTGCTGTCCGGCCTGACCTGGAACGTCGTGGCCCCGGACGAGACGTCCGACACCCTGGTGATCAGCAGCCAGGTCATCCAGAAATTCGGCGAGGCCCAGGTCCGCCAGTTCCTGCAGGGCGCGATCAAGCGGGCTTCGAGGGGCTTCTCGTTCGTCCACCTGTCCTATGCCCTGCAGGACGAGTATGCCCGCGACCCGTCGGCGCCGATCCACCTGGCGACGGAGTTCCTGCAGGGGCGGGCCTTCCTCGACTTCGGGGCCGCCGTGATCGGCCAGCCGCAGGTGGACGGCGTCCGGGTCCAGGCCTCCAACTACCGGCCCGGCGACTTCCTGACCCTGCATGACGACAGCCACAGGCGTGATGACCGTCTGGCGGCCTTCACCCTGGGCTTCACCCGTGAGTGGCGGCCCGACTGGGGTGGCCAGCTGCTGTTCCATGATGCCGACGGCCAGATCGAGCGCGGCTTCATGCCCGGCTTCAATGTCCTGACCCTGTTCCGGGTGCCGCGGCCGCACTCGGTGGCCCCGGTCGCGCCCTATGCGGCGGCCAAGCGGCTGTCCCTGACCGGCTGGCTGGTCCGGGAAAGCACGCCCCCGGCCTGAAGACCCTTGCCGCAGGCGTCGTTCGCCGCCTTCAATGCCGATGTTCAATGATGCGGGGTTCCATGAAACGCCTTTCCGGTCTGCTCCTGACCCTGGCCCTGCCGGTCAGTGCCCTGGCCGCCACGCCGCCCGAGGCGGCCAAGCCGGCCGTGCTGAAGGCCCTGTTCGACTGCCGCGCCATCGTCGCCGATGCCGAGCGTCTGGCCTGCTATGACGCCGCCGTGGGCAAGGTGAACGCCGCCGAAAAGACCGGTGAGGTGATCATCGTCGATCGCCAGGAAGCCCGCGCCGCCCGCCGGCAGGCGTTCGGTCTGGATCTGTCGGCGCTCGCCATCCTGGATCGCAGCGAGGAAAAGTCCGAGGTCGATCGCGTGGTCGGCGAGGCCGCCAGTGTCCGCCTGGGGGGCGACGGCCGCTGGACGGTGGTGCTGACCGACGGAGCCGTCTGGAAGCAGGTCGACGACAACGCCCTGGGCAAGCCGCCCCGCAAGGGCTCGCGGATCGAGGTCCGCAAGGCCTCGATGGGCAGCTACTTCATGAACATTGACGGCCAGCGCGCCATCCGCGCCCGGCGCGCTGACACCCAGTAGGTCAGAGGTCCGACGTTTCCGTCGAAACGCCGGCGCGCCTCTGGCGTGTTGCGTTGGGCGGTGACAGGCTCGGCCCCGCCGGTTCGGAGGCGGGAATCGCCCGTCTCACCGGTCACTAGAGCTGGGGCCCTGTTCATGTCCGGATCTGTCAGTCGCGCGGCCCTTGCGGCGGTACTGCTTCTGTCTGTCGCCACCCCGGTCCTGGCCGCAGCGGACAAGACCCCGCCGCCCTCGGCCGCCGAGACCGCACTGGCCGGTGCGACCCGGATGGACGGGCTGCTGCCGGTCTATGTCGACCGCAACAAGGGCCGCATCCTGCTGGCCTTGCCGAAGGCCGATGCCGACGGGGTCAGCGGCCGCTTCATCTATGTCACCGCCCTGAAGACCGGCCTCGGCTCGGCCCCCGTGGGCCTCGACCGCGCCGCCCTCGGTGACACCCAGGTGCTGGCCTTCCGCCGGATCGGCAAGAAGGTGATCGCCGAGTTCGAGAACCCCAAGTTCACCGCCACCGGCGCTCCGGCCGCCGAGCAGGCCGCCGCGCGCGAGGCCTTTGCCGTCTCCACCGTCTGGGCCGGCGACGTGGTCGCCGAGACAGCAGATGGCCGCATCCTGGTCGACATCGCCAGCTTCCTGACCCGCGACGTCATGAGCGCGACCGACGCCCTGAAACAGGCCGGGGAGGCGGGCTTCCGGCTGGTGCCGGACCTGTCCATGGCCGATCCGTCGGCGGTGAAGGTTTTCCCGGAGAATATCGAGTTCGAGGCCCGCCAGACC
>NZ_QAII01000073.1:22283-33458 GCF_003060965.1 Caulobacter sp. HMWF025 | reverse complement strand
CTTTGTGGCCCTGCACGCTGCCAGTCCGGTGGCCGTTGAGCCGGCGACCCAGGCCCTGGCCGCCCTGATCCTGGCCCTTGCGGCGGCAGGCCTCGGCTGGCGGGGCCTTGCCCCGGCGGCGGTGGCGGGCGGGCTGATGGCCCTGGCGGTCATGCTGCGCACCGGCTTCATCGGCGAGGCCCTGGCCGGCCGTCTGGCCCTGAGCAACCTGCTCGGCATTTCGGCCCTGACCTCGGCCCTGCTGTTTGTCGGCTCGCTGGCGCTCAAGCGTCGCGGCGAGGCGCAGCGCAACGAGCGCGAGGCGCTGTCGACGGCCGCGCTGCTGGTCCTGCTTCTGGGCCTGTTTACGGGCCTGCACATCGTGCTGGCCGGCAAGGCCTCGGCTTCGGGCCCGTTGTTCGAGGCGAGTTTGCGGACCCTGCTGATGCTCTCGGCCGGCCTGCTGCTGGTGGCCCGGCAAAGGGACGATGACGGGATCATCGCCCGCTGGCGCGCCGTGGCCGTGATCGGGGTCGGGATCCTGCATGGCCTGATCGGACCGGGACTGGTGCTGAACCCCTGGTGGGGCACCGGCGAGGCCCCGGCCGGCCTGCCGGTGTTCAACAGCCTGATCCTGGCCTTCCTGGCCCCGGCCCTGCTGCTGGCCGCGACCGTGCGCCGCCGGGCCCGTCCGGACGAGGCCTGGAGTCGGAGCTGGCTGGTGGCCGCCGTGGTCTTTGGCCTGCTCTGGATCCTGCTGGTCCTGCGCCACCTGTTCCATGGCGCGCAGATGGCCGGCGCACCGGTTGAGCGGGCGGAAGCCTGTGTCTACGCCGTGCTGGCCCTGCTGACGGCCTGGGCCCTGGGGGCGGATCGCGTCGGAACGGGCCGGGCCCAGGCCGCCTGGCTGCGCGCCGCCGCCCCGGCGGCCGGCGGGATCAGTCTGGCCGGTGGTGTTCTGGTCTTCGGCCTGCTGGCCAGCCCCTGGTGGGGTCTGTCGCAGACGGCCCTGCCGTCGGTGGGCAATGCCCTGCTGGTCTTTGGCCTGCACGCCCTGGCCGTGCTGCTGGCCCTGCGCCTGCGGCGGGGCGACACGCCGCTGGACCGCGCAGCCCTGACCGTGGCGGCCGGACTGGCCGTGGCCCTGCTGCTGCAACTGCTGCGCTGGGCGTTCCACGGCCTCGATCTGACGCAGGGCGGGATCGGCCGGGCCGAGGCCTGTGCCTATGCGATCCTTGGTCTGTTGACGGCCCGTGGCCTGCTGTCGTCGCGACTGGCCGCCTCACACCGGGGCGGCCGCTGGCTGCATCAGGCCGCGCCGGCTGCCGGCTGGATCGCGCTGGCGGGTGCTGCCCTAGTGTTCGGACGCTATGCCAGCCCGTGGTGGGGTCCGCTGGACCAGCCCCTGGCCTCGGTGCCGGCCGGGCTGCTGCTGTTCGGCCTCTACGGCCTCGGCGCGGCGACCGTGCTGGGCCTGCGCCGTGACGAGTCACCCTTCGGCCGCGCGGCGCTGGCGGTCTGTGTCGGCATCCTGTTTGCCCTGGTCAGCCTGCTGATCCGCTGGGCCTTCCATGGGGCGGACATGAGCGCGCCCGGTCGCGGCGGGGCACTTGAGACCTGGTCCTTCTCGGCGCTCTGGGCGGTATTTGGCCTGGCGGTTCTCAGCCTGGGTTCGGCCCGGCGCGACACGACCCTGCGCTGGGCGGGGCTTGCCGTGCTGCTGCTGACCGCGATCAAGGTCATGCTGTTCGATCTGGCGCGGCTGGAGGGCGTGATCCGGGCGGCCTCCTTCCTGGCGGTCGGGGCCCTGTTCCTCGTCGGGGCCCTGGCGGCGCGGCGGCTCAATGCCGGCAGCGGCGGGCGCAAGCCGGAGATCAGCGGCGGGTCCGCTCCAGAAGCCTGATCGGCGCGTCCTTGTAGGCTGTCTCGGTCACGACCCTGAAGTCCATCTTGCGGGCCAGGGCCAGCGAGGGGGCATTGGCCGGATCGATGATGCACGGCACGACGGGGGGCTGCAGGGTCTCGTCGATCCAGGCCAGGCCCGCCGCCACCGCTTCGGTGCCGAAGCCCTGACCGTGCGACCAGGTCGTCAGCACCCAGCCCATCTCCGGCAGGCCGGCGAGGGACGGCTGGATGTCGCGACGGAAATCGGCGAAGCCGACCTCGCCGACATAGCGACCGGTGGCGGTCTCGCGGACGGCCCAGTAGCCGTAGCCCAAGAGGCTCCAGAGGCCGCGCGCGCGCAGCAGCCGGGCCCAGCTTTCCTCTTCCGTACAGGGGCGGCCGCCGACGAAGCGGGTCACCACCGGGTCGGCCCACATGGCGGCGCTGTCGGGAAAGTCGCCGGGTACCGGCACGCTCAGGGTCAGGCGGGCGGTGGTCAGGGTAGGGGCGGTCATGGCGACTCGGGAAGCGGGCAGCGTAGAAGCGGAGGCTACACCGCCGCGATCCCCTTGCGAGACCCTCAATGACCGAGCCCGCCGACGCCATCGCCGCCCGTCGCAAGCTGACCAACAAGCTGATTGCCGGCAAGGTCGCCGCGCGTCTCACGCCGTTCTTTGACCCGCGGGTGACCCTGATCGCCGGCGACGGGTCGGTGCTGATGGGCGCGGCCGAGGTGATCGCCGCCTTCGACGCCCAGTTCCGCGATCCCGACTTCATCGCCTATGTGCGGACCGCCGAGTCGATCACGATCGACAGTGCCGGCCTGCGGGCGGCCGAGCAGGGGCGCTGGGTCGGCTCCTGGCGCGGCGCGCCGGAGCAGTCGGGCCCCTACATGGCCACCTGGCGCAAGGTCACCGGCCAGTGGGTGATCGAGAACGAGCTGTTCGTGACCCTGCAGCGTGGCGACTGACGGCTTCGGAAACAGCACCGTGCCGAACGACCGGATTAATAGAAATTAATTTACGCCGGTCCGGGCCAGGGCTTAGGCATTCGTCCAACAAAATGTTCCTTAGGGGTCTCGCCTTGCAAACTCGTCGCCAGATGCTGTTTTCCACCGTCGCCGCCGGCCTGGCCGTGACGGCGCCGTCGCTTGCTTTTGCCCGCGACGCCGCGACCGGCGAAGCCGCCAAGCTGAATGCCCTGTTCGATGAGGCCATGGCCAAGCTGCTGCGCCAGGCCCCGGAACTGGCCACGGGCCTGGGCCTGGACAACGGTGATCTGGCCTGGACCAAGGGCCTGCTGTCCGACCGCTCAGCCGAGGCGATCGCCGCCGGCGCGGCCCAGACCCGCGAACAGCTGGCCGCCCTGCGCGCCATCGACCGCAAGGCCCTCTCGGGCATGGACGCCATCAACTACGACACCGTCGAGTTCACCCTGGCGGTGCAGGACGAGGGCAGCAAGTTCACCTATGCCGGCGGCGGTTCGGGCGCGCCCTATGTGCTCAGCCAGCTGACGGGCTCCTACCAGTCGATGCCCGACTTCCTCGACACCCAGCACAGCATCGAGACCAAGGCCGATGCCGACGCCTATCTGCAGCGGATGGAGGGCTTCGCCCGGTTGATGGATCAGGAAACCATCATCGCCAAGCGCGACTATGCCGATGGCGTGATCCCGCCGGACTTCGTGATCGACAAGACCCTGATCCAGATGAAGGCCTTTGCCGACACCCCGACGGCAGAGGCACCGCTGATCAAGTCGATCGTTCGCCGTACCGGTGAGAAGAAGATCGAGGGCAACTGGGCGGGCGAGGCGACCAAGGTCTATCTGAACTCGGTCCTGCCGGCCCTGAAGCGCCAGATCGCCCTGCTGGAAAGCGTTCGGCCCAAGGCCACCCATGACGCCGGCGTCTGGCGCCTGAAGGACGGCGGCGACTACTATGCCGTCTCGTTGAAGAACTACACGACCGCGACCCTGACGCCCGACGAGATCCACCAGCTGGGCCTCGACATGGTGGCGCAGATCGAGGCCAAGGCCGACAAGCTGTTCAAGTCGATCGGCATGGCCAAGGGCACGGTCGGCGAGCGCATGGCCGAGCTAGGCAAGGACATCTACGAGAACACCGACGCGGCCAAGGAGCAGCTGATCGCGGACCTCAACGTCAAGGCCAAGTGGATCGAGAAGCAGCTGCCGGCCTATTTCGGCCAGCTGCCGAAGGCCCCGCTGGAAATCCGCCGCGTGCCCAAGGCCATCGAGGCCGGCGCGCCGGGCGGCTACTACAACTCGCCCTCGCTCGACGGCAAGCGCCCGGGGATCTACTGGATCAACCTGCGCGACACCAAGGAGCAGGCCAAGTACACCCTGACCACCCTGACGGTGCACGAAGGCGTCCCGGGCCACCACCTGCAGCTGTCGCTGTCGAACGAGGCCCAGGGCCTGCCGCTGATCCGCAAGGTGATCGGCTTCTCGGGCTATGCCGAGGGCTGGGCGCTCTATTCCGAGGAACTGGCCGTCGAGATGGGGATCTACAAGACCGATCCGCGCGGCCAGATCGGCATGCTGCATGATGCCCTGTTCCGGGCCGTGCGCCTGGTGGTCGACACCGGCATGCACCACAAGAAGTGGAGCCGCGAACAGGCCATCAAGTACATGGCCGAGACAATGGGCGACGAGGAGAGCGGCGCGACCACCGAGATCGAGCGCTATGTCGTGTGGCCGGGCCAGGCCTGCAGCTACATGATCGGCAAGATCGTCTGGCTGCGCGCCCGCGAAAAGGCCCGCAAGGCCCTGGGCAAGGCCTTCGACATCCGCAAGTTCCACGATGCGGGCCTGCTGTCGGGCATGACCCCGCTGACCGTGCTGGAGTCCGTGGTCGACAACTATATCGCCGCGACCAAGGCGGCGAAGTAAGCCGGCAGGCGACCCTCCTTCCCGATCGGGAAGGGGGGTCAGCCCCAGCTTTCGGTGGCTCCGGCCCGACGGGCCGCCGGCTTGATCAGGCCCGGCCGCAGCGCCGGCTGGGGCTGGTCTGAAGGACGTCCGAACAGCCAGCCCTGGGCGAAGTCGACGCCCGCCTTGCGGATGACGTCCTCGACCTCGACGGTTTCGACCATCTCGGCGACCGTGCGGATGTTGAGATCCCGGCACAGCTCGACCACCCGGCGCACCATGGCCCCGTCGCGGCCGTTGGCGGCCAGTTCACGCACATAGCGTCCATCGATCTTGACGATGTCGAGGTGCAGTTCCTGCAGGTAGGCGAACGAGGCCGAACCCGAACCGAAGTCGTCCAGACAGACCAGTGAGCCCATGGAACGCAGGCTCTGGATGTGCTGGTTGGCGCGCGGCAGGTCCTCAATGGCGGCGGTCTCGGTGATCTCGAAGATCAGCCGGCCGCGTGCGGTGCTGGCCTTGGCCAGGGTACGCGAGACGTGGTCGACAAAGGTCTCGTTGACGATGGTGCGTCCCGAGACATTGACGGCCAGCTTCAGCTCGCCGGTGCGGTCCTGGGTCAGGCGCTTGACCGCCTGTTCGACGATGGCGTGGTCCAGTTCCTCGATCAGGTCGAATTCCTCGGCCATGCGGATCAGGGCGAAGGGGCTGGCGCCGTCCTCGAAGCGAACGAGGGTTTCGTGGTGATGGGCCACCCCGGTCGCCAGGCTGACCACCGGCTGGTAGGCGAGGGTGAAGCGCCGCTGGCTGACCGCCACGCCGAGGGCTCCCGCCCGGGCCAGGGTGCGCTGCACTGAACGGGTCATGGCCTCCGAGAGGCTCATGGGCGGTGTATCCTTCAGGCCTTCGCGCAGGAAATCGTCCAGGGCATAGCGCAGGGCGCGCATGGCCCGCGTCGGTGCAATCCCGGTCTCGAGGGTAACGACATGGGCCGCAGCATTCAGCTCCATCACCTGGCTCAGGCGCCGGACGAGGCCCTCTGTGGTCTCGTCCTTGGTCTTGACGAGGGCGAAGCGGTCATTGGACAGGCGGGTGGCGACGGCTCCGCCGTGCGCTTCCGAGCGAACGGCGCCGGCGACCCGGGCGTCGAGGGCCTCGGCCTCGGCGGGGGCCAGGGCAGCCCGTATCGCGTCGAGTCCCGAAAGCTCGATCATGGCCAGTTCGAGTTCCTGGCCGGTGACGCGCGCCGCCTCGAACAGGCCCCGCGCAATGTCTTCAAAGGTTTCGCGGACCTGCAGCCCGTCCTGGCCCATGGGCTGACGGGTGGCCTGGGTATAGGTCACGGCGCAGGACACACGGCCGCCGTTTTCCGGCAGCGCCCGCATCACGACGCTGACATAGCGGCTTTCGGGGCTGGCCAGGCGGAGAATGACGGGACCACGCCGGACCCCGTCCTCGACGCAGGCCAGGATGGCATCCATCAAAGGCTGGTCTTCGGCGGCGAAGAGGTCGCGCCACATCCTGCCGGTCAGGTCCGTTTCGCTCTGCCCGACGATCCTCTGCGCCGCGCCCAGGGCCAGCCCGATCTTGCCGTTGCGGATCTCCACCAGCAGATCGGCGCTGGCAAAGGCCAGGCCCAGAAGGCGGCGCGGATCAATGGACAAGGCGAGAGTTCCCCTAATGTACGGGAACCCTCGCACATGGGTCTTAAAGAGCCCTTTCATGAGGCGGAACAACGCTATGCCAAGCGGGTTTTGCGGGCCCTGCAGCGAAGGGTTGATCCGCGTTGTCGCTTCGCCAAAGGGTTAGACAGCCAGCAGGATCTCGCGCTGCACGGTCGGCTCCGGGGCATTGGCGGCGTCCTGGGCCCGCAGGTGCGCCTCGAGGATATCGAGAATGTCTCCGTCGACGGACTGGTCGAATTTGCGGGCGAACAGGGCCTCGCTGGCCGTCAGGGCGGCTGCGTCGCCGAGCGCGAAGGTCCGCGGGCGCAGCTTGATGTCGCCGTCGGGCACCCAGTCGATCATCCGCTTGTCGTCATTGACGATGTCGCCGTGCACGGCCGTATTCATCATGACCGTCTGGAAGAAGCCTTCATCGGCAATGAAGGTGTTGCGGTAGAAGGCCTTGTAACGCTCAACAGCGGGATCGCCGGTGACGAAGGCGCAGAAGGCCCGGGTGACCATCATCCACTGATTGCCGATATAGGGCCGCGCGCCTGACAGGAATGAGCGCGTCAGGCCGGAATTGATGATCCGGTCGTGGCGTTCGACCACATGCTCGCGAACCCGGTTCAGGGTGTCAGGGCGCACGAGGGCCTGGTCCATCACCCGGATGAACTCCTGCCCGGCGTGCTGGATCAGAAACGCCTTGATGCGCTTCTGACTCATCAGCGGGAAGTCCTGGCCGGACAGGTTGATGAAGACCTTCCAGTCCGCCCCCATGTCCAGAAGCGCCTCCATGCCGCGGAGCTCGGCATCGACCAGGCTGTAGCCGCCCCAGATGGCCTTGCGGCTCTCGATAACCGCCGCATTGGGATAGGGCGCGAGAAAGCTCCGGATCTCGGCCTCAAGGGCCGGGCCGGCGTTCTTGTCGACATGGACCACATAGTAGTTCGCGGGATCATGAAGGACCCGGAACAGCCGCTTGAACTGGTCCGGATAGCGATGAACGAGAATGAGATAGGCAATCACGCTGTCACTCCTGTTGGGGGCTCTGGGACAGGGGCGAGCCCGCCGTCGCGACACGGTCGCGACGGGGAGAGAGGGGTCGGGCAGGGCACCGGCTCACGGACGGACCGGGACTGCGCTCGGGATGCTCAGGTCTTGGTGCCGCGCAAGGCGTCCGGATCTATGGGACGGGGCCGGGTGGGCTGGCTCCCGGTGGAGCGGGAATCGTTCAGACCCTTCGGGCCCGAGGGGCGCGTGCCGGGATAGGTCTTCATGCCCGAGCCCCCGGCGCGTCGCCGGCAACGGGGATCGGGATGGCGACGAGCGCCTGGCGCAGGACGCCGGTCGTCCGCGGATCAAGCCGGGCGCGGGTAGTCCCGGACTTGGACGGCGTTCCGAGCATTTTGAACAGGGGGGAGAGCAACAGGGCGCTCAGGGCGCACAGGACGGACAGCTCGAAGAGCCACAGCATGGGAAAGAATGTCTCGAAGGCGGGCCAAGCCGGAACGGATCACCGCGTGCCCCGCGGCTCGTTCTCGACGGCCATACAGGGATATGGGGAGGCTAGGCCCCGATTATCAGGGGCGGGCGAAGATTTGTTCGGGCGGCGTTCCGGAAAAGAACATCTTGCGAACATGGAACAAAGCATGTACATTTTGATCATTCCACAGGCGGATGAGCGCGGCGGGCGCGAACCTCCGGTCCATGGATTGGAATCATGGAATAAGGGCGGATCAGATGAGCAATCAGGCGGCTTTGAAACTCGTGGGCAAAGAAGACGGCGACAAGCAGCGCGCGCTCGAAGCGGCGCTGGCGCAAATCGACCGGGCGTTCGGCAAGGGCTCGGTGATGAAGCTGGGCGAAAAGGGCAAGGTCGAGATCGAGTCTGTCTCCACCGGCTCGCTCGGCCTCGACATTGCGCTGGGCATCGGCGGTCTGCCCAAGGGACGGGTCATCGAGATCTATGGCCCGGAAAGCTCGGGCAAGACCACCCTGGCCCTGCACGTCGTGGCCGAGGTCCAGAAGGCCGGCGGTACCGCCGCCTTCGTCGACGCCGAGCACGCGCTTGATCCGGGCTATGCGTTCAAGCTGGGGGTCAATCTCGACAACCTGCTGGTCTCGCAGCCGGACAACGGTGAGCAGGCGCTGGAGATCACCGATACGCTGGTGCGTTCGGGGGCTGTGGACATTGTCGTGATCGACTCGGTTGCGGCCCTGACGCCGAAGGCGGAAATCGAAGGCGAGATGGGCGACAGCCTGCCCGGTCTTCAGGCCCGTCTGATGAGCCAGGCCCTGCGCAAGCTGACGGCCTCGATCAACAAGGCCAACACCATCGTCATCTTCATCAACCAGATCCGTCACAAGATCGGTGTGATGTACGGCAGCCCGGAAACCACCACCGGCGGCAATGCGCTGAAGTTCTACGCCTCGGTGCGTCTGGACATCCGTCGCACCGGCTCGGTCAAGGTGCGTGACGAGATCATCGGCAACAATGTCCGCGTCAAGGTCGTCAAGAACAAGGTCGCCCCGCCGTTCCGCGAGGTCGAGTTCGACATCATGTACGGCGAAGGCATCTCCAAGCTCGGCGAGATCATCGACCTGGGTGTGAAGGCCGGGATCATCGACAAGGCCGGCTCCTGGTTCTCCTATAACAGCCAGCGCATCGGCCAGGGGCGTGACAACGCCCGCGAGTTCCTCAAGGCCAACAAGGATCTCTGCAACGAGATCGAGGCCGCGGTTCGCAAGTCTTCCCAGAAGATCGAGGAAGAGCTGCTGGTCGGCGGTCCTGAGGACGGCGACGAATAGGATTCGGGCCGCTCCCGACGGAGCGCTCGAACGGTTTCGCGACCTTCGCCTGCCGGCGGCGTCACCCCGCCTCTTATGACGCCAAAGGCACTCCCCCGCCGCAAAGGCCGCGATCCCCCGGACGCCTGGACCCCATGCCAGGCGTCCGATTTCGTTTGTACGGCAGGCGGGGCAAGGACTTGGTTTCCACTCGACCGAAAACCGCGCTATGCAGCGCCAACCTCCGGTTCGCCGGACCTGCCTCGAAGATCCTTGAGACGCCCATGCCCAGCCTGAACGAGATCCGCGGAACCTTCCTCGACTATTTCGGCAAGGCCGACCACGCGATCACGCCCTCGGCCCCCCTGGTGCCGCAGAACGATCCGACCCTGCTGTTCGTCAATGCCGGCATGGTGCCCTTCAAGAACGCCTTCACCGGGACCGAGACCCCGGCCCATCCGCGCGCGGTCAGCTCCCAGAAGTGCGTGCGCGCCGGTGGCAAGCACAACGACCTCGACAATGTCGGCTACACGGCCCGGCACCACACCTTCTTCGAGATGCTGGGCAACTTCTCGTTCGGCGACTATTTCAAGGAACAGGCGATCACCCACGCCTGGACCCTGCTGACCCGCGACTTTGCCCTGCCCAAGGACAAGCTGCTGGTCACCGTCTATCACACCGACGATGAGGCGGCTGATCTCTGGAAGAAGATCGCCGGCCTGACCGATGACCGGATCATCCGCATCCCGACCAGCGACAATTTCTGGTCGATGGGCGACACCGGCCCCTGCGGTCCCTGCTCGGAAATCTTCTTTGACCACGGGGCTCATATCCCGGGTGGCCCTCCCGGCAGCCCGGACGAGGACGGTGACCGGTTCATCGAGATCTGGAATCTCGTGTTCATGCAGTTCGAGCAGATGGCCGGCGGCGAGCGTGTCTCACTGCCCAAGCCCTCGATCGATACCGGCATGGGTCTGGAGCGCATTGCCGCCGTCCTGCAGGGCGTACACGACAACTATGACATCGACGTCTTCAAGGCGCTGATTGCCGCCAGTGTCGACCTTACCGGCGTCAAGGCCGAGGGCGCGCAAGCTCCGTCGCACCGGGTCATTGCCGACCACCTGCGCTCGTCGTCCTTCCTGCTGGCCGACGGCGTGACCCCCTCGAACGAGGGCCGGGGCTATGTGCTGCGCCGGATCATGCGCCGGGCCATGCGCCACGCCTATCTGCTGGGCGCGCAGGAGCCCCTGATGCACCGCCTGGCTCCGACCCTGGTTGCCGAAATGGGCCAGGCCTACCCGGAACTGCGTCGGGCCGAGGCCTCGATCGTCGAAACCCTGCGCCAGGAAGAAGAGCGCTTCCGTGTCACGCTCGGCCGCGGCATGGGCCTGCTGGACGACGCCACGGCCAACCTGTCGGCCGGCGGCGTGCTGGACGGCGAAGTGGCCTTCAAGCTCTACGACACCTACGGCTTCCCGCTGGACCTGACCCAGGATGCGGTGCGCGCCAAGGGGATCACGGTCGATACGGCCGGCTTCGATGTGGCCATGGACAAGCAGCGCCAGATGGCCCGTGCCAACTGGTCGGGCTCGGGCCAGCAGGGCGCAGCGGCGGCCTGGTTCGGCATCAAGGAAGCCCGTGGCGCGACGGCCTTTGTCGGCTATGAGACCACTGAGACGACCGGAACGGTCCAGGCCCTCCTGGTCGACGGGGTCGAGGTTAATGCCGCTGAGGCCGGTCAGACGGTCGAGGTCCTGCTGGACCGGACCAGCTTCTATGCCGAAGGCGGCGGCCAGGCCGGCGATACCGGCGTGATCGAGGCTGCCGGGGTCGAAAGCCGCGTGATCGATACCCAGAAGCAGGCCGGGGAACTGCATGTTCACCGCGTCGAACTGGCCGGGCCGCTCGCTGTCGGAGACAGCGTCGTGGCGTCGGTGGATGCGGCGCGTCGCACGACGACCCGCGCCAACCA
>NZ_QAII01000073.1:19206-22273 GCF_003060965.1 Caulobacter sp. HMWF025 | reverse complement strand
GTCATTCGTCAGAACGTGGCCGCCCGCACCGAGGAAATGGCCCCGCAGGAAGCCATCGAGGCCGGGGCTGTGGCCCTGTTCGGCGAAAAGTACGGGGCCAGCGTCCGGGTCCTGACCCTCGGCGACTCCCTGACCGAGGCCGGCAAGGCCTATTCGGTGGAACTTTGCGGTGGCACCCACGTCGCGCGTACCGGTGATATCGCCCTGTTCAAGATCATCTCGGAGCAGGGCGTCGCGGCCGGCGTGCGGCGCATCGAGGCCCTGACCGGTGAGGCAGCCCGCCGCTTCCTGCTGGATCAGGCCGGTGTGGCCCGCGCCCTGGCCGACCAGTTCAAGACCCCGGTCAGCGAGGTTACGGCCCGGGTTGACGCCCTGGTCGCCGACCGCAAGCGGCTGGAAAAGGAACTGGCCGAGGCCAAGAAGCAACTGGCGCTCGGGGGCGGCGGTGGCGCGGCCTCGGGCCCCGAGGATGTCGGCGGCGTGGCCCTGATCGCCCGGGTGCTGGACGGGGTCGGTGGCAAGGAATTGCGCGGCGTGGCCGAGGAGTTCAAGAAGCAGCTGGCTAGCGGCATTGTCGCCCTGGTCGGAACCAGCGACGGCAAGGCCGCTGTGACGGTGGCGGTGACCGCCGACCTGGTCGGCCGCTTCAGCGCCGCGGATCTGGCCAAGGCCGCGGTGCTGGCCATGGGCGGGCAGGGGGCCGGCGGCAAGGCCGACTTCGCCCAGGGCGGCGCGCCTGACGCGACCAAGGCCGAGGCCGGGCTCGAGGCGATCAAGGCCGCTCTGGCGGGCTGAGCGCGCCAGGCTCACGCCTGAACATTGAAGCCCGCTGCCCTGGCCGGGGCAGCGGGCTTTTCTGTGCCGCCTACTGGCTCAGAAAGGTCGAGAGCTTGTTGCCGTCTGGATCTCGCACATAGGCCCCGTAATAGCCGTCGCCATAGGCCGGGCGCGGTCCGGGCGGGCCCTCGCAGGTGCCGCCGTTGGCCAGGGCGGCGGCGTGGAAGGCATCGACCTGGGCAGGGTTCTCGGCCTGCAGGCCGACCATGATGCCGTTGCCGGCCCGGGCCGGTTGGCCGTCATGCGGCTTGCAGATGAAGACCTTGGCCTCACCGCCCTCGGGGCCGTAGCCGATCCAGTCGCCCTGTCGCCAGAGCCTGTGCTGTCCCAGCACGGCGAAGATCGCATCATAAAAGGCTTGGGCGCGGTCGAGGTCGTTGGCGCCGATGGTGACATAACGGATCATGCTGGAGTCCTCCTGTGGGAAGAAAACTAGCAAGCTCCGCTGCGGGCTGGCGAGAACAAAATGGGAACTAACTGACAGCCCGTGTCAGCAGCATCGCCACGCCTGACAGGGTTATGCAGGCCAGGGCCGTGGTCAGGGCGACGGTCCGGGCCGCTCCGCGCTCAAAGACCCCGAGGGTCCGGGTCTGGATGAAGACATTGACCGCCGTCGGGGTCGCCGCCAGCAGGGTCGCGCCCAGGCGGAAGGCGGTGGGCGCGTCGGCCAGACCGACCAGGATCCAGGTCAGGACGGGCAGGATGACCAGCTTGGCTGCGGTAGCCGACAGGATCGGGCCCCAGGCCGGCGCAGGCCGGGTCTGGTCGCCGCTCAAAACGAGGGCGGCCCCGAGAGTGACCAGGGCGACCGGGCTACCCGAGACGGCTGTGGCGGCTATGGCGCGGTCCAGCAGGTCGGGTAGTCGAAGCCCGGTGAGGGCCATGACCACGCCGATCAGCGAGGCCGCCACGATCGGGTTCGACAGGGCCTGCAGTACGGAGTGTCCGACCGACCGGCCCGAGGCCCAGCCGAGCAGGGCAATGCCGGTGGCGGCGACCAGCACAAAGTCCACGGCCACGACTCCGGCCGCCAGTCTGGCGGCTTCAGGGCCGAGGACGGCGGCGGCGACGGGGAGACCGAGGAAGGCACTGTTGCCGAGGCCCCCCGCCAGGGCCGCCCCGGCGCGCTCCTCCCGCGTCCACCCGAGGATCAGGCCGAGGATCGCCAGGCCGGCCATGACCGCCAGGGCGGCGAGGGCGAAGGCCATAAGCCCGCGCAGCAGGGCCGCATCGGTGACGTCGATCCGCGAGAGGGCGTGGATCAGCAGGGCCGGGAAGCCGATCCAGAACACATAGGCCGACAGCCCGCGCGCCATGCCGTCGTCCAGCAGCCGCAACCGGGCCATGGCGCCACCGGCCCCGACCAGCAGGAAGAAGGGCAGGACCCGGGACAGGACACTAAGGGCAAGATCCATGATGGCCGGGCGCTCGAGGGTGATCGACGCCCCGGCTTATCACTTCCGGACGGAGGGCGACCAGCCGGGCAGGGTCAGACGATAGACCAGGACCAGATTGTCATTGTCGCCGGCCGACGTGCCGTCGGCAGCCTTGATCCCGGCATCGAAGGGGATGCCGCCCACGATGCCCGTCGCCGTCTGGAAATCATTGTCGCTGCCGATGAACAGGAAGGCATCGTTCGGAGCCTTCGGGTCCAGGGCCGGCACCAGGGCCAGGGCCTCGAACTTTTCCGGCAGGGTCAGGGGCGTGGGTGCGGCATTGTCGAGGTTGAGGCCGAAGCGGGCCAGCTGGACCGGGTTGATCAGGTTGACCAGCTCGGTCTGCCGGGCGGGCGTGACACCAGGATTGAGGACGCCCTCCGGGGCGACGGGCAGGGTCGAGGTCTCAAAGGCGGATCCAGCGATATTGGTGGCCCAGGCGGTTTCGACCAGCAGGACGCTGCGATAGACGGCCGGTCGGGTCGCGCCGCCGCCGCGACCGTTGCCGTCGCGGGCCAGGACCAGGAACTGGTGATCGCTCAGGGCCAGGATCTCGGACTGGGCGGCGGTCTTGTCCGGCGCGGCCCCGTCGCCCTTGTTGCGGAACACCGGCAGCTGCACGACATATTCGGCCACCGGGGCAGTGGGCGTGGCGGTCTTGCCGATGTCGTAGACGAACAGGCGGGTATTGGCGCGGCTCTGGTCGGCGTCCTTGCCGGAGGCCGAGTCCTGGACCGTGGCGCTTTGCAACAGGGCGGCCAGGTACTTGCCGTCGGGCGTGATGCTGACGCCTT
>NZ_QAII01000073.1:15538-19196 GCF_003060965.1 Caulobacter sp. HMWF025 | reverse complement strand
CGACCGGCGGGATCACACCCATGAGCTTGCCGGCCTTGTCGAAGCGGTAGATCGCCGCTGCATATTCTTCCGAGACATAGAAGCCGCCGTCCGCCGCGAGGGCCAGGCCTTCGCTGTCCATGCTGAGGCGGCCGGCGGCCGCCGGCTCGGCGGGATCGAGGCCGGTGAAGGTCTTGCCCTGGCCGTCTTTCAGCAGCAGCCCGCCCTTCGGCGTCAGCGTCACCTGGTCGGGCGCGACGGGGCCGGCACCTGCATAGGGGGCGAAGGTGAAGCTGAAGCGGTGCAGGCGATTGGCATAGTCCGAGGTGCCGACAATGGTGCCCACCGCATTGGGACCCCGGTCGGGGAGGGTGGTCAGGGTCCCGGCATAGCTGCCGTCCGGCAGGCGCTTCCAGTCGCTGATCGCCATCGACGAGAACGAGCCCAGGGAGTCGCCGTTAAAGTCGCGCAGGGCGGCCGACAGCCGTCCCGCCCCGACCAGGCCGTGGTTGATGCTGGCAAGACCGGCAAAATCGACGGTCACCGGACCGGACTCGGTGCTGACATTGGGGCGGGTCACGGCCACCGGCTGGGCCAGGGCGGTCGAGGCCAGGGCGCAGAAGGCGGTGACGCACAGCGCCGAGCGGAGCGAACGGGACATGGGCGGGGACTCCGGTGTGATCCCCCTCGCTAGCAGTCGGCCTTGACGGTTCGGTGACAGACCGCCCCTGACGGGCTCAGCGCTCTTCGACGGGCAGCCGGATATGGACCAGGGTCCAGGTGAACAGGGCCCGGCGCTGGAAGCTGAAGACGGTGACGCGCTTCACCGGGCCGGGGCGGCGGACAGCGATGCGGGCGCGATTGGGGTCCCAGTAGACGATCGCCGGATAGGGTCCCCGGACCAGGGCGCGAAGGCGGCCGGAGAGCGTCTCGGGCCGGGCGGCGGCAGGCGGGGCGGCGCCGGGGGCGTAGCCCCGGGTGAGGGCGGCAAGACCGGCCACGGTCAGATAGCGGTCCACCTTGGGTTCGGGGGGCGCGATCGGCTCTATGGCCCGTTTCATGACGCCGAACGGGTCGCGCCAGATCGAGGGCGGCTCGGCCGCTGCGGCCGCCGGGCGATGGTCCTGCAACTGGCCGGTCAGGCTGCGCCGCACGGCCGGAAAGTCGGTGAGCTCGCCGATCGCGGCGACATCCTCATAGTCGGCGGCGGCCTTCAGGGCCCGGAACGCAAACCAGGGGGCCGAGACGAAGGTGGCGGCGAAGATGAAGATCGCCAGAACGATCAGGTCCCAGATCCGCTTCTGCAAACTCATCGCCAGGTCCTGAAAGGGTTAACGCCGCATAGAGGGGGTATTCGCCGCCGCCTCGCAAGGGTCTTCGCGCGGGGCGAGACCCGGATGCCCATATCGTGGCAGCCTCCCCGTCGCCGTTCAGGCCATTCCCCCCGTGGGCTTGCCCGCGATCAGGTCGGCGCGGCGGCAGGCCTCGTCAGCAGTCTAGACGCCTAACGAAAGGACATCCGGGTGGAGCAGGTCGAATTCACGATCGCCGATGACCGTTTGGTCGGTCATCTCCATGTCCCCTCCGGCAATGGCCCGCACCCGGCTGTGGTCGTGGCGGGCCCGATGACCAGCGTCAAGGAACAGGTCACTGGTGTCTATGCCGCTGCCCTCGCCGAGCGCGGGATCGCCGCCCTGGCGTTCGATCATCGGGGTTACGGACAGAGCGGCGGCGCGCCGCGTCAGTATGAGCATGCCGGTCGCAAGATCGAGGACCTTGGTACCGCGCTGGAGTTCCTCGCGTCGCGGTCTGACCTCGACAGCGGGAGACTGGGTCTGGCCGGGGTCTGTCTGGGCGCTGGCTATGCCGCCCATGCCAGCTTGCTCAATCCCCGTGTCAGAGCGCTGGGGCTGGTCGTCGGCTATTACCGCGACCCGCCCCGCATGCGCGAGGCCGATCCTGACGGCTTCGATGCAAAGGTCGCCCAGGGCCGCGACGCACGGCTGACCTACGAGCAGACGGGCGAGGTGATCACCATCCCTGCGGTCTCCTTGACCGGCGATGCCGCCATGCAGACCCCCTATCTTTTCGACTACTATGCGACGCCGCGCGCAGGGGTGCCGAACTACGTCAATGCCTTTGCCGTGATGTCCCGCGAACACTTCCTGCCCTTCGATGTGCAGGTGGCGGCCCCGAAGATCCAGCTTCCCGTCTGCATGGTGCATTCGAGAAGTGCGCTCAGTCCTGACGCGGCAGAGACGTTCTACGCCAATCTTTCAGGCCCCAAATCGCTGACCTGGCTCGAAGGCGAGAACCAGGTCGCATTCTATGATGCACCGGATCTGGTCTCCCGTGCCGCCGACATCCTTGCGGAGCACCTGCATCGCGCACTCTGACCCGTCCCAGTCGACCGCGCCGGAACGGGCAGGATTGAGAAGGCATCAGCTTCTCGCGCCAACGAAAAACGCCCCCCGGTTTCCCGAGGGGCGTTGATCGTCTTGACCTCGGCGATCACTCGCCCCCTCCGGATGCTGCGCATCCGCCTCCCCCGGAGGGGGAAGACGATCTCATCTGCCCCCTCCGGGGGCGGACGACCTGCGCAGCAGGTCAGGTGGGGGCAAGTGGCCTTTCAGCCCTTAAGCCATGGCCAGCTTCAGGTTCTCGTCGATCTTGTCGAGGAAGCCTTCGGTGGTCAGCCAGGACTGCTTGTCGCCGACCAGCAGGGCCAGGTCCTTGGTCATGAAACCGCTTTCGACGGTGTCGATGCAGACCTTTTCGAGGGTGAGGGCGAAGTTTGCCAGATCCTGGTTGTCGTCCAGCTTGGCCCGGTGGGCCAGGCCGCGGGTCCAGGCAAAGATCGAGGCGATCGAATTGGTCGAGGTGCTCTGGCCCTTCTGGTGCTGGCGGTAGTGACGGGTCACGGTGCCGTGGGCGGCTTCGGCTTCCACCGTCTTGCCGTCCGGGGTCATCAGCACCGAGGTCATCAGACCCAGCGAGCCGAAGCCCTGGGCCACGATGTCGGACTGGACGTCGCCGTCGTAGTTCTTGCAGGCCCAGACATAGCCACCCGACCACTTGAGGGCCGAGGCCACCATGTCGTCGATCAGGCGGTGCTCGTAGTGGATGCCCTTGGCCTTGAAGGCTTCGGCGTATTCGGCGTCAAAGATCTCCTGGAAGATGTCCTTGAAGCGGCCGTCATAGGCTTTCAGGATCGTGTTCTTCGTGGAGAGATAGACCGGGTAGCCGCGGCCCAGGCCGTAGGCGAACGAGGCGTGGGCGAAGTCGCGGATCGACTCGTCCAGATTGTACATGCCCATGGCGACGCCGGCGCCCGGAGCCTTGTAGATCTCGTGCTCGATCACCGAACCGTCTTCACCGACGAACTTCATCGTCAGGGTGCCCTTGCCGGGGAACAGGAAGTCGGTGGCCTTGTACTGGTCGCCGAAGGCATGGCGGCCGACGATGATCGGCTGGGTCCAGCCGGGCACCAGGCGCGGCACGTTCTGGCAGATGATCGGCTCGCGGAAGATCACGCCGCCCAGGATGTTGCGGATCGTGCCGTTGGGCGACTTCCACATCTTCTTGAGCTTGAATTCCTCAACGCGCTGTTCGTCGGGGGTGATGGTGGCGCACTTGACGGCCACGCCGTGCTTCTTGGTGGCCTCGGCAGCGTCGATCG
>NZ_QAII01000073.1:5359-15528 GCF_003060965.1 Caulobacter sp. HMWF025 | reverse complement strand
TCCAGATGATCCGGGTCATTTCGTCGCCGTCCATGTCGACGACGGGGTTGGCGACTTTGATCTTGGCCATTGCGGGGTCTTTCCTCTCGCTGTGGCGCGCCTTGTCCGAGCTGGCACACAGGGCCAGTTCGCGGCGCGGACGAGGTGGCTATAGACTGTTGCGCCGGACTGGAAAAGCGCGTCGATTAGACCTAGGGCAGGTGGGGCTGCGTCACGCGCGGGAACGCGCTGTGACCTAGGAGCCTCCGGGGGCGGAATTCAGGGGCGGATCGGGTTTTGAACAGTCTGCGACCCATCAGCGAAGTGACCGCGCCCCTGGCGCGTCGCCTGTTGCTGATCGTGGCCGTCCTGTCATTCGCCGTCACCGGAGTCGCCACGGCTGTGGCCTTTGTCTTCGTTCAGAAGAGCGCGACCGACACCCAGATGCGGCATCTGGCCGAGTATGTCGGCGAGCGGGTGAAGACCGAAGACCGGCTGTTCTCTGACCTCGTCAAGGTCCACGACGCGGCCGGCCAGGCTCTGACCCGGCGCCTTGAGAGCCGCAGCGCCAGCGAGGCCGGGAGGGAGTTTGCCGAACTCTTTCCCGATTTCGGCGACGGCACCCGCAGAACGGCATCGCGGCTGTATGACGGGGTGCGACAGGGCTCGGGCTATGTCTATGGAATCGGGGGCTTCCTGCCCGACGCCAAGACGCTCCGTCCCGCTGACAAGGCGCTTTTCGCGTCAGCGCTGGAGGTTGTGGCCAGTACGGGCGAAACCGAGATCCATCACTACGACAACTTCTACTTCTTCACGCCCGAGACCCGGATGGTGATGTTCGGCCCCAAGCGGGCGGACAGGCTGCTCTACTATCGGCGCGATGCGCTTCCGACCCTGGATATCCGTGGCGAGGAGATGACCCAGATCAGTCTGCCGGCCGCCAATCCCGGACGGGGGATGAAGTGCACCAAGCTTCGCCGGCTGATCTCCGACCCAACCGGCCGCGGCCTGACCGCCGGCTGCATGACGCCCTACTATTTCAAGAACCAGTTCATGGGCATCTGGGGTACGACCCTGTCGCTGGATTCCTACCTGCTGCGGGCCGTGGGCGAATCCCTGCCCGGTGGCACGAACATGATCGTCACCGACGCGGGCGAGCTGATCGCCGCGCCGGGCCTGGCCCGCAAGGGCGTGGTCGAGATCGCCCGGCTGCGGCAGCTTGAGGCCGAAACGAAGGTCGCCGACGTGATTCGCCAGATCAAGGCGACCGGGCGTGACATCGGGGCCATCCGGAGTGCGAAGGGCGACCAGGTCATCGCCTTTGGCCGGCTGAAGGAGCCCAACTGGTGGTTCCTGATGACCTTCCCGTCGAATGACGTCGTGCTGTCGTCGATCAAGACCGCCTCCTGGGTCCTGCTGTTCGGGGTTCTGGGTGTCGTGATCCAGGTGCTGCTGCTCTACCGGGTCATCAGTCGCGAGGTGGCCTGGCCCCTGGGCGTGCTGGCCCAGTCGCAGCGGACCCGTGATCCGGGCGAGGCCCTCGTGGTCGAAGGCCGGCATGACGAGATCGGGGCCCTGGCGCGAACGCTGCGACAGCAGCAGGAGGGCAACGAAGAGCTGTTACGCTCGCTCGAGGACCGGGTTGCCGAACGCACGGCCGAACTGGAGCGGGCCAACCAGGCCAAGTCGCTGTTCCTGGCCAATATGAGCCATGAGCTGCGCACGCCGCTGAACGGGGTCATCGCCATCGGCGATCGCCTGGCCGAAGAGGAGGAACCGGCCGTGCGCCGCGACCTCGCGGCCCTGGTCACCTCGTCGGGCCGACTGCTCGAGCAGGTGCTCAGCGATATCCTCGACGTGTCCAAGATCGAGGCCGGACAGTTTCAGCTGACTCCCGCTCCGTTTGACCTGGAACGGCTGGTCGCAGGCATGGCCGAGCTGCATGCGGCCGCCGCGCGGGCCAAGGGTCTCACCCTGACCTGGTCGGTCGATCCGGAGGCGGCGGGCGTCTATCTGGGGGATGCGGGCCGGATCAGCCAGATCCTGTCCAACCTGCTGGCCAATGCCGTGAAGTTCACGGCCCACGGCACGATTTCCCTCACCGTTACGCGTCCGGAAGAGGATCTGCTCTTTGCGGTGGCGGATACCGGCATCGGCTTCGATGACAAGGTGCGGGAGCGCCTGTTCAGGCGCTTCGTCCAGGCGGACCAGTCGATCACGCGTCAGTTCGGCGGCACAGGTCTGGGCCTGTCGATCTCGACCGCCCTGGCCGAAATGATGGGCGGGGTCATTGATGCCCGGGCCGTGGTCGGAATGGGCGCGACCTTTGAGGTCAAGCTGCCGTTGCCGCGGTCCGAGATGCCTGAACCCGATCCGGCCTTCGAACCCGGGGCAGATCTGTCGCTGGAGGGCCTTAAGGTCCTGGTTGCGGAAGATCACCCGACCAATCGCAAGGTTGTCGAGGTGGTTCTGGGGCCGTTCGGGGTCGAACTGACCATGGTTGAGGACGGCGAGGCGGCTCTGGCGGCCTTCGAGCGCCAGCCTTTCGACGCAGTCCTGATGGACATGCAGATGCCCATTCTGGACGGCCTGTCGGCGACCCGGGCCATCCGGGCCCGCGAGGCGTCCCAGGGCGGAGCGAGGGTGCTGATCATCATGCTCACCGCCAATGCCATGGAGGAGCATGTCCTGGCGGCCCGATCGGCGGGGGCTGACCTGCACATCGCCAAGCCCCTGCGGCCCGCGCAGCTGCTGGAGGCCCTGGGCGGCGTCCGGGCCGCCCGGACACGCGCCGGCTGAGGCGGGCGGGACGAGGCCCGTCAGGCCCTGGCTTCCGCAAGGATCGTCCGGCCGACCTCGGTGATCAGGGCGCTGCGGACCTGATCCGATGCACTTGATGCGCCGAGAAAAGTCGCGACGACGAACTGGCGACCGTCCAGCAGGCTGATGATCCCGATGTCACTGGTTGCGGCCGCCATGCCGGGGTCCGGGCGGACATTGCCGGTCTGGTGGGTCAGGATCGATCCGGCGGGCAGGGCGGCGGCGAGGCGATCCCCGCCGGGCCGGTGAAGCGCCATTAGGCCCAGCAGCTTGCCCGTGGAGGCCGGTGACAGGAGCTGGCCCGCGCGCAGGGCGTCGAGAAACCGGACGGCGGCGAGAGGCGTCACCGTGTCACGGCCGTCGGTCAGATAGGCCTGCAGGGCCGCGCTTCGATCTTTCGGTTCCACGGCCAGCCTTTGACGCTCAAAGGCGGCCTCGCCTTTCCAGTCCGAGCGAAACGACGCCATGGCATTGATCTCGGGCTCGCGCTGGCGCGCATAGCGGTCGAGGTGGAGGCCGCTGATGTCCTTCAGTTCGAGCCAGGCGCTCACCGCCCCCGGGCCACCGATCCGCTTCATCAGCAGATCGGCGGCGGTGTTGTCGGCGGTCGAGAGTGTGCGGTCGACAAGGTCGCCGATCGTATAGGCCGTTCGTCCAGGCCAGGCCTCGGCGACGGGGCTGGGGGGCGGCGACAGGTCAATGTCCCGGACGATCACCGGCTCGCTGAGGGACAGCTTGCCCGCATCGACCTCGGCCAGCACCGCCGCCACGATCGCCAGCCTTGAGAGATCCTGCAGCGGGAAGGGCCGGTCGCCGTTGAAGCCGAGAAGCTGGCCGGTCTGGCCGTCCAGGAGCCCGACCCCGAGGACCGCCGGAGCGGCCCGGCCGGCCACCACCTGCAGGCGGCTACTCAGCCGGGCGGGATCGAACACCGGATCCAGCTGGCCCGCCATCGGCGGCTCAGCCCTGCACCCCGTCATCAGTCCGGCTGCAGAGATCAGGAAGAGACGTCGGTGCATGGGACTTTTCCGGTGGGTCAGAGACTGCGATCGGTGCGCGGTTGCAGCGGGGACTTGCGTCGGAACGCCCGGAACCGGCAAAGGGACCCCATGAACGCTCCCTTTCCTCCGCCTTGCGTGATCCTCAACGAGCCCCAGTTGGCCGAGAACATCGGTGCGGTCGCCCGGGTGATGGCCAATTTCGGGCTTTCCGACCTGCGTCTGGTGCGTCCGCGCGACGGCTGGCCGCAGGAACGGGCCTGGCCCAGCGCGTCGGGGGCCACCTGGCCGCTGGACGACGCCAAGGTGTTCGATACCCTGGAAGAGGCCATTGCCGACCTGAAACTGGTGTTCGCCACCACCGCCCGGCCGCGCGAGACGCGGCTGCCGGTCCTGACCCCGCGCGAGGCCGCGGCCCAGCTGTCGGCCGACGTGGCCCTGGGGCGGTCGGTAGGGCTGCTGTTCGGCGGCGAGCGGGCCGGGCTGGAAACCCACGACATCGCCCTGTGCCAGGGCATTGTCAGTATCCCGATCCACGAGCGCTTCCGGTCGCTGAACCTGGCCCAGGCCGTCTCGATCACGGCCTATGAGTGGATGATGACGGTCAATGACCGGCCGTGGGTGAAGTTCGAGCAGAACGTCGAGGACCCCGCCGATCAGTCCAGCCTGCTGGGCCTCTACGGCCAGCTGGAGGACGAGCTGGAAAGGGCCGGTTTCTACCATCCGCCCGAGAAGAAGCCCTCGATGGTCCGGAACCTGCGCGTGCCCCTGGCCCGCGCCCGGCTGACCGAGCAGGAGGTCCGCACCTTCCGGGGGGTGATCACAGCCCTGTCGAAAGGGCGGGGGCGGGTCCTGGCCAAGCTGGCGGCCAAGGCCGTCAAGACCGAGGACAGCGGTCAGGGTGATTGACCGGTCGGACCGGGACCCGCAGCGTGGGGCAAACCCGCCTGCGAGTCGCCATGCGCCAGACCAAAGCCGTCCTGCTCGCCGCCACCCTGTCGCTGCTGGGGGCAAGGCACGCCCTTGCCGCATCGCCCTGTCCGCCTGAGGCGTCTTCGGTCGAACCGGTCCGCCAGACCATCCTGACCGTCTATGATGCCCTGACCCGTGACGACAGCCGTGCCCTGGGCCAGCTGCTGGCCCCTGCCTTTCACGCCTATGAGAACGGCAAGGCGATGGAGGGGCCCGTCCTGACCGGTCTGATCCGCGACGCCCATGCCCGGGGCGTCGTCTATCAGTGGAGCCCCGAGGACTTCGACATCCATGTCCGCTGCGACATGGCCTGGGCATCGTGGGTGAACCGGGGCGCGGTCGGCGGATCGGGTGAAATGAAGCCGGTCAGCTGGCTGGAGTCGGCGGCGCTCAGCTATCGCGACGGCCGCTGGGTCATGGACTTCCTGCACGCCACCAGGATTCCAGAGCCGCCGAAGGGATGAACCGGCGGAGTTGATCCACATCATGTCGCCCGTGTTCCTGCGGGCGCAGGGTCACGGTCGTGAACCTTTGGAGTTTCGCCATGATCCCCGATGCCAAGACCCTGGTGGTTGTCGCCGACGGCCGCCGCGCCCGCCTTCTGGAGCAGCCGCGTCTCGACGGTCCCCTGCATGATCGTCCCGAGTGGCTGGCCGGCCTGAAGCAGCACCATGACCACGCACCGCACAGCCACATCCCCCATGACGGCGACCTGCGCGACCGCGCCGAGCAGCTGTTCCTGAAGGACCTGGCCCACAAGCTGGACGAGGTCGCCCGCGCCCACCCGTTCGACCAGATGATCCTGATCGCGCCGCCCCGGGCCCTGGGCAAGCTGCGCGAGGCGCTGTCGACCAACCTGGAGCGGAAGGTCACGGGGTCGGATCCGCATGAACGTCTGGATGCGACCCTGATCACGCTGCAGGACGTCGTCCACGGCGCACGTCATGCTGTAGCCGCCTGACGGATCTGCTCGAAATTTAGAGACAGGGACCGTGTCAGGAGACTAGCCTGCGCTACAAAAATGCGTGGGAGAGAACGCTGATGAATCGTCGGAACCTGCTGGTCATGGCCGGTGCCCTGGGTCTGGTACCGGCCGCTGCCCTGGGCCAGGGGAGCGATGCCGCCACCCTGGCGCGGGACGCTTATCTGTTCTCCCTGCCGTGGATCGAGATGGCCACGACCCGGGCCCGAGTCTTCAAGCGCGGGGCCCGACCCAACTCCATCTATCACCGCCGCAACCTCTCCGATCACACCGATCGCAGCGTGACGACGCCGAACAATGACACCCTCTATTCGCTGGCCTGGATCGATCTGACCAAGGGGCCGGTGACCCTGACAATCCCGCCCAGCGGCAAGCGCTATGTCTCGGCCGCCATCCTCAACATGTTCACCGACAACGACGCCGTGCTGGGCACGCGGCTCAATGGCGGGGCAGGGGGCGTGTTCACCGTGGTCGGGCCGGGCCAGTCGGCAGCGGGCGACAACGTGGTGCGGGTGCTCACCCCCCACGCCTGGATCCTGATCCGCACCCTGGTCGACGGTCCCGACGATCTGGCGGCCGCCCGCAAGGTGCAGAGCGGTTTCAAGGTCAGCGGCCCGAAGGTCGAGCGCCCCCCGGCCTATCTCGAGCGTGATGCCGAGCCCGAAGCCTATTTCGCAAACGCCCGGGCCCTGCTGGCCGCCGATCCGCCGCGTGCCGAAGACGCCGCCTTCATCCAGAGGTCGGCCGGGCTGCTGACCGAGGGTCCCTTCGACCGTGCCGCGATGGCGGCCGGGGTGGCCCAGGCCCGGGCGATCGCCAAGCTGGCCTCGGGCCGCGTCGCCTTCGTCAACGGCTGGTCCTATCCCAAGCCCAATCTCGGCTATCACGGCACCGACTACGGCTATCGCGCCATCGTCGCCCTGCAGGGTCTGGGGGCCCTGCCGGTGGCTGAAGCCATGTACATGAAGGCGGCCGGTGACAATAACAGCGGCCTGTTCAACGGCGACGGCCTCTACCGCCTGACCCTGCCGGCCCGGTTGCCGCTGGACGGCTTCTGGTCGCTGTCGATGTACGAGGCGACGCCGGACGGCCAGTACTTCTTCGCGGACAATCCGATTGACCGTTACGCGATCGGAGACCGCACGCCGGGCCTGAAGCGCAATGCCGATGGCTCGCTCGACCTGTGGATCAGCCGCACCGATCCCGGCGGCGAGCGCAGCGCCAACTGGCTGCCGGCCCCGAAGGCCGGGCCCTTCTCGATGACCCTGCGGACCTATCTGCCCCGGGCCGAACTGCTGGACGGGCGGTTCCGCTTCGACCCCATCGTTCAGGTGCCTGCATGAGTGACCTGCGCGCCGCCGCCCGCGAGGCCTTTCTCTATACCCTGCCGCTGATCGAGATCGCCGCCGTGCGGGCGCGGGGGCTGTCCGTCGGTTCGCCGATGAACGCCTTCGCGTCGATGCGCAACCTGGCCGACCATCGCGCCCGGACCGTCACCACGCCCAACAACGACACCCTCTATGCTACGGCCCAGCTGGACCTCTCCGAAGGTCCGCTGACCCTCACCGTGCCGGCCGGGGGCGAGCGCTATGTGTCGCTGCAGCTGATGGACGCCTGGTCCAACAGTTTTGCGGTGCTGGGCACACGGACGACAGGTCCGGATGGCGGGACCTTCACCCTGGTCGGGCCCGGCGACGAGGCGGATGTCGGCCCCGGCGTCATCCGCTCGCCAACCCGCCATGTCTGGGCCCTGGCCCGTATCCTGGTGACCGGGCCGGAGGATCTGGAGGCCGCCCGCCTGGTGCAGGCCGGCTTCACCGTCCAGGGACCGGCCGCGCCGCTGATGGCCGCCCATGCCCGTCGCAGCGATCCCTGGCCGGACTATTTCGCCAGTGCCGACCAGCTGATGAGCCAGAACCCGCCGCCGGCCTGCGATCTGGCCCTGTTGCGGCGGATTGCGCCCCTGGGTCTGGGGGGCGGGCAGTTTGATCCCGCAGCCTTCACGACCGAAGAAGCCGAGGCCATCGCCGCCGGACTGGAAGACGGGCGTCGTTCCGCCCGCTCGGGCGGGGGGCTGTCCGGCGAAGGCTTCATTGAGGGCTGGGCCTATCCGCGTGCCAAGCTCGGCGACTTTGGCCAGGACTACATGCTGCGCGCCGCCGTGGCCCTGGGCGGTCTGGCCGCCCTGCCGCTGGTCGAAGCCACCTATCTTCGCGCGGGCCATCAGGGGCAGGGCCTGTTCGACGGAACCCGCAACTGGCGCCTGCACATCCCCGCCGACCGGCCGATCCCGGTCGACTCCTTCTGGTCGCTGAGCCTCTATGAGGCGACGCCGGACAGACAGTTCTTCTTCACGGAAAACCCGCTGAACCGTTATGCGATCGGCGACCGCACGCCGGGTCTGGTCTGGAATGCCGACGGGTCACTGGACCTGTGGATCGGCCATGCAGAGCCCGCCGCTGACCGGGTCAGCAACTGGCTGCCGGCCCCGGAAGGTCCCTTTGCCCTGTTCATGCGCGCTTACCTGCCGCAGCCACAATTGCTAGATGGGGGCTACCGCCTGCCCCCCGTCGAGGAGATCTGAGTCGTGAAGACCCGCGCCGCCGTAGCCTTCGAAGCCAAGAAGCCGCTGGAAATCGTCGAGGTTGACCTGGAAGGCCCCAAGGCCGGCGAGGTGATGATCGAGATCAAGGCCACCGGCGTCTGTCACACCGACGCCTATACGCTGGACGGGCTGGACTCCGAGGGCCTGTTCCCCTCGATCCTCGGCCATGAAGGCGCCGGCGTGGTGGTCGAGGTCGGTCCGGGCGTCACCAGCCTGGCGGTCGGCGATCACGTGATCCCGCTCTACACGCCCGAATGCCGGCAGTGCAAAAGCTGCCTCTCGGGCAAGACCAATCTCTGCACGGCCATCCGCGCCACCCAGGGCAAGGGCCTGATGCCGGACGGCACCAGCCGCTTCTCCTACAAGGGCCAGACCATCCACCACTATATGGGCTGCTCGACCTTCTCGAACTACACGGTCCTGCCCGAGATCGCCGTGGCCCGGATCCGCAAGGACGCGCCCTTCAAATCGGCCTGTTACTGCGGCTGCGGCGTGACGACCGGCGTCGGCGCGGTGGTCAACACCGCCAAGGTCAAGCCGGGTGACAATGTCATCGTCTTTGGCCTGGGCGGCATCGGGCTGAACGTCCTGCAGGGCGCTCGCCTCGCCGGTGCCAACATGATCGTCGGCGTCGACATCAACCCCGCCCGCGAGGACTGGGGCCGCAAGTTCGGCATGACCCACTTCGTCAATCCCAAGACCGTCGAGGGCGACATCGTCGCCCATCTGGTGGCCCTGACCGACGGCGGTGCCGACTACACCTTCGACGCCACCGGCAACACCACGGTCATGCGCCAGGCGCTGGAAGCCTGCCATCGCGGCTGGGGCGAGAGCATCATCATCGGCGTGGCCGAGGCGGGGAAAGAGATTGCCACCCGTCCGTTCCAGCTGGTCACTGGCCGGGTCTGGAAGGGCACCGCCTTCGGCGGCGCGCGCGGCCGCACCGACACGCCCAAGATCGTCGACTGGTACATGGACGGCAAGATCCAGATCGACCCGATGATCACCCACGTCCTGCCGCTGGAAGACATCAACAAGGCCTTCGACCTGATGCACGCCGGCGAGAGCATCCGGACGGTGGTGACGTTTTAAGTCCTCAGCCTTCTCCCCTTGCGGGAGAAGGTGTCGCCGCAGGCGACGGATGAGGGGTCGCGCAGGCCTTTCCGAGAGGGCTTTCGACCCCTCATCCGACCTGCTTCGCAGGCCACCTTCTCCCGCAAGGGGAGAAGGATCGTTTGGGTTCAATAATGACCGTCGAAATCACCGCCACCCACCGCGTCCACGGCGGCACCCTGCGCTATTGCAGGCACGACAGCGCCAGCACCGGCACGCCGATGAAGTTCACGGTGTGGACCCCGGACGGCGACGGGCCTTTCCCGTACCTGGTCTGGCTGTCGGGCCTGACCTGCACGGAAGACAATTTCACGGTCAAGTCGGGCGTCTACGAGCACGCCGCCCGGCACGGCATCGCCATTGTCGCGCCCGATACCTCGCCGCGCGGTGAGGGTGTCGCTGACGATCCGGCCTATGACCTGGGGCAGGGGGCGGGCTTCTATGTCGACGCCACGCAAGCGCCGTGGGCCCCGCACTTCCGGATGTATGCCTATGTGACGAAAGATCTGCTGGAGGCCGTCGACGGCGCCTTCCCGCTGGACGGGTCGCGGCGCGGGATCTTCGGCCACTCGATGGGCGGCCACGGGGCCCTGACCATCGCCCTGCGCAACCCCGAGCTCTTCAGGTCGGTCAGCGCCTTCTCGCCGATCGTCTCGCCGCTGAACTGCCCGTGGGGCGACAAGGCCATGACCGCCTATCT
>NZ_QAII01000073.1:0-5349 GCF_003060965.1 Caulobacter sp. HMWF025 | reverse complement strand
CGGCGCGAGCTTCGACGACATCCTGATCGACCAGGGCCTGGCCGACAATTTCCTCGAAAGCCAGCTCAAGCCCGAGCTGATCGAAGCCGCTGCCACGAGCGCCGGTCGCAAGGTCACGGTGCGGCGCCAGCCCGGCTACGACCACAGCTACTTCTTCATCTCGACCTTCATCGGTGAGCATGTGGGCTGGCACGCGCAAAGATTGTAAATTTCCAGCCACACCCGTTGCTGAAGGCGACGGGTGTGGTAGTCTTTCACCATGGTTCCCGAGCCTTCCATCTTTGATGACGTAGACGCCGCCAGCGAAGAGGCTGCGGACGCTGAAGGTTTGGCGGACATCGCCGCGGGCCGGGTCGTCCCCCATGCCGAAGTTTCGGCCTGGCTCGAGACCTGGGGTACGCCCGACGAAATGCCCATGCCCGCGTCGTGGCTGAAGTAGTCTGGTCGCGCCGGGCGCTTTCAGACCTTTTCGCGATCCGGGCCTATATCGGCCAGTTCAGCCCTCTCGCCGCGCAACGCATGGCTCGCAGGCTCCGGGTGGCCGGGGACAGTCTTGTGAACCACCCAGATCGGGGGCGTCTGGTGACAGCGATGATACGGGAACTGGTGATCATTTCGCCTTACATCATCCGCTATCAAATCATGGGTGACAGGGTGACTATCGTCCGGATCCGCCACGCCGCCCGCCTGTGAACTTTCCGTAATTCATCCCGGGTTCAGGCGGGCGCTGCGCATCTGGCTCCAAGGTCAAGCTGACCCACTGGAGGGGAACCCACATGAAACTCGCATCGCTCGCCGCCGTCGTCGCCATCGCCCTGTCGACCAGCGCCTGCGTGATCATCGACGCCGACGATCGCCCGGACACCTCGATCAACATCACCAAAACCGACCTTGAGCCCATCTATGGGGCCACGGTCGACAAGGGCGACCTCGTTATCCGTGTCTCGTCCAACGGCTGCACCCGCAATGATGACTTCGCGGTCGAGAGCGTCCGGCGCGATGACGTCGCCAGCTTCGTCTTTACCCGCAAGCGTCCTGATCTATGCCGCGCCCTGATCGCCGAGGGGATTGATCTGCGCTTCCCGCTGGACGCCTTTGGCGTCGAGCGCGGCGCCAAGGTGCGGGTGCGCAACCCAATCGTGCGGCCGTAGGATTGCAAGTTGCCTCCGCCGGGACCAGTCTGGCCCCTGCGGAGGCGGCATGGCCCAACGAATGGCAGGACGGTTTGAGGCCAGGCCTTTGGCGGCGATCAACGTGACTCCGCTTGTACCCGTCTTACTAGCGATCTTCGCGGTGCTTGCCGCAACCGCCGGCGGGCCGGGCAAGCCGGTGAACCTCTATGTGGAGCCGGGCAGCGTACCCCCGCCCTATGATGCGCTGCACCCACTGCCGCCTCGGGTGTTCATATCGCTGGAGCGAGACGGTGTTCACGTTGGCCCGAGCGAAGCGATGACCCTCGAACAGGCCGTTTCCCTTGCCGCCCCCATGACAAGAGCACAAGGCGCGGACGTCATCATGGTGCGGGCGGATATCGAAACGCCCTATTCAGAGGTCATGGGTGCGGTGCGCGCGCTCAACGCCGCCGGTCTGAAAGCAGAGTTCCTCAATGAGGATCTACACTGAGGCGTCGGCGAGTTGACTCCCCGTCGCCCCTCCGTCATAAACCGCGCCTTCCCGCCGCCGGCTCGCCGTGTGGCGCGGAAACATATGACGGACTGATGCGACGCCGCCGTTGAGATCGCGCCTCTACTTCTTGAGGCGCCGGCCCGGATCGAACTGAAGAGACTAAGATGTCCAAGCGCCATAGCGCCAAGTACAAGATCGATCGCCGTATGGGCGAAAACCTCTGGGGCCGGCCCAAGTCGCCGGTCAACCAGCGGTCCTACGGCCCCGGCCAGCACGGCCAGCGCCGCAAGCAGAAGGTTTCCGACTTCGGTCTGCAGCTGCGCGCCAAGCAAAAGCTGAAGGGCTACTACGGCAACCTGACCGAGAAGCAGTTCTCGCGCACCTACGAGGAAGCCGCCCGCCGCAAGGGCAACACCTCGGAAAACCTGATCGCCCTGCTCGAGTCGCGCCTGGACGCCATCGTCTATCGCGCCAAGTTCGTGCCGACCGTGTTCGCCGCCCGCCAGTTCGTGAACCACGGCCACGTGACCGTGAACGGCAAGCGCGTCAACATCGCCAGCTACCGCTGCAAGGCCGGTGACGTGATCGCCGTCCGCGAGCGCTCGCGCAACATGGCCCTGGTGCTGGAAGCCGTTGCTTCGGCCGAACGCGATTTCGCCGAGTACGTCTCGGTGGACGCCAAGGGCCTGTCGGCCACCTTCGTCCGCGCGCCGGAACTGTCGGAAGTGCCGTACCCGGTGAAGATGGAACCGAACCTCGTCGTCGAATTCTACGCTTCGTAAGAACCGGCTTCGATACCGATACGGAAAAGGCCCCGGAGCGATCCGGGGCCTTTTTCTTTGGCCGCTCGGCGGGCTAAGGCTGGGCCATGACCTCCTTCGGCGTTCTGATCCTGGTCGGCGGTGCCTCGCGCCGCATGGGCCGTGACAAGGCCGGCCTCGACTGGGGCGGGGTGCGGGCAGTCGACCGTCTGGCGGCCCTCGCCGGGGCGTTGGGCGCACGCCGCGTGCTGACGGTCGGGGCGGATCTCGGCCTGCCGTTTGTCGCCGATCCGCAGCCCGGGGCCGGGCCGACCGGCGGGGTGATGGCCGGGGTTGCCGCGCTGCGGTCCGAGGGGCTGACGCGCGCGCTGGTGCTGGCCGTGGATGCCCCGACCCTCACCCAGGAAGATCTGGCCCCGCTGCTGGCGGCTCCTGCGCCTGGCGCGGCCTATGAAGGCCTGCCCCTGCCGATGACTCTGGAACTCTCAGCCCTGCCGACGGAGACCGAGGCCGGCTGGCCGCTGCGGCGGCTGGTCGAGCGGGCGGGCCTCGCCATGCTGACGGTCCCGGACGGGGCTGAGTTGCGGCTGCGCGGGGCCAATACGCCGGAAGAGCGGGCGCGGCTTTTGCCGCCTCAGTAGACATCCCGCCGGTAGCGGCCTGCATCGGTCAGCCGTTCCAGCGTCTCAACGCCGAGGATCTCGGCGAGGGCGGCGTGAACCTCGCGGCCCATGCCATCCATCGAACCGCAGACCATTATGGACGCGCCTTCAGCGACCCAGGCGCGCAGAGGGTCGGCGGCCTCGCGCAGGCGGTGCTGCACATAGATCCGCTGGTCCTGATCGCGCGAGAAGGCCAGGTCCAGCCGCTCCAGCATGCCGCCGGCCTGCCAGTGTTCGATCTCGGCCCGGTGCAGAAAGTCGTGGGCGGCGGTGCGTTCGCCGAAGACCAGCCAGTTGCGACCCCGGCCAGCCGCAGCGCGGGCCTTCAGGTGGGCGCGGAGCCCGGCCAGTCCCGTGCCCGCCCCGATCAGGATCAGGGGGGCATCGCCCGGCGGGGTGTGGAAGCTGCGGTTGCTGCGAACCCGGGCTTCCAGCGGTTGCCCGACCTCGGCAAGGCGGCAGAGCCAGCCCGAGCCCAGGCCGGGGCGGCCCCCGGTGTCGACCTGCAGCCGCACGATCAGCTCGATCCCGCCGTCTTCCGGCAGAGAGGCGATGGAATAGTCGCGGTGCGGCAGGCCCGTCTCTCGAGCCGCCGGGTCCCTTTGCGGCGCGATCTCGACCAGATCGCCGGCCTGCCAACTCGCCGCGCCGGCCTGCGGCTCCAGCCGGATGTGCCAGGCCTCGCCGCCCGGACTGCCGGGATTGAGCAGGCGGCGCTCAGTCAGGGCCCATTGGCCATAGGCCGGGCGGCTCCAGTCGGTCAGTTCGGTGGACCCGCTCAGGCCGGCCAGGCTCGCCTGCCAGAGCTGCAGGGCGGCTTCGTCGCCGTCATCGACCTCGATCCGGTCGAACAGGGCCTTCGCGCCGCGTCCGGCCAGCCAGGCGTCGAGGCTGCGGCCGAAGGCACAGAACTGCGCATAGCTGCTGTCGCCGAGGGCCAGGACGGCGTGGCTCAGGCCCGACAGGTCTGGCGTCGTGGCCATCACGTTGCGGATGAAGGCCCGGGCCGGATCAGGGGCGTCGCCCTCGCCGGTGGTGCTGACCAGGAACAGGGCCCGGCCGGCGCCGGCGAGGTCGGCGGCCGTGACAGCCGACAGGTCGCGCAGGGTGACCGGGGTTCCGGCGGTGGTCAGGGCTCTTGCCGTGCTGCGGGCCAGCTCTTCGGCAAAGCCGGTCTGGCTGGCATAGGCGACCAGCACGGGCGTACCTGACCCGCTGGCCAGGGCGGCGGTCTCACGCTGCCGGGCCCGGCGCCGCAGGGCCTCGCGCCCGAGGATGAGGCCGGTGAAGGCGGCCCAGGCCAGGGCGACGCCGCCGGCCGCGATCTGGCGGCGGAGTTCGGGATCGAGGGCGGTGAGGTCCATCAGGCGTCCAGCATGGCTGACAGGGCCGGTGACAGGCGCTCTTCCAGACCCGCAGGCGAGCGGCTGACGATCAGGGCGGGCAGGTCGTGGCGCGTGGCGAAGGCCAGGGCCTCGCACGGGCCCATCACCGTCAGGGCCGTGGCCCAGGCATCGGCGTCCATGCAGGTCCGGGCCAGGACCGTGACGCTGGCTACGGCGTACGGGCTGGGCGCGCCGGTGGCCGGGTCGAGGGTGTGGGCATAGCGGCGGCCTTCATGGTTGAAGAACCGCCGGTAGTCGCCGCTGGTGGCCACCGACAGGTCGTGCAGGGCCACCAGGGTGCGCAGGGCATCATTGGCGGCCGGCGGTCGCTCCAGCTCGACCCACCACGGCTGGCCGTCCGGCTTGGCCCCGGTGCCGCGCAACTCGCCGCCGACCTCGACCAGGTAGCTGCGCACCCCGGCCCGCTCCAGGGCGGCGGCGGCCTGATCGACCCCGAAGCCCTTGGCGATGCCGTTGAGGTCCAGCCGTAGGCCGCCCGGCTGGAACAGGGCGTCGCCGTCGAGAACCAGCCGGCGCCAGCCGCTGCTGTCGCGGGCGGCCCGGATCGCTGCATCCTCGGGCGGCTGACCCGAAAAGGGGCGCGGGCCAAAGCCCCAGAGGTCGGTCAGGGCCCCCAAGGTCGGATCGAAGGTGCCTTCAGTGGTTCTGGCGATCTCGATGGCCCGACGTACGACGAGCGCCATCTGCGGCGGCAGCCGGGTCCAGCTTCCGGCGGCCGCGCGGTTGTAGCGGGACAGGTCTGACAGGGGCTCCCAGGCGCTCATCTGGGTGACCACGCCGTCGAGAGCGCGCTGCACCTGGGCCGACAAGCCCGGCAGATCGGCCCCGGCCTGGGCCACGAAGCGCGCCGACCAGCGGGTGCCCATGGTCTCGCCCGAGACGGCGTGAACCACC
>NZ_QAII01000072.1 GCF_003060965.1 Caulobacter sp. HMWF025 | reverse complement strand
GCCCCCGCCGCCACCGCGCGCTCGCCGATCGTGGCGACCTCGGCCGGCAGGGTGCGCGGCGCGACGGCCGAAGGCGTCCACGTCTTCAAGGGCCTGCGTTACGGAGCTGATACGGGCGGAGCCCGGCGGTTCATGCCGCCGGTCCGGCCCGAGCCCTGGACGGGTGTCCAGGACGCCCTGGCCTATGGTCCGGCCTCGATGCAGACCGGCAAGGGCGAAGAGGGCGAGACCCTCTCGGAGGACTGCCTGTTCCTCAATGTCTGGACCCCGGCCAAGGCCGGCAAGGCAGGCCTGGCCGACGGTGGCAAGCGGCCGGTGATGGTCTACATCCACGGCGGCGCCTATAACGGCGGCTCCGGCGGCAGTCCCTGGTACGAGGGCACCCGCCTGGCCCTGCGTGGCGATGTGGTGGTGGTCACGGTCAACCACCGCCTCAATGCCTTCGGCTATCTCTATCTGGCGCGGATCTTCAATGATCCCGGCGTGGCCGACAGCGGCAATGCCGGCCAGCTGGACCTGGTCCTGGCGCTGCAATGGGTGCGCGACAACATCGCGGCCTTCGGCGGCGATCCGGACAAGGTGATGCTGTTTGGCCAGTCCGGCGGCGGGGCCAAGATCGCCACCCTGATGGCCATGCCCGCGGCCAGGGGCCTGTTCCACCGCGCCGCCACCATGAGCGGACAGCAGGTGACGGTCGGCGGTCCGTTCAACGCCACCAGACGCGCCCAGCTGTTCCTCGACAAGCTGGGCATCAAGGACCTGACCGCCCTGCGCGCCCTGCCCGCCGACCAGCTGCTGCTCGGCCTCAAGGCCGTTGATCCGGTCGCCGGAACCGGCGGGGTCTATATGGGCCCGGTGCTGGACGAGCGCTCCCTGACCCGCCATCCGTTCTTCCCGGACGCCGCGCCCCAAAGCCTCGACATCCCGATGATGTGCGGCAACACCCATGACGAGACGCGCGGCTTTGTCGGCTGGGATCCCAAGGTGTTCGCGATGAGCTGGGAGCAGGTGGTGGCCCGCCTGCCCGGCCAGTTCAATGCCCGTATCGACATCGATCCGGCCACCGTCGTGGCCGAGTACCGCCGGCTCTATCCGCACTATTCGCCGTCGGACGTCTATTTCGCCGCCTCGACCGCCGGACGCTCATGGAAGGCCGCGATCATCCAGGCCGAAGAGCGCGCCCGGGCCGGGGCCCCGGCCTATGTCTACCAGCTGGACTGGAAGTCGCCCAAGGACGGCGGCATCTGGGGGGCGCCGCACACGATCGACATCGGCCTGGTGTTCGGCACCCTGGACGCCAGGGGCTCGATCGTCGGCACGGGCCCTGACAGTGTGGCCATGTCCAACGTCATGAGCGACGCCTTCATCGCCTTTGCCCGGACCGGCAATCCCAACGGCGCGGCCATCCCGGCCTGGGAGCCCTATGACCTGGCCCGCCGCCAGACCATGGTGTTCGACACGACCTCGAAACTGGTCGACGACCCGCGCGGCGACGAACGGAAACTGTTCAACAAGGTGCCCTTCACCCAGTTCGGGACGTGACCGGCCCGCGATAAAGCCAGTCAGCGGGCAGGCCCAGCCGCAGGCAGGCCTCCGACGGCGGCGCACCGGGCACGACGAGACGGTCGACGGCATGCCCGGCAAGGCGGATCGCCGCCGCCTCGAACGGGCGCGGCAGCCATTCCGGTCCGAGCCCCAGCACCGTCCGGACCTCCTCCGGCACCAGCCCCACCGCCGCGCGGAGCAGCGGGCGCTGCAGGCGGCTGAACGGCCCCGGCGCAAGGCGGGTCTCCCGCATCAAGGTGAGAAACTCCAGGACGATGGCCGAAGGCTCCAGCTGCGGAAGCATGGCGGTCAGCTGAGCCTGCCATGCGGCGCGGGACTGCGGTGCGCCGAGGGCTCCGTAAAGCCTTGCCGCGGGCGCTGCCTCGGCAAACCCGCGATCCATCTCGCTGCCGGTCAATGGCGTGACACAGGCGTCATAGGCCGACAGGAAGCCGAAACTGGCGGTCGCCTGCACCCAGTCCAGGAGGGCCACGTCGTCCGCGCGATAGGCCTGACCGTCGGGCGTGGTTCCGGCGACCCGCGCGTGCTGCCGGCCGATGCCCGCGATCATCGCCTCGGCCACCGACCGGGCGCCATAGACCGTGACCATCGCGGCCAGGCCGGTGCGCTTCAGGCGACCCAGCGGGTCGGTGCGGAAGGTCGAGTGCTCCCAGACGCCGGTGCGCACGCGCGGCTCGGCCAGCTCCAGGATCACGGCCGTAACGCCGCCGACGAACAGGGCGACCGGGTTCTTGAACACCCGCCACGATACCGAGTCCGGTGCCGCCAGGGCCGCCTCGCCGGGCGGCGCGGCAAAGTCGATGCGCGGCCCACCGGGCGTTTCGATCAGGTTTCGGACGGATCGGGCCAACATCGCCGTTAAACGCGCCGGGCGGGGTTGACGGGCAGGTCGCGGGTGGTCGTCATCAGGGGTCCGATCTTCGCGCGCGCCGCGCTTCCAGAAGGGTATGGCATGGCTTCCGATCCCGACAAGGTTGACGCCCGGATCATGCCGATGTCACCGGGCTCGATCATGCTGCCGGCGCGGCCCGAGCCCCTGCCGGTCGATCCCCGGACGACGGCGGTGATCGTCATCGACATGCAGAACGCCTATGCCTCGCCCGGGGGCTATCTCGACCTCGCCGGGTTCGACATCAGCGGGGCGGCGGAGGTGATCCGGCAGATCAGCGCGATCCTGCCGGTGGCCCGCGCGGCCGGCATGCAGGTGATCTATTTCCAGAACGGCTGGGACGACCAGTATGCCGAGGCCGGCGGCCCCGGCTCGCCGAACTGGTGGAAATCCAATGCCCTGAAGACGATGCGGGCCCGGCCCGAGCTGCAGGGCAAGCTGCTGGCGCGCGGCCAGTGGGACTATGAGCTGGTTGATGCGCTGAAGCCCGAGCCCGGCGACATCTGCCTGCACAAGACGCGCTATTCCGGCTTCTTCAACAGCCAGCTCGACAGCGTGCTGCGGGCCCGCGGCATCCGCCATCTGGTGTTCGTCGGCATCGCCACCAATGTCTGCGTCGAGTCGACCCTGCGGGACGGCTTCTTCCTCGAGTATTTCGGCACCGTTCTGGAGGACGCCACCCATCAGGCGGGTCCGGAGTTCGTACAGAAGGCGGCGCTGTTCAACATCGAGTCCTTCTTCGGCTGGGTCTCGACCACGGCCGATTTCAAGGGGGCGTTCGGACAGCTGGCGCCTCCATAAAAACTGTCATCCCGGGCAAGCGCGCAGCGCGCCGACCCGGGACCCAGAGCAACCGCACGGCGGTGACCCCTGGGTCCCGGCTCTCCCCCCGGCCTTCGCCGGGGTCCGGCCGGGATGACAAGGTTAGAAGATCAGGAAAGCAGGAGTTTCCCATGCCCAAGACCGTCATCCTCCCGCCCGGCACGGGCACGCCGATCGCCCCCTTCTCGCCCGGCACCCTGGCCGACGGGGTCGTGTATGTCTCGGGCACCCTGGCCTTCGACAAGGACAACAATGTCGCCCATGTCGGCGACGCCGAGGCCCAGACCCGTCAGGTGCTGGAGACCATCAAGTCGGTGATCGAAACGGCCGGCGGCACGATGGAGGACGTGACCATGAACCACATCTTCCTGACCGACTGGGCCAACTACCAGACCATCAACAAGGTCTATGCCGAGTACTTCCCCGGCGACAAACCGGCCCGCTACTGCATCCAGTGCGGTCTGGTGAAGCCCGACTTCCTGGTCGAGATCGCCTCTGTGGCCCATATCGGCAAGCGGTGATGAGCGCCCCGCCCTGCTCGCCCCCGCGAGAGCGGGGACACCAGCGCCAGCCCCATATTCAATCGTCATTCCCGCCCTTGTGGCGGGAACCCCTCTGTTCGCCGCAAGGGCGAGAGGGGCGGATCGCTGGCGATCCGCTGGCGTCTCACGAGTCCGCTGAAC
>NZ_QAII01000071.1:21278-35374 GCF_003060965.1 Caulobacter sp. HMWF025 | reverse complement strand
GCAAGGTGCTGACGGATCTCGTCATCCCCCTCGACGGCGCGTTGGGCGAAGACTTCGACCAGAAGTCACCCCAGGAGGACGAGGACCTGCTGGATCGGGGGCGAAAGGCCGCCGGCACCGCCGCGCTCGGGGCGGTCGCCAGCGCGGCCCAGGACATGATCCCGTTCCGGGGCTGGGTCCGCAAACTGTCCGGGGCCGAGGCCCATGACCGCCTCGTGCAGAGCGCCATCGCGTCAGGCGTGGTTCGCCGCGCCTATCTCAAGGGTCTGGGAGAAGCGCGCGGCTGCCCCCCCCCGGCTACGCCGCACCACAAGCCGCCGCCGCCGCCCGTGGTCGTCGATCCGGGCATGCCGCCGCCGGTGAACCCGGACGGACCGCGCAAACCCCGCTTCCCGATCAGGTAGCGAGGTGACGGGCAGCGAAGTCGCGGCGGAAGGCTTCAAAGCGGCCTTCGGCAATGGCCGCGCGCATGGCGGCCGTCAGGGCCTGGAAGAAGGCGATGTTGTGCCAGGACAGCAGAACCTGACCGAGGATTTCCTCGGCCTTGAACAGGTGACGCAGATAGGCCTTGGAATAGTCGCGGCTGGCCGGACAGTCGCTGGTCGGATCCAGCGGCGTATCATCCTCGGCATATCTGGCGTTCTTGATGTTGATCGCTCCGTCCCAGGTCCAGGCCTGGCCATGCCGGCCTGAGCGGGTGGGTAGAACGCAGTCAAACATGTCGACGCCGCGCGCCACGGCCTCGACCAGGTCGATCGGCTTGCCGACCCCCATCAGATAGCGGGGCTTGTCGGCCGGCAGCAGGTCCGGCGCATAGTCCAGCACCTCGCACATGGCCGTGTGCCCCTCGCCGACCGCCAGCCCCCCGATGGCATAGCCGTCAAAACCTATATCCTGCAGGCGTTGCGACGACTCCCGGCGCAGGTTTTCGAAGGTCGAACCCTGCTGGATGCCGAACAGCACCTGGCTGTCCCGGGTTCCGAAGGCGGCCTTGGAGCGCGCGCCCCATCGGGCCGAAAGCTCCATGCCCTCGCGCGCCCGCTTCTCCTCGGCCGGCCAGGCGACGCACTCATCCAGTTGCATGACAATGTCGCTGCCCAGCAGGTCGGCCTGGATCTCCATCGACCGCTCGGGCGACAGGACATGCTTGGAGCCGTCGATATGGCTGGCGAAGGTGACGGCCTCTTCGGTGACCTTGCTGATCCCCGACAGGCTCATCACCTGGAAGCCGCCGCTGTCGGTCAGGATCGGCTTGTCCCAGCGCATGAACCTGTGGAGACCGCCCAGCCGCTTCACGCGCTCGGCGGTGGGCCGCAGCATCAGGTGATAGGTATTGCCCAGGATGATATCGGCACCGGTGTCCTTGACCTGGTCGACCGTCATGGCCTTCACGGTCGCCGCCGTGCCCACCGGCATGAAGGCCGGGGTGCGGATGTCACCCCGGGGGGTCTTCAGCACGCCGGTGCGGGCCTTGCCGTCAGTCGCGGCGATCTCGAAGGGAAAGGCAGCCATCAGCAGGTCTCGGGATCAGCGCGGAACAGCAGCGAGCTGTCGCCATAGGAGTAGAAGCGGTAGCCCGTAGCGATGGCCCGCTCATAGGCCTCACGCATCAGGCCCTGGCCGGCGAAGGCGCTGACCAGCATGAACAGCGTCGACTTGGGCAAGTGGAAATTGGTCATCAGCACGTCGGCGGCCCGGAACCGGTAGCCGGGCGTGATGAAGATGGCCGTCTCGTCGGCGAACGGCCGCACGATCCCGTCCTCGCCGGTCGCGCTTTCCAGCAGGCGCAGCGAGGTCGTGCCGACGCAGACGATCCGCCCCCCGGCGGCTCGAACGGCGTTCAGGGCATCGGCGTTCTGCTCGGTCACCTGGCCGTACTCGGCATGCATGCGGTGCTCGGCGACGATGTCGGTCTTGACCGGCAGGAAGGTCCCGGCCCCGACATGCAGGGTGACGAAATGCAGGGACACACCCCGGGTCTTCAAACGCTCCAGCAGGTCCGGGGTGAAGTGGAGCCCCGCCGTCGGGGCCGCGACTGACCCATCCTCGCGGGCATAGACTGTCTGGTAGTCGGACCGGTCCCGGTCATCTTCGGCGCGCTTGGCGGCAATATAGGGCGGCAGGGGCATTTCACCGTGCTGCGCAATGCCGACATCCAGGTCCGCGCCGGACAGCGTGAAGGCCAGCACGACCTCGCCGCCCTCCCCCTTCGACTCGATCGTCGCCGTCAGGGCACCTTCGAGCCCGAAGGCTAGGGGATCGCCGACCTTCAGCCGCTTGCCGGGGCGCATGAAGGCGCTCCAGCGGGAAGGATCGATCCGGCGATGCAGCGTGGCTTCCACAGCAATGGGCGACCCGTCGCCGCCGCCGGTGGTCCGCGCAGCACGCGTGCCGGCCAGCCGCGCCGGAATGACCCTCGTATCATTGAACACCAGGGCATCCCCCGGCTGCAGCAGGTCGGGCAGGTCCCGAACGGTGTGGTCCATGATTCCGGACTGCGGACGGACCACCAGCAGACGGGCGGAATCGCGCGGTTCGGCCGGCCGCAGCGCGATGTTGTCCTCGGGCAGGACGAAATCAAAATCTGAAAGACGCATGGGGCGGCTTCAAGCGCATGGGCGGTGCCTCAGGTCAAGACATCCACCCTATAACGGAGAGGCAATTGCCACGAGACCGCCCCGCAAGCCTCACCTTGCATCCCTGTCTCGCCGCGACCGTGCTATGAGCCGGATATGGGCCTGATCATGCAACTCGTGAGTCTGCTTTTCCGGGGCACGGCGCTCATGCTGGGCCTCGTGGGACTGGCCTTCGCGACGGCCTGCCTTGGCGGCGTGGTCAGTGACCGGCTCGATGCCCTCAGCCATTTCGCGCCCCTCTGGCTCGCCTTCGGTCTGGGTGCCGTCGTCCTCGGCCTGATCTGGGCGCGACGCGCCGAGCGTTGGGCCATTGTCGGGCTAGGCCTGGCGACCGTCGCTGCCTGCGGGGTTCTGATGGGCCCCGAACTTTGGGCGGCAAGCCAGTTCAAGCCCGTGGCCACACGGCCGGGCGACCTCAAGATCGTCCAGTTCAATGCCTGGCACGACAACCGGACGCCGCGCAAAACCCTGCGCTGGCTTCTAGACCAGGATGCCGACGTGGTGATCCTGGAAGAAGGCGGCGGCACCTCGGCCTGGGTCGTGGCCGCCCTGCGCGGCTACTACCCCTTCTCGGTGTCCTGCGACGGCAAGCGCGCCTGTGATACCTGGATCTTCAGCCGCAAGCGCATGGTGGCCCGGGGCGGCATGTATCGTGACGGCCAGCGCTTCGCCGGCGTCTGGGCCACCCTCGCCGACCCAAAGGGCGACTTCAGCGTCGTCGGGGCCCACTATGTCTGGCCCGTCCCGGCTGGACCCCAACAAGCCCAGGTCCGGCTTCTCGCCAAGGCCGTCGACCGCTTCGACCGGCAGAACCTGATCGTTACCGGCGACTTCAATTCAACGCCCTGGTCTTTCACGCTGAAGCGTCAGGACGGGGCCCTGGGGATTCCGCGCCGGACCCTGGCTGTGCCGTCGTGGCCGGCGGGAAAGTTCTCGCGGCTGCTCAATGCACCGCTACCGTTCCTGCCCATTGATCATGTCTATGCCGGTCCGCAATGGAAGACCGTCAGGGTCCAGCGTGGCCCCTCCCTCGGCTCAGATCACTACCCCATCGTCGTGACCCTGCGGCGGTAGGTGAGGTCCGACAGCCATGGCACAGCCCGGGCGGGCGGCCCGGTCTCCTGATCCCAAGGCACAAAAAAGGCCCCGGATTGCTCCGGGGCCCTTTCAGATCAGGAAGGCGATGCTCAGGCGTCGGCAGCGATCTTGGCGCTGACGATCTTGCCCGGGCTGCGCGGCGGCTCGCCCTTGGGCAGGGCGTCGACATGGTCCATGCCGTCGCTGACCTGGCCCCAGACCGTGTACTGGCCATCCAGGAATGTCGCATCGTCGAAGCAGATGAAGAACTGGCTGTTGGCCGAGTTCGGATCGGGCGTACGGGCCATGGAGCAGACGCCGCGCACGTGCGGCTCCTTGGAGAACTCAGCCTTGATATCCGGCTTGTCGCTGCCGCCACGGCCGGTGCCCGACGGATCGCCGCCCTGGGCCATGAAGCCCGGGATCACGCGGTGGAAGACCACGCCGTCATAAAAGCCCTCGCGGACCAGTTCCTTGATGCGCTCGACGTGGCCGGGAGCCAGGTCAGGACGCAGGGTGATCGTGACCGGACCGCTCTCGAGGGTCAGGATCAGGGTGTTTTCGAGGTCGGCCGACATGGGCAATCCTTGAGTGTCGAAGGGTAGGCGCGCTTCTAGCCCGGTTTTGCCGCCGCTGTGAACCGCGTTTGCACCCGAAGCTGTGACACCTCAGCGGACCTCGACGGGAAGGTCGAGGTCGCAGACCGAGAAATCGGCCCCTTTCAGGGCCCGCACCCGGCGGACTTCTGCCGTGAACCAGGGGCCCTTCGGGTCGATGACGCGGACCTTCGGGCGCTCGGACTCCGGAATGTCCGACAGCAGCCGCACCCGGTCCATGCGGTCCTGCGGGACCGGAACCGGCTCACCGGTCTTGATCGCGCGGATGGCCGACAGGCCGCTGATCACCCGGCCAAAGGCGGTGTAGCGCTTGTCCAGCGAGGGATAGGGCTGCCGCATCAGGAAGAACTGGCTGTTGGCCGAGTTGTTGTCCTCGTCGCGGGCCATGCCGACCACGCCGGGGCAATAGGTTCCCCAGGCGGCGACCTTGCCGTCAGACGTCACCTCGTGCCAGCTCCAGTTCTGGCTGACGACCGGGAAGGTGCCGATCAGGCCGACCTCAAGACCAGCCGGGGCCGCGACCGGCGTAAACGGCGTCGCGGCGTCGCGGCGGAAGGTGAACTCGGCTTTCAGGTTGGGCTTGTCCGTGCCGCCGTCGCCGGTGTCCTTTGGATCCCCGGTCTGGGCCATGAACCGGTCGATCACCCGGAAAAAGGTCCGGCCGTCATAGATCCCGGCCCGGGTCAGCTCCTGCAGGCGCGCCACATGGCCCGGGGCCACGGCCGGCACCAGTTCGACCAGAACCCGGCCCCGGCTGGTCTCGATGACCATGACCGTCTCGGGGGCCGGAACGCGCCAGTCCGCCTCGGTCGGCTTGGAAGGCTTGCTCGGTTGCGGAGCCGCAACGGCCGATCCGGCCAGACCCGTAAGAACCAGACCGTAGGCCAGGGCGCGCTTGAGCATCATTTCACCTGAACAGGAATCTCGACGTCGCAATTGGTGAAGCTTGCGCCCAGCTCGGCGCGGCGCTTGGCGACCAGCGCCGCAAAGGCCGGTCCGCGCGTGTCCATCACCTGGATGGTCGGGCGCTTGTCGGCCGGAAGATCGGCCAGCAACCGGACGGTCAGCATGCGATCCTGCGGGTCCTTGACCGGCTCGCCCGCCTTGATCGCCCGCACGGCATCGAGGCCGGACAGGACACGACCGAAGGCGGTGTAGGTCTTGTCCAGCGACGGATAGGTCTGGCGCATGAAGAAGAACTGGCTGTTGGCGCTGTCGGGGTCACCGGCCCGCGCCATGCCCAGAACACCGGCGCAGAAATTGCCCCAGGCGGCGACCTTGCGGTCGGCCGTCATCACCGCAAGGGCGGAGGGCTGGCTGGTCACCGGCAGGACGCCGATGAAGCCGGTCTCATTGCTGCCCGCCTTGCCGGCCCCGGCCAGCGGGACCGAAGCGTCACGGCGGAAGGTGAACTCGGCCTTGAGGTCCGGCTTGTCCGAACCGCCGGTGCCGGTGTTCTGCGGATCACCCGTCTGGGCCATGAAACTGTCGATGACCCGGAAGAAGGTCAGACCGTCATAGAAGCCGGCCTGAACCAGCTCGCGCACCCGCGCGTAGTGAGCCGGCGTCGCGACCGGATCCAGCTCGGCAATGATACGGCCCCTGTTGGTCTCGATCACGAGCACGTTCTGGGGATCGGGCGTGCGCCAGTCCCCCGCCTTCGGCGCCACCGCCGGTGCGGTCTGGGCCATGGCGGTCGTCGCGAGGAACGACAGGGCGACGGCGGAATAGGCAAGCTTCATGAAGGTCCCCGAAAGATCGTCCCGGCGGCGTAGAACGCCGCCGCCCGCGCGGCAAGCCCGCCGGCGCGTCCAGTCCCCTTGAAGCTTAAGATTCCGGCCGGATCACGGCCGATCCGTCACCGGCGTCAGGTCTTGCGCAGTTTGGCGACCAGTTGCTCGCCCACGCCGGCGGGCACAAACTTGGAGATGTCGCCCCCAAGCGCGGCGATTTCCTTGACCAGACGCGAGGCGATGGCCTGGTGACGCGGGTCGGCCATCAGGAACACGGTCTCGATCTCGCGATCCAGCTGCTGGTTCATGGCCGTCATCTGGAATTCGTACTCGAAGTCCGCCACAGCCCGCAGGCCGCGCACGATCATCTGGGCGCCGACGTCCCGCGCAAAATGCATCAGCAGGCTGTCGAACGGGCGAACCTCTATCTCGGCCAGCTTCGAGAGGTGGGCGGTCTCCTGCTCGAGAATCGCCACCCGCTCCTCCAGCGAGAACAGCGGACCCTTGCCGATGTTCACCGCTACACCGATGACCAGCTTGTCCACCAGCTTCACGGCTCGACCGATGATGTCGAGGTGTCCGTTGGTAACCGGATCAAACGTTCCGGGATAAAGCCCGATCCTCATGCAACCCCCTGCGTTTCAGCGCTTACGGGGTCTCGTCCGCCCCGCTTGGTTCGCCTGTTTCATCAGCCTCGCCGCCACCGGCATCGGCCAACCGCTCAACACTTACGACGTGCTCGTCTTTCGCGGTGCGGAAGACGGTTACGCCCTGAGTATTCCGCGCTGCAACACGAATTTGCGCGACGGGGCACCGTATCAATTGTCCGGCGTCTGTCACCAGCAGGATTTCGTCGCTGTCCTCGACCGGGAACGAGGCTGCCAGACGGCCGCCGCGCTTGGAGAGATCCTGGGCCGTCAGGCCCTGCCCGCCCCGTCCGGTGCGGCGATAGTCATAGGCACTGGTGCGCTTGCCGAAGCCCTCGGAGGACACGGTCAGAATGAACTCCTCGGCGGCACCCAGTTCGGCGATCCGCTCCGGCGTCAGGCTGGCCTCGCCGACCTCCTCGTCAGCCTCTTCCGGTGCCGGGGCGTCCTCGCCCTCCTCACCGGCGGCCCGCAGCATGGCGCGGGCATGTTTCAGATAGGCGGCGCGCTCGGCCGGTGTGGCGTCGACGCCGCGCAGGATGGCCATGTTGATCACGCTGTCGCCGTCGGCGAGCTTCACGCCGCGGACGCCAGTGGAATCGCGGCTGGCGAACACGCGCACCTCGTCGGCGGAGAACCGGATGCAGCGGCCCACGGCCGTGGTCAGCAGGATGTCGTTCTCGGTTCCGCAGACCCCGACGCCGACAATGCCGTCGCCCTCGTCCAGCTTCATGGCGATCTTGCCGTTGCGGCGCACGTCCACGAAGTCGGAGAGCTTGTTGCGACGGACGCTGCCCGAGCGGGTGGCGAACATCACGTCCAGACGATCCCAGGTGCTCTCGTCCTCGGGCAGGGTCAGGATCGAGGTGATGGTTTCACCCGGCTCGATCGGCAACAGATTGACGAAGGCCTTGCCGCGCGAATTGGCGGCCCCCAGCGGCAGGCGCCAGACCTTCAGCTTGTAGACCTTGCCGCCCGAGGTGAAGAACAGCAGCGGGGCGTGGGTCGAGGCCGAGAACACGCGGGTGACCGCGTCTTCGGTCTTCGTCGCCATGCCCGACTTGCCTTTGCCGCCCCGGTGCTGGGTGCGGTAGTTGGCCAGCGGCGTACGCTTCACATAGCCGCCCATGGTCACGGTGATGACCATGTCCTCACGGACGATCAGGTCCTCGTCTTCAACATCAGCGTCGCCGTCGACGATCTGGCAGCGGCGTGGCACGGCAAACTTTTCGCGCACCTCGACCAGCTCGTCACGGACGACGGCCATGATGTTGGCCCGGTCGGACAGCAGCTCCAGATAGCCGCGGATGGCTTCGGCCAGGGCCTGGGCCTCATTGCCGATTTCCTCGCGGCCGAGGCCGGTCAGACGCGACAGGGTCAGGGCCAGGATAGCGCGGGCCTGTTCGTCGGTCAGACGGATCAGCCCGCCGTCTTCCTTCAGGGTGCGCGGATCGGCGATCAGCTCGACCAGCGGCAGCATGTCACCGGCCGGCCAGGACTTGGCCACCAGACGCTCGCGCGCCTCGGCCGGATCCTTGGACGAGCGGATGATGTGGATGAACTCATCGATATTGGCGACGGCGATGGTCAGGCCGACCAGGACGTGGCCACGATCGCGAGCCTTGCCCAGCTCGAACTTGGTCCGCCGGACAACGACTTCCTCGCGGAAGTTGACGAAGACCTCGACCAGCTGGCGCAGGCCCATCTGTTCAGGACGCTTGCGGTTCAGGGCCAGCATATTGACGCCGAACGAGCTCTGCAGGGCCGTGAAGCGGTAGAGCTGGTTCAGGATCACGTCGCCCGAGGCGTCGCGCTTCAGCTCGACCACGATGCGCATGCCGTCGCGATTGCTCTCGTCGCGGATGTCGCTGACGCCTTCGATCCGCTTTTCGCGGACCAGTTCGGCGATATGCTCGACGAGATTGGCCTTGTTCACCTGGTAGGGAATGGCCGTGATGATGATCGCCTCGCGCCCGGCGCGGATCTCCTCGACGCTCGCCAGACCCCGCATGATCACCGAGCCGCGCCCGGTCAGCAGGGCCTGACGCGGGCCGCTGCGGCCGATGATCTCGCCGCCGGTCGGGAAGTCAGGTCCCGGGACCAGGTCGAGCAGGGTTTCAGCACTCACGTCCGGATCGTCGACCATCGCCAGGCAGGCGTCGATCACTTCGCCCAGATTGTGTGGCGGGATGTTGGTGGCCATGCCCACCGCGATGCCGCCGGCACCGTTGACCAGCAGGTTCGGAATCCGCGACGGCAGGACCGAGGGTTCCTGCTCCTTGCCGTCATAATTGTCCTGGAAGTCGACAGTGTCCTTGTCGAGATCGGCGAGCAGCGCCAGGGCCGGCGGGGCCATCCGGCACTCGGTGTAGCGCATGGCCGCCGGCATATCGCCGTCGACCGAACCGAAATTGCCCTGACCGTCGATCAGGATCAGCCCCATCGAGAACGGCTGGGTCATCCGGACCAGGGTGAAGTAGATCGAGGAGTCACCGTGCGGGTGATACTTACCCATCACGTCACCGACCACGCGGGCCGACTTCACATACGAACGGTCCGGCGTATGCCCTTGTTCGTGCATGGAAAACAGTACACGGCGGTGGACCGGCTTGAGCCCGTCGCGCGCGTCCGGAAGGGCGCGGCTGACGATGACGCTCATCGCATAGTCCAGGTACGAACGGCGCAGTTCGTCCTCGATGAAGATCGGGGCGATATCCCCTCGCGGCCCTTCGGGAGGGGTAGTGATTTGATCGTCGCTCAAGGGGATTTTTCGCCGTCAGAATCGGACACGGAACTGTCCTAAACTGTTAGCATTCCTACAGGGTGGGCGCCACCTTTCCAGGACAGACATCGCCCCTGGCCGCTTGTTTTTGAAGGATTTCCCATGCGCTCAGCCGCTGCTTCAGCTGCCCTTGCGATCGCCTGCCTGACCGGTGCGACAACCGCTCCAGCCCTCGCCCAGCTCCCCCAGGCCTCCACCGTCGCGATCAAGGACGCGGATGGCCACGACCTCGGCTTCGCGACCCTGACGGACGCCCCTCGTGGCGTGATGGTGCGGATCGAACTCAAGGGCCTGACCCCGGGCTGGCATGGGCTGCACTTCCATGAAAAGGGCGACTGCGGCACCCCCGATTTCAAGTCGGCCGGCGCACACGTCCACACCACAACCGCGGTGGTGCACGGTCTGCTCAATCCCGACGGCAACGATAATGGCGACCTGCCCAACCTCTTTGCCGGGGCGGACGGCTCGGCGGTCGCCGAGCTCTATTCGCCACTGGTATCGCTCAAGGGTGCCGGTGGACGCCCTGCCCTGCTGGACACGGACGGCTCGGCCATCGTCGTTCATGCCAACGCCGATGACTACAGGTCCCAGCCGATCGGCGGGGCCGGAGCGCGGATCGCCTGCGGCGTGATCAGATAAGAGGTTCCGCGCAAGCGGACCTCTGGCGGGTCGGGATCAGGCCGTTTCGGCGGCCATGGCCTCGGCTCGCGCGGCCCGCTTCTCGGTCAGGGCCACCAGCGCAACCCCCACCAGGGTTGCGCCGCCGCCGATCAGCAGTTGCGGAGTAAGCTTGTCGCCCATGAACAGGATGCCGATGGTGCAGGACACCAGCGGGGTCAGCAGGAAGTAGGGCGTCACGCGTCCGGCTTCGCGCCGCTGAACCAGCCAGAACAGCAGGGCGCTGGCCCCGATCGTCGAGACGATGCCGGCAAATGCGACGCAGAGCCAGGCCAGGGTCGGCGCGGTCGTTACGCGCTCGACGACCCGGGGCTCGAAGGCGAAGGACAGGGCGATCAGGCTGGGCGCGGCAACAAGAGCCGTCAGGCCCTGCATCTTCAGGGGTTTCACACCGGGCGTCATGCGGACCAGAACCGTGGCGACCGCCCAGCAGGCGCAGGCCAGGACCACCAGGACGAGCGCCGGCAGGTTCCCGCCCCCGTGCGGATCAAGGCTCATCCAGGCTACACCGACAAAGGCGACCACAAGTCCGGCAATGGCCGGCCAGCGCATGGTCTCGCCCAGCATCTTCCAGGCCGCCAGGGCGGTGAACGGGATCCACAGCTGGCTGGCGACCACCAGCGGGCTCAGCGACTTGGACATGCCGAAAGCCACATAGATCAGGCCGAAATGGATCGGCCCTGACAACAGGATAATCCCCATGAGCCGCCGTGGCTCCGGGAACGGCGGCCTGACGAAGGCGATCAGGAAGATCAGCGCCAGGGCAAACCGCAGCCCTCCCACCATCATTGGCGGCAGATAGGCCGTCGCCACCTTGGCGGCGGCATTGTTCAGCCCCCAGGTCAGGATGATCGCCAGGATCGCAAGGCGCTCAAGACCGGACAGGGGTGAATTGGCGGGCATGGCCCGCTTGGATCAGACCCGACCCGTCAGGTCAATTGACGCTTATCCCACGCCGACGATCTGCCGCACGGCCCGGGTCAGGAGGGCCAGATCCGCATCCGGAGTCATAAAGGCCGGGGTCAGATAGATGACCTTGCCCATCGGCCGGATCCAGACACCAGCTTCGGCAAAACGCGCGCACAGGTCACCGACCGGCACCGGGTCGGCGAACTCGACGACACCGATCGCCCCCAGCACCCGGACATCGACCACGCCCTTCCCCGCGCGACAGGGCTCCAGCCCTTCAGCGAGCGCTGACGAGACGCGTGCCACGTCCGCCCGCCAGCGGCCGTCCTCGAACAGGTCCAGAGAGGCGTTGGCCGCCGCACAGGCCAGCGGATTGGCCATATAGGTCGGCCCATGCATGAGGGCCGCTTCGGGATCGTCGGACAGAAAGGCCTGGAACACCCGCGATGAGGCCACCGCCGCCGACAGCGGCAGGGTCCCGCCGGTCAGGGCCTTGGACAGGGTCACGATGTCCGGCTCGATGCCTGCCGCCTGCATGGCAAACATCGACCCCGTTCGGCCAAAGCCGGTGAAGATCTCGTCGAAGATCAGCAGCACGCCGTGGGCATCGGCCAGCCGGCGCAGGGCCCGCAGGGTGTCGGGGCCATGCAGCAGCATGCCGCCCGCCCCCTGCACCAGCGGCTCGACCAGGATGGCGGCGATCTCCGGGCCTCGTTCAGTGAGCAGGGCGTCGAGGGCGGCCTCACCCGCCGCATCGCGCGGAAGGTCGGCGATGACCTGGGCGGGCATGACGCCGGTGAACAGGCTGTGCATCCCCTCCTCGGGATCACAGACCGTCATCGTCGCCAGGGTGTCGCCGTGATAGCCGCCCCGGAACGAGAGGAAGCGGCTCCGGCCCCGCTCGCCGCGATTGATGTGGAACTGCAGGGCCATCTTCATGGCGATCTCGACCGCGACCGAGCCCGACTCGGCAAAGAAGGCGTGGTTGAGATCGCCCGGCAGCAGGTCGGCCAGCCGCGCCGCCAGCCGGTAGGCCGGCTCATGGGCCAGGCCGCCGAACATCACATGCGGCATCCGGGCGATCTGCGCGGTCAGGGCCCCGGCGATGTGGGGATGGTTGTAGCCATGACAGGCCGTCCACCACGATGCCAGGCCATCGACAAGTTCCCGCCCGTCGGCAAGGACCAGACGCGCGCCATGCGTCGCCACCACCGGCAGGGGCGGACGGGCCGTCTGCATCTGGCAATAGGGCCGCCAGACATGGGCCGCGCCACGCGTCATCCAGTCCGGGTCGGGGGTCGCCATCGACGATCCTCTCATTGCTTCAATGGGGGGCCTTGCCTATGTCGTGCGCCCACGCTTCGCAAACAGGAAACAGCATGCAGAGCCTAGAGGCCTTCGCCGGCGGCAAGCTGGCCGCCCTTGAGGCCGGCAGTCTTCGCCGCACGCTGCGGCCGACCCGTCGCTTCGCCGACGCCATCGTCGAGCGCGACGGCCGGCGGCTGGTGTCGTTCTCCTGCAACGACTACCTGAACCTGTCGCAGCATCCGGCCGTTCGCGCCGCCGCCGCCGAAGCGGCCCTGAACTATGGCGCCGGGGCCGCCGCTTCGCGGCTGGTCACCGGCGACCATCCCCTGCTCGGCGACCTTGAAAAGCGCCTGGCGCGCCTGAAGGGCACCGAAGCCGCCTGCCTGTTCGGATCGGGATACATGGCCAATCTGGGCGTCATTCCCACCTTCGCCGGCCCCGGCGACCTGATCCTCGTTGATGCCCTGGCCCATGCCTGCATCTGGGCCGGGGCCAAGCTGTCCGGGGCCCGGGTGATCGCCTTTGCCCACAATGACATGGCCGATCTGGAACGCATTCTGGTCGCCGAACGGGCCGGGGTCCGGCATGTGCTGGTGGCGACCGACGGCGTGTTCTCGATGGACGGCGATCTGGCCCCCCTCGACAGGCTTTCAGACCTCTGCACCCGCCATGATGCCTGGCTGCTGTCCGACGACGCCCACGGCGTCGGCGTCCTGGGCGAGGGACGCGGGTCGGCCGCCCTGTTCCCGCAGGCCCACATCCCGCTGCAGATGGGGACCCTGTCCAAGGCCCTCGGCTCGTTCGGCGGCTATCTGTGCGGCTCGCAGGCCGTTGTCGACCTGCTGAAGACCCGGGCCCGGACGGTGGTCTATGCCACCGGCCTGCCCCCGGCCTCGGCGGCAGCGGCCCTGGCGGCCCTCGACCTGATCGAGGCCGAGCCCGAATTGACCGCCCTGCCCCTCGCCAGGGCCCGGGCCTTCACGGAGGCCGTCGGCCTGCCGCCCGCCCAGAGCCCGATCGTGCCGGTGATCATCGGCTCGGCCACCGCCGCCCTGGCCGCCTCGACCCGGCTGGAGGCCGAGGGCTTTCTCGTCGTCGCCATCCGCCCGCCGACCGTTCCCGACGGCACGGCCCGCCTGCGCCTGGCCTTCAGCGCCGCCCACACCGAGACCGACATCGCCCGCCTCGCCGGCCTTGTCCGCCAGATCCTCGCCGAGGTCGCATGAAGAGCCTGTTCGTCGCCGGCACCGGCACCGATATCGGCAAGACCCACGTGGCCTGTGCGCTCCTGACCTCGGTCATCGCCGGGGGCATGACCGCTGATGCCTTCAAGCCCGTGGTCAGCGGTTTCGACCCTCTGGATCCGGCCTCCAGCGATCCGGCCCGGCTGGCCGTGGCCCTCGGGGAGCCCAACGCCCTCAACCGCATCTCGCCGCTGCGCTACCGCGCCGCTCTGGCCCCGAACCTGGCCGCGCGGCTGGAGGGCGAGGTGCTCGAGCTCGACGCCCTGATCTCGGCCTGCCAGGCGAGGCTGGCGCGTCCGGACCGCGACCTGCTGCTGATCGAGGGGGCCGGCGGCGTCATGTCACCGCTGACGGACACCGCGACCAATCTCGACCTGATGGTCGCCCTGACCCTGCCGGTCCTGCTGGTGGCCGGGTCCTATCTGGGCACGGTCAGCCACGTCCTGACCGCGCTGGAGGTGGTCC
>NZ_QAII01000071.1:0-21268 GCF_003060965.1 Caulobacter sp. HMWF025 | reverse complement strand
CCGCGCGCCCCGGCGTGGGATGCGTCGCCGCTGGCGAACCTGCTGCTGGAGGGTCAGTCGTAGACGAACCGCATCGGCGCATTGTCGGCCGGCAGGCAGCTGCGATCCACCGGCCGTGACGGGTCAGCAAAGAAGTCCCGCACCATCCTGCGGGCACAGGGGTTGCGGCTGGTCACCCCGTGAGTGGCGTTGGTGACGATGACCACCTGGCTCCCGGCATAGCCCTTGGCTGCGGCGCGGGTCAGGTCGGGCGGGCAGCCCGGATCGATCTCGGCCGCAAGGAACAGGGTCGGAATCGCCGTCTTCACCGGCAGGTTCTCGACGGGATTGACGGCCCCGACATCGATACGTTTGCAGACGTCGTGCATGCGCTGCATCGAGGCCACGATCAACCGGGCGACAGGGTCTCGCGCCGCGCCGTCCGCCACAGCCGACCGGGACTCAAAGGGCAACTCCTCCTTGCAGAGGTGGGTCATGAACTGACCCTCGCTGTAATAGTCACGGCTCTCGACGAAGGACTCGACCGGCGACAGGTCGCCGCCGATGATTTTCCACAGCTCACGCGGCAGGTAGGCCGCATTGAAATAGCTGGCATCCATCAGGTAGCCGCCAAGGTCGTCGGCAGTATAGGTCTTGCCCCCGACGGTCTGGGGCCCGGCCAGCCAGCGCTCCGCGACGGCCGCGAGTTTCGCCTTCAGGTCCGGATAGCGGCTGGCGCACTCGGCCACCATGGCGCACTTGGCCATGACGATGTCGATCGAACCCGAAACCATCTCCGGACCACCGACCGTCCAGTCTGCCTCAGGCGGCCAGGGCGAATCCTGGACCACAGCCCGAACACCCTCCGGCACATGGGCCTGGATCTCCGCCTCGATCCGGGTGCCATAGGAGCCACCGAACAGGTCAATCCACTCAAGCTTCAGGGCTCGGCGCAGGTCCTGGACATCCCGGGCCACCTCAAAGGCGTTGTAGCGCGACAGGTCGACACCACTGGCCCTGAAGGCCTGCAGACAGGCCGTGATGGCCGCAGCGTCCCTGTCGGACGGCGGGCCGGCATCGGTCAGGGCCGTGCCTGGACAGTCGAGCTTCGGCTCGCTCAGACCGCCGCCGCGCTGGTCAATGAAGATCCAGTCCTGGTCGACGGCGATATACTCCCGGGCAGAAGCGCGTTGCAGCGTCTTCGGCACGGAGGTGACCACGTCTCCCCCGGGTCCGCCGTGCAGAAACACGACCGGCGGCAGTCCGGGCTTGGGGGCCGAGGCCCGGACAATGGCCACCGCGACACTGATCCGGCGACTGCCGGCCTGGCCGCGCGCCTCATCGACGATCAGCCGGCCGCAATCGACCTTCTGGGTGACCGCCGAATAGTCGCCGACACAGGTGCCCGGCTGAAAGACCGGCTCAGCAGCCCGGGCGCTTCCGGCCAGGGCCAGACCCGCGAGGGCTCCGGCAGCGATGATCCAGGCTCTGGGCGACACGCGACACTCCTTGCACTTGAGCCGCGCATCAAGACCGAGGCGACCAGAGGAGGCAAGACCTCAGCCCAAAAGCGCGCGAGACGCAGGCTCCGAATCCCGTGCCCATAGCCGCGCTACAACGTCAGGAGGCTCGGGATGGTGAGCGATATCGAACATTCCCCGATCGGCAAGCCCGGCAAGCCGGCACCAACGGCCAACCCGGCCGCCGTTCGGCGCATCCTGATCGGCAGCGTCGTCGGCTTTTTCCTGCTGGTCGGCGGCTGCCAGGTCATCGGCCATAGCACCACGGTCGAGCCCGGCAATGTCGGGGTGAAGATCCGCACCCTCGGGGCGGGGGCCGGCGTCTCGCCCGAGGCCCTGCCCGCCCGCTGGTACCTGCGCGGCATCGGCGAACGGATCGTCCAGTATCCGGTGATCCAGCGCACCTACAGCTACACCCGCGAAAAGGACGAGCGCGGCAACGAGAACGAGGAAATCACCTTCTCGGACAATACCGGCCTGCCGATGACGGCCGATGTCTCGGTGACCATGCAGGTCAACCCCGCTTCAGCCCCGGCCCTCTACCAGACCTACCGCCTGACCTTCGACCAGTTACTTGACGGGCCGATCCGCAATGACGTGCGCTCGGCGGTCGCGGCCGAGGCCGAAAGGGTCGGAGTCGAGACCCTCTACAGCGGCGGTCGGCAGATGGTGATCCAGAAGGCCTATGCCCGGGTGGCCGGGAAATGGGCCAAGCACGGCGTCAATGTCTCGCAGCTCGACTGGATCGGCTCGATCCGCTACCCGACCGCCGTCATCGACCAGATGCAGCGCAAGACCCAGCTGGAGCAGGAAGCCCTGGCCGCCAAGGCGCTGGAAGCCAAGGAGACCGCCCTGGCCAACGCTGCCGTCGCCCGCGCCAAGGGTGAAGCTGAAGCCATCCGGATCAAGGGCGAGGCCCTGCGCTCGAACCCGCAGGTGCTGCAGCAGCAGGCCATCGAGAAGTGGGACGGCGTCCTGCCCAAGGTGACCGGGGGCTCAACGCCCTTCATCAAGATCGACTGATCGACCGCAACGAAAAGGGGCGGCCTCCACAAGGAGACCGCCCCGAAAGGTTTCAGAGGATCCGAACCCGGCTCTAGAACGGGATTTCGTCGTCCAGGTCGGCCGAGAAGCTCTCGCGCGGGCCGCTGGGCTGGCTGCGCGGCGCGCCGCCACCATAGCCGCCGCCGCCGCCGCCGCCGCTCGAATAGCCGTCATCGCCACCGGACGACATGCCGGCCGCATCGCCGCGACCGCCCAGCATGGTCAGTTCGCCGCGGAACTTCTGCAGTACGATCTCGGTGGAATACTTTTCAGCGCCGGTGTTGTCGGTCCACTTGCGGGTCTGGATCGCACCCTCGATGTAAACCGTCGAGCCCTTGCGCAGGTACTGCTCGGCGACCTTGACCAGGTTGTCATTGAAGATGACCACGCGGTGCCACTCGGTCTTTTCCTTGCGCTCGCCGCTGGTGCGGTCACGCCAGCTTTCCGAGGTGGCGATGCGCAGGTTGGCGACGCGGTCGCCGGAACCCAGGCTGCGGATTTCGGGGTCGGCCCCGAGATTGCCGACCAGAATGACCTTGTTGACGCTGCCCGCCATCGTTTCGACCTTGATCTCGCCCGGCGACCCATGCGCCGGAATCTGATCAGGACGTTAACGACCGAAGAACGTCAAGACAATTTGTTCTCAATACGTTCCTGTGGATCGCGGTGCATCGACCTGCGCGGAACGGCCGCTACTGGGCCTGCCGAACGGCACCCGGCACGGCCAGACGTCCGTCACCTGTCCGCACCAGCGACATGAAGCGCGGCCCGTCATAGGTCTGGCCCAGGAAGATGCCTTCCTTTTCCAGGAAGATGAAACTGCCCTGGTAGGAACCGGTCAGGGTGCGGTTGGGGCTGCCCATACGCACGAAGCGGACCCGCATGCCCTCCAGCTCGGCGGCACACAGTTCCATCGAGGTCACATTGCGTGCGACCGGATTGAACCGCAACGTCTTGTCCTTGTTGACGCCGACATGGAAGCAGACGCCCTGCTCGAACGGGGCCTTGATCTGCTTCTCGCAGCCCGACAGGGCGAGGCCGGCAGCGGCCAGGGACAGGGCGATCAGAAACGGACGACGCATGATGGCAACTCGTCTTAGCCGGCGACCGGGATCGAGCAGTTCGGTCCCTGGTCGATCACGGAATGGAAGGAACGATTGTCCGAAGACGCCTCGACGTGACCGGGAACGAGACGCAGGGTTTCTTCGCCCCAGCGTCCATATGTGGCTCCGCCCGTCTTCTCGCAACGTCCGGCAAACAGGGCCTGGGCACAGGCATTGAGCGTGATCTCGCCCGGCAGGCGACGCCATTCATTGCCGGCATAGCGCCAGCAGGCCGCCAGGGGCGCGGAGGTCGCTGCGGGAGTCGGGGCCGTCGGTGCGGGACCGGCGACCGGCGCGGTGGGCGCAGGCGTGACCTCGGGGACCGGTGGCAGCGGCGTCAGGACCATGCCGGCCTGATCGGCAGCCGCCAGCGCCCCGGTCTCGTCAACGCCGACATCGAGAGCCCCGGTGGCCACACCGTTCTTCTTGGCGCATTCGGCCAGGGTGGTCTCGCCGACAAACTGTCCGCCGACAAAACAGCGCAGCGGCCGGGCGGGATCCAGCTTGGTATCGTCGGCACGACCGGTTTCGACGATCAGACCGGCGCGCGAAGCCGGCGGCGGCTCCGTCTGCTTGTCCTTGCCGCCCAGCAGGGCAATGGCGATACCCAGACCGGCGACCAGCGCGAGGGCTGCACCACCGGCCAGAATGACCCGACGATCTTTCAGAAGTTCCATGGTCTCTGGCTACGACGCGAAGATGACGCTTTCAAGCGTCACAGAGGCCAGAACCCGACTAACCGCCGGTCAGGCGGTTCAGAGCGGCCTGATAGTTGGAAATCTGGTTCTTCAGATAGGTCGGAACCGTGCCGCCGGCCTTGCCCGCCGTCGAGCCTGACGCGGTGTTCAGGCCCAGGGCATTGTCGGAGATTTCGCGATAGGCGGTGCGGACGGCCGACATCGAGCGGGTCAGGATCGAACTGGCATTCTTGCGCCCGGCCTCGGTCATCAGATCCAGTTCCGGCGGCAACTGCAGGCCGAAAACCGGCCCGCCGCCGTCCGCCGAGACGGTCTTGCCGTTCTCGGTTTTTGTTCCACGGACCACGCCGGCGGCGAGGCCCAGGGCCTGGAGCACATCCGTGCCCCCCTTCCCGGCCAGGATCTCGACCGTCGAGGTGGCGAAGGCCGGGCTGATCTTCAGCTTGCGGGTATTGCCGTCGCTGGACATCTCGACCTTGGCCCGGAAGCCGGAGGCCTGCTTGATCTTGTCGGCCAGGGTCTCAAGCGTGTCCTTGGCCCCGATCGTGATGGTGGCCAGCGGACCCCGTTCACGGGTGCGGATCTGGAAGGTATCGCCGGCCCGCGCCGCCGTGGCCGAAACCACCCGTTCGGACTGGCTGAAATCCATGGTGCCCTTGGGCAGGCCAAACAGGTCCAGGCTGCCGGCCCCGGCCTGGTCGACCGAGATCGAGGTCGGGGTGGCATAGCCGTCCTTGCCGGTCAGCCGCTGCGACCAGGACACGCCGCCGGTTGCAACCTCGATCTGGGCGACGAAGCCGTCCTTTTCGCCGACCGTGGCCTGGCCCTCGAGGTCCTTGCCCGCCGAGCCGACCAGCCAGGCCGATCCGTTGGCCACGGCCATCCCGGTCACCGTCTCGTCACCGCTGCCGCCATAGTAGGCCAGGGTATCGGCGCTGGTATCGGTCAGGTCGAGCGCGATCCGGCCCACAAAGCCGTCGGAGCCTCCCGAGGCGGCCGCCGTGGTGTTCTGGATATCGAGGGATCCGTTGGCCGTGTAGCCGCCGACATACAGCTGGCCGCCATCGATCTTGAGGCCGGCCAGATCGCCCCCCTTCAGGGTACCCAGATCACGGACGGCTCCGGCCGTCAGGGTTGCGCTCTTGGTGTAGGTGACCGGCTTGCTGGTGATGATGCCGTTGGAGTCGACGTTGGTCGCCGTCTCGGTCACCACATTCGGGGCGACGTTGAAGCTGCGCAGGACGGCGTTGCCGCTCTCCTTGCCGCCGACGATGACCTGGGAGCCGTTGACCACGATGTCAGTAACCGAGTCGTTCTCGGCCCCGCCGAATTTCCGGGTGAACAGGGCCTTGGGCCCGCCGTTGATATCCGTTGCGAAGGCCGTGAGATAGCTGTCGTACCCGCCTCCCCCGGCCGTGCCCGTCGTCCCGGCCAGGTCGGACTTGGACCGTCCGCCCACAAAGAGAACGCCGTCCGAGCCAAAGGCCAGGGCCGTGGCCTCGTCTTCCAGCAGCCCGCCGCGGCGGGCCGTCCAGAGCTCGTCGCCCTTGGCGTCATAGCGCGTCACGAAGCTGTCGGTCAGGCCCGACGCCGCATCGGAATTGATCGGGCCATTGACGGCCCCCTGCAGACGGCCGGTGATCGATCCGGCGACCGCAACATTGCCGTCGGCAGAGACGGCCAGGGACAGGCCGCTGGCCGAGTCGGTCGCCCCAAGGCTGCGGGCAAACAGCAGGTGACCGGCAGAATCGTACTTCAGCAGGGCCACATCCTGGTCGCCCTTGATCACCTGGCTGCTGACGTCCTTGGTGACGTCGGCCAGCATGTAGATCGAGCCATCGGCCCCGGCGACGGTCTTGCGGACGCTGGAAATCGTGCCCTGAAGGGTTTCGGAGAACACCTTGCCGCCGGGCTCACCGCCCCCGGCGGCGCTGTACTTGGTCAGGGTGTTCTCGATGACCGCGTCTTTGGTCTTTTCGTTGTCGTCCGGATTGGGATCGCCGGCCGCCGTCGTGATGTAGACCGCCGGGGTCGCCGCCGGCGAGGTGAAGGTCAGTTGCTCGGTCGAGTCACCCTTGATCCGCAACGCGAAATCATCACCGGTCGCCGGCAGCTTCACCGCCTGGCCGTTGACCTGAACCGTCCGGGCTTCGCCCAGCTTGCGCTCGACCGCGAAGCTGGTTTCGAACCCTGCAGCCTTGAGCTTGCCGTTCATGAAGCTGACGACGTTGGACATGGTCCGCGGGGTCGCGCCCATGTCCGCAAGATCCATGGTCAGATTGGTGGTCGCCCCGAAGCGCTTGACGGCCATGTTGAAGCTGACATCGCCCTGAAACTTGGACACTTCCTCGTCGGCCTGGCCGGTATAGATCGTGTCGGACACATAACCGAAAACGGCCTTCGGCACGCCCACGGTCGAGCGGTCACTGGTCATCACCGTCCCTGCGGTGAGACGCCCCTGCTCGAGGGTCAGGTTCTGGGCGTAGTCGGTGACCTCGGACAGACCCTTTGTGATCACACTCTGGAGGCGCTTGAGCTCGCTGTCGGTTACGCCCTTTTCGGCGGAGCGGGCGGCGAGGGCCGAGAGGCTGTTGAGGGCCTGATAGGTGGCGAACAGCTTCTTGTAGTCGCTGCTGGCTCCCTTGAGGCTGGTCTGGTTGGCCGCTTCGTCGACGAACTTGCGACCACTGAGGGCCGCCTTGACCAGCGCGCTGGGCTCAGAGGCCTTGGCCAGCCAGGGGGCCGAGGGCACGACCGCCTTGGCCTTGCCGCCGCCGGTCGCCGCCGTGGCCGTGGACGCACCTGCTGCCTGACCCGTACGGGCCTGGTAGTAGGTCAGCAGAGCGCTGGTGTCCAAGGTGATCACGACGGGTTCCGAACGCGCATGATGCGCCATGTTCCCTTATGCACGAGGAACGCTGACGACTCGTTAAGACTTTGAATCAACCCGCAATCAGATGGGCCTCGACGAGGCTGCGACGGGCCGCTTCGCGCAGTTCGTGCCACTCGTCCGCCAGGATGCCGAGCAGCACGACATCGCGCGGGGCCCCGTTCTTCAGCACGTGTCCGCGCAGATAGCCCTCGCGACGGAAACCCGAGGCGGCCTGGGCCTTCAGGGCGGCGTCATTGTCGGCCATCACCTCGGCGAAAACCTTGTGCAGGCCCAGTTCGACGAAGGCCCTGTCCAGCCCGAGGACCTGGGCGGCCCGGCCGACGCCGCGACCGCGCGCCTCGGCGGATCCCAGGAACCAGTTCCATCCCGCCCGGCGGTGGTGGCTGAGCAGGCCGGTAAAGGTCAGGAGTCCGGCAGGAACCCCGCCCCGCGTGATCAGCCAGCCCTGCATGTCCGGATCCGAGCGAAGGCCCGAAAACCAGCCAGCATGCGCTTCACGGCTCGGGAAAGCGGCGTCGGACATCCAGCGGTCGACCTCGGGCTCGGATCGCCACTGGAACAGAAGATCCTCGTCTTCGTCCCGCAAGTCGCGAAGCTCGATCATGCCGCCAGAATCCCCCCGTTTCGCCGCACATGCAGCCTATCGCCCGGGTCACGCCGGGCATAGCCCGTTCGCGTCCGGCGGGCGCAACGAACACCCGAAGGGGCGCGTTCAGCCCGCCGCGACCGGCCCGATGCCCAAGCCTTAGCCGCCCTTGAACAGGGACAGGATGATCTGCGGCGCATTGTTGGCAATCGACAGCGCCTGGGCGCCCAGTTGCTGCTTGACCTGCAGGGCCTGCAGGCGAGCGCTTTCCTTGGCCAGGTCGGCATCGACCAGATTGCCGACCCCGGTCTCCAGCACATCGGTCAGACGCGACACAAAGCTGTTGTGGGCCTCGATCTGCTTGGCCTGGGTGCCGATATTGCCGACGGCCTGGTTGACCGCGCCCATGGTCGCGTCGAGACGCGTGAAGACGGCGGCCGCATTGGCCGGGGTCAGGATGTCATCCGTCGCCGTCAGGGTGTTGATGGTGCCGCCCAGCGACAGGTTCTGCAGGTTCAGCGTGATCGAGGCACCGGCATCGGCATCGGCCAGGAACGAGACGTTCGTGGTCAGGCTGCCGTTGAGCAGGTTGGCCCCGTCGAAGGACGCGCTGTTGAGCACCTGGGTCAGGTTCTTGATCAGACCCTGGAAGTCGGCGTTCAGCGCCACCCGCGACGACGTGGTCAGGGACGTGTCCTTGGCGGCCACGACCTTTTCACGCATCAGGTTGAGGAGGTCAGAGACCGATTCACCGGCCGCCAGGGCGACATCGGCGACCGATGTGGCGCGATCCAGGCTCATCTTGACCGCCGAAAGGGCGTTCATGTCGGCGCGCTGTTCCTGCGCAATCGACCAGACGGCCGCGTTGTCCCGCGCTCCGGAAATGGCAAGACCCGTGTTGATGCGGGACTGCACGCCCTGCATGTCGTCGTTGGTCTTGTTCAGATTCTGCAGGGCAATCAGCGCGGGCTGATTGGTGTTGACGCTCAGCGTCATTCGCGGCCTCCGATCGGAAATTTTTTCCGGGTTTGGTCCGCTCGCATCAACGAGCGATCCCTCACGGAGCCGACCGTAGGATCAGAAGGTAAGATTATGGTTAACGCAAATAAACCATAACAAGGCTGCGCCGGGACACACCGTCGCAGCCTGACGACCTTTGACTCAGCTCAGGCCGTCAAATACCGCGCCAGGACCGTAACCGGACGCATGACGCAGTTTCAGCACGTCTTCACTCGGCAGCACCTGCAGGGTCTCACCGGTTCGCCGGTCGACCGTCTTGTAGATGAACTGCTTGGTGTCCTCGTCCTGCTCGATCACCAGGCGCAGGTCACCCGGCTGTGGACCGGTTGATTCGGCACGGGGCTCCGAAACGGGAACTGCGCCCGCGGACGGGTCCGGGGCGTTAAACTTGGCAATTTGCCCCGAAGGGCTGGGATCAGCCGGCAGTGCCGGCAGTGCGGCCTTGGTTTCCATTGCTCCTCGCGCCGACGAAGCGGCGTCCTCTGGTCAAAAAACTCTCCCCGACTTCAAACCTGAAAAACTAGGAGGCGGGCCCGGTCAGGGGCCCGCCCCTTCTGTTCGTTAGCGGAACAGGCTCAGGATCGACGACGACGACTGGTTGGCGATCGACAGCGCCTGCACACCCAGCTGCTGCTTGGTTTGCAGCGACTGCAGCTTGGCGCTTTCCTTGGCGAGATCGGCATCCACCAGGTTGCCAACGCCGGCGTCCAGGCTGTCCTGCAGCTTGCCGACGAAGGTCAGGTGGGTGTCGAGGCCGACCGAGCTGGTGCCGAGCGAGGCCAGCTTGTTGGTCGCCGTCTGCAGGGCCGTGGTCACCGTGGCGATCATGGTCTTGGCCGCGGCGGCGTCGGCGAAGGTCGAGGCAGCCGACAGGCCGATGCCGGTCAGCGACAGCGACTTGGCCGTAACCGTGAAGCCCGTTCCGTCGTTGTTGGCCAGGAAGGTCAGCTTGGTCGTGGTGCCGTCGGCGATGCTGACGCCGTTGAACTTGGCATTGGTGGCCGCCTTGGTGATCTGGTCACGCAGCGACTCGAAATCGGCCTTCAGGGCATTGAAGCTGGCGGTGTTCAGAGAGGTGTCGGAAGCGGCCAGGGCCTTTTCCTTCATCTTGCCGAGCAGGTCGGTGATGGTGTCACCGGCGGCAAGCGCCACGTCGATGGTCGACTGGCCGCGCTGCAGCGAGTCTTTAACGGCGTTCAGCGATGATGCCTGCGAGCTCTGGTTCTTGGCCGTGGCCCAGATGGCCCCGTTGTCCTTTGCGCTACCCACCTTCTTGCCGGTGTTGATGCGCTCCTGAACGGTGGCCAGCTCCATGTTGGTGGAGTTGAGGTTTTGCAGCGCAATCAGAGCGCCGCTGTTCGTGTTGATGCTGTTCAGCGCCATTACGAATTGTCCTTTTCAAGGTGTTCCGACGTCATTTTGACTGCCGGGAGCTTTTTGCTCACGCTCCTAGGAAGCAATGACCGGGCCAAAGCTGCCCAGTCTCGCAAAATCGCCAAGCCCCTGAAAAGACTGCATTATTGTTTCATTAACGACAAAGGCTCCCGGCAATTTCTGCCGGGAGCCTTTGGTCATGGGAAATTCTTGCCGGGCACAAGGCGCCCGGCTGAGAGGAGGCGCCGGACGACCCTGGGGTCGTCCGGCGTTTCGGATCACTTGAACAGCGACAGGATGGTCTGCGGGGTCTGGTTGGCAATGGAGAGCGCCTGGACGCCGAGTTGCTGCTTGGTTTGCAGCGACTGCAGCTTGGCACTTTCCTTGGCCAGATCCGCATCGACCAGATTGCCCACTCCGGCTTCCAGGCTGTCCTGGAGCTTGCCCACGAAGGTCAGGTGCGTGTCCAGACCGACAGAAGCAGTACCCAGCGAAGACAGTTTGTTGGTCGCCGTAACGAGGGCCGTCGTAATCGTCGCAATCATCGTCTTGGCCGTAGCGGCATCGGTGAAGCTGGTCGTCGTCGTCAGACCAAGGCCCGTGAGGGACAGGGTCTTGGCGGCAACGGTGAATCCGCCACCATCCGAGTTTGCCAGGAAGGTCAGCGCCGCGGTCGTGCCGTCAGCAACGCTGACGCCGTTGAACTTGGCATTCGTGGCCGCCTTGGTGATCTGGTCACGCAGCGACTCGAAATCGGCCTTCAGGGCATTGAAACTGGCGGTGTTCAGCGAGGTGTCGGAAGCGGCCAGGGCCTTTTCCTTCATCTTGCCGAGCAGATCGGTGATCGTATCGCCAGCTGCGAGGGCCACGTCGATCGTCGACTGTCCGCGCTGGAGCGAGTCCTTCACGGAATTCAACGAACTGGCGGCTGAACTCTGCATCTCGGCCATCGACCAGATCGCGCCATTGTCTTTGGCATTGGCGACGCGCTTACCGGTGTTGATACGGCCTTGTGTTGCTGCAAGCTCCGAGTTGGTTGAGTTAAGATTCTGCAGGGCGACGAGCGCACCGGCGTTGGTGTTGATTGAGTTCATCATGGATCACCTACCATTTTGGTGGGATTTATCCGGCAGGCCGGCTGGGCGTTTTGCCCTGCCAGATCCATCGCAAGCTGCGGGCCAGTCGAGGGCCACGCCCCGACCAAATTAAGACATTGAATTAAAAGATCTTTTTCGCACCCGGCGCCAAACGCAAAACCGCCCGGCGAATGCAATATTCGCCGGGCGGCAGGAAGTTCCTAAAGGGGTGGGCAATAGCCGCCGCCAGGCGGCGAAAAGCATCAGGCCGCTTCGGTACGCCCGGCCAGGCCCTGCATGATCGTCCGGTTGATGTCGATCAGCGGCTCGAAATCTTCTTCCTTGCGCATCACGGCGCTGGAGTGACGCCCGACCCAGAGGCTGAGCGAAATGATGCTGGCCCGCAGCTCGGGCGACAGCGAATTTTCAGGCATCGAACAGTCGGTCGCCATCGCCGACCAGACCCGTCGATTCCAGTCCAGCGCATCGATTCGCGTCGCGAAGTCATCCTCGGGCGCCTTGGCGGCGTCCATGAGTGCGCGTGTCACCTGACCAAACAGGCGATACTCGAGCTCACGCGGATTTTCAGACCTCGTGGCCGCCTGCTGATAGGCCCGAAGAGACATGCCCCAACCTCTCGTCTTCGTATTCAATCAACTTACGGCTCAACATCAGAGCCCTGTAATATTCGCGAGCCATGACGTGCTTGGAAATTGCAATGCAGTCTCCAAGAATGACCGGGTTGCGAACAGCCGTCATGAATTCATTGAGACGCGTCGCAAAGTCCTCGTAGAACCGCTCCGCCACGCCTTCCTCAAGGTACATCATCATGACCGGGAAGTAGATCCGACGCGCGGGCGTCGTGACCTGGTCCGGCTGCATGATGTCCTTTTCACGAAGAACAGACGCCTTGTTCTGAAGGACGAGAACGCCGCGTCGATCCCCGTTCTGGACCACCGCACCGTTCAACACGAATTTCTCGCCGGGTTTCAGCGAAAGCTTCAAAGGCACGTCAGGTGGCTCCTCTCTGCAATCGCTGCGAAACCCGTTCCGCCAGGATGGGCGGACGAGAGCCAAGCTAAGTCGAAGCGGGTTAACGCCGTCTTGCCAGGCTTGCGACCGAGAGCCGCAGCTTAGGACTCAGTTAAGCATAGTGGCTCACAGGATGGTTAACACGAAACGACAAGGCCTCTCCCATGTCCCGCAAGCGCGCTCTAGAAGGCTCTGCCAGTTCCCTGGCACAGGCTGACGTCGGCGCAGCCGCCATCGTCCAGCGCGGGATCGCGGCCACCCCCATCGGCGACTCGGCTTCGACCGAGGCCCTGGCCCGACTCGAACGCATCGCCAACGAGATCAAGAACCAGGACAATGCCCGGGTCCTGGCCCAGGCGATCGTGGCCATCAAGACCCGCGACTATCCCCGGGCCGAAGAGTTGGCTCTGAAGATCCTGCAGGATGACGAGCGATCGGGTCTGGCCTGGCACATCCTGGCCATCGCCAAGGAAAAAGTCGGCGAGTTCGCGACCTCCATGCAGGCCTATGAGGCGGCGTTGCAGCTCTTGGCCGATCACGGGCCTGTCGCCGGCGACCTGGGCCGGCTGGCTTTCCGCATGAACATGCCCGACCTGGCGGCCAAGTTCTTCGCCCACTACCGGATCGCCCGTCCGGACTGCGCCGAAGGGGCCAACAACCTCGCCTGCGCCCTGCGGGAGATGAACCAGGATGCCGACGCGATCGAGGTGCTGCGTGCGGCCATCCTGGCGGATCCAAACCAGCCGATGCTCTGGAACACCCTGGGCACCGTGCTGTGCAATATCGGCGACGGCCAGGGCTCGCTGACCTTCTTCGACGAGGCCCTCCGCCTCGCGCCGGACTTCTCCAAGGGCTATCACAACCGCGCCTTCGCCCGTCTCGATCTGGGCGACATCGAAGGAGCCTTTGCCGACTGTGAAGCGGCGATGGCCAATCCCGAAAGTGAAGAGGATCTGGCGATGATGCGCTTTGCGCGCGCCACGATTCTGCTGGCCCTCGGCCGGGTCGCCGAAGGCTGGGAAGCCTATGAAGCCCGCTTCTCCCCGGCCCTGACTGATTCGCCCCGCTTCATGATCGATGCCAAGCGCTGGTCCGGCGAAGACCTGAAGGGCAGGTCGCTGATGCTGAGCGCCGAACAGGGCCTCGGCGACGAGGTGATGTTCGCCAATCTGCTGCCGGATGTCCTGGAGGCCCTGGGGCCGGATGGCTTTCTGTCGATTGCCGTCGAGTACCGGCTGGTCAGCCTGTTCCAGCGCTCGTTTCCCGGTATCGAAGTCACCGCACACCGCACCGTCGCCCAGGAGGGCCGGGTCTTCCGGACGGCACCCAATATCGAGGACTGGTCGCGCTTCGACTTCTGGGCCCCGATCGGAGCCCTGCTGCCGCTCTTCCGGCCGACCGTGGAGTCGTTCCCCAAGCGGGATCATTATCTGACGGCCGATCCGGAACGGGTCGCGCACTGGAAGACGCAGCTGGCGGCCGCGGGCCCCGGCCCGAAGGTCGGCCTGCTCTGGAAGAGCCTGAAGCTGAATGCCGAGCGGGCCCGGCAGTTTTCGCCCTTCCATCTGTGGCAGCCGGTCCTGGAAATGCCCGGCGTCACCTTCGTCAACCTGCAGTACGGCGACTGCGAGGAAGAGATCGCCCTGGCGCGGGAGACCTTCGGGGTCGAGATCTGGCAGCCGCAGGACATTGATCTGAAAAAGGATCTCGACGACGTCGCAGCCCTGTCCAGCGCCGTGGACCTGGTCATCGGCTTCTCGAACGCCACGATCAACCTGGCCGGCGCCTGCGGCGCGCCAATCTGGCTGCTGACCGGCGCGGCCTCCTGGACCCGGCTCGGGACCGACGCCTATCCCTGGTATCCGAACACCCGCTGCTTCGTGACCGAGCGCTACGGCGACTGGGAACCGATCATGGACTCGGTGGCCGGGGCCCTGCGGGAATGGGTCGCAGCCTGACTCCGGTGTCGCCAGAAAGGTCTTGAGGCAGGTCAAGGCCGTCGACTGACCCCTCCCCTAGTCTGTTTGCGCAGACAGGGAAGGAAACAGTCGTGGCACTGGCAATCTTGCAGGCGAGGGTCTCGTCCACCCGGCTACCGGGCAAGGTGCTGGCCGACCTCGTCGGGGCCCCGATGGTGCTGCGGCAGGTCGAACGGCTGTCGCGCTGCCGGCGGCTGACCGGCCTCGTCCTCGCCATCCCCGACGATCCCCGCGATGACGGCCTCGAAGAGACCTTGCGCGCTGCAGACCTGACGGTGTTCCGCGGCGACCTGAACAATGTCCTCGGCCGCTTCGCCGGAGCCATTCGGGCGGCAGGATCCCCGGACACTGTCGTTCGGCTCACCGCCGACTGCCCGCTGGCCGATCCCGAGGTCATCGACGCCACCATCGCGTTGTTCCATGCCTCGGGGGCCGACTACACCTCCAATACCGGCGACCACAGGACCTTCCCCATCGGCCTGGACGCCGAGGTGTTTCGCGCCGACGCCCTGCTGGAAGCCGATCGCGAAACCAGCGATCCCTATGACCGCGAGCACGTCACGCCGTTCCTGTACCGGCGGCCCGAGCGCTACCGGATCAGCACCCATAGCCAGCAGGTCCAGGAGGGCGCCGTCCGGTGGACGGTCGACCGCCCCGACGACCTGACCTTCGTGCGCGAGGTCTATGGCGCGCTGCATGCCGCCAAACCGGACTTTACCAGCCAGGACATCCGCCGCTTCGTGGCCTCGCGCCCCGATCTTGCGACGTTTGGAGGAGATCGCCGCCTGTGAACCCGCTCCGCATCGAACCGACCCCGCACCACACCGTGACCCTGCGCCCGGTCGAACCGGCAGACCGGCTGCGCCTGTTCACCTGGCGCAACAGCGACGATGTCGCGCCGTTCATGTACACCGACCATCAGATCTCGGTGGAAGAACACAATCGCTGGTTCGAGCGTCTGGGCCAGGACCCCAGTCGGCTCTACTGGGTCATCTGCCTCGACGGCGAGCCGGTCGGCCTGGCCAATTTCGCCGATATCGACCCGCAGAACCGCCGCTGCGCCTGGGCCTATTATCTGGCCAGCCCCCGGGTCCGCGGCCTGGGCGTCGGATCCTTCGTCGAGTTCTGGATGATCGAATACGCCTTCGGGATCCTGCACCTGGAAAAGCTCTGGTGCGAGGTGCTGCGGACCAATGAGTCGGTGTGGAAGCTGCACCAGCTTTACGGCTTCCAGCAGGAGGCGCTGTTCCGCTCGCATGTGGTCAAGGGCGGCCAGCCCCAGGACGTGGTCGGGCTGGGCCTGCTGGCCGAGGACTGGGCCGCGCGCCGCGAGGCCATGCGCGCCAGGCTGGCAGACAAGGGCTATGACGCCTGACCGAAACGGGGTCCGGCAACTGCATTTTCAAAGAGGACGCCAGGCGCTCTTGCCAAGCGCGCCCGCGCCGGTAATTTGAACGCTCGTTTGAGACCGGACCAATCCGGCAAAGGATGGGCATGAGCCAGCGCTTCGAAGGCACTTCCGACTATGTGGCGACCGATGACCTGAAGGTCGCGGTGAACGCGGCCGTAGCCCTGGAGCGTCCGCTCCTGATCAAGGGCGAACCGGGCACCGGCAAGACCGTGCTGGCCTATGAGGTCGCCAAGGCCATGGGCGCGCCCCTGCTGACCTGGCACATCAAATCGACCACCAAGGCCCAGCAGGGCCTCTACGAATATGATGCCGTGACCCGCCTGCGCGACAGCCAGCTGGGCGACGAGCGGGTCAAGGACGTCAGCAACTACATCAAGAAGGGCAAGCTCTGGGAGGCCTTCGAGGCCCCGGTGCGCCCGGTTCTGCTGATCGACGAGATCGACAAGGCCGATATCGAGTTCCCCAACGACCTGCTCCAGGAGCTGGATCGCAACGAATTCTATGTCTACGAGACCGGCGAAACGATCGCCGCCAAGGTTCGGCCGATCATCATCATCACTTCGAACAACGAGAAAGAACTGCCGGACGCCTTCCTGCGCCGCTGTTTCTTCCACTACATCCGCTTCCCGGACGAGCCGACGATGCAGGCCATCGTCGATGTCCACTTCCCGGGGATCAAGCAGAAGCTCGTCGCCGAGGCGCTGCGCATCTTCTACGACATGCGCAAGGTGCCGGGCCTGAAGAAGAAGCCGTCGACGTCGGAACTGCTCGACTGGCTGAAGCTGCTGCTGGTCGAGGACATTGACGAAAAGACCCTTCGCGAGAAGGATCCGACCAAGCTGATCCCGCCGCTGCACGGGGCCCTGCTGAAGAACGAGCAGGACGTGCACCTGTTCGAGCGCCTCGCCTTCCTGGCCCGCCGCGAAGGCGGTGCCCGGCCGGGCCAGTAGCCTTAGATCTCATCCCGGTGAGGGCGCGCCCTTACCGGGAATTCACTGGACGGCTCGCCCGGACGCCCTCACCTTCCCGCCACGTTTATGGGGGTGATCATGCGTCATTCGATCCTGGTTGTTGCAGCAAGCGTCGGCATTCTGGGCCTGACGGCCTGCCACCGAGGCGAATCGGCCAAGACCGAGCACGCCGAGCGTCCGATGCGCGGCGAGCCGGTGCGGGCGATCTCCAAACTCGACTGCCCGGAGAAGCAGGGCGGGCTCAAGCGGACCAGCGCTGCTGCCGATGGCCTGTCCTGCGCCTATGCCGGCGACGGGGCCGAGATCACCCTGCGCCTGATCTCGCTGAACGGCGGTGACGCCGAAGCTGCCCTGGCCCCGATCGAGACGGAGCTGAAGGCCCTGATGCCTTCGGTCCGGCCGGCCGCCGGTGAAGGAACGGCCAAGGCCGGCAAGAACAAGACCAGCATCCACCTGCCCGGCGTCCACATCGACGCCAGTGATGCCGGCGCGGACATCAAGATCGGCCACCTGACCATCAACAGCGACGACGGCGCGGCAGAGGTCAAGATCAACCAGAACGTCACGATCAGCGACGGCAAGGGGGCTTCGGCCGTCACTGTCGCGACCGACGACGAAGGCGAAGGCGACGTCAATATCCGCGCAACGGATGACGGGGCCGAGATCCGTCACAACAAGAAGGGCGACGCGATCCGCTCAACCCTGATCCTGGCCAGCGACAAGGCCCCCAACGGCTATCGCGTGGTCGGCTATGAGGCTCGGGGCCCCAAGGGCGGCCCGATCGCTGTGGCCACCGTCAAGGCCAAGGACCGTGACGCCGGCGACCACGACGTCTTCAAGGACATGAAGGCCCTGGTCCGCCACAATGTCGGCGGCTGACCAGGCCCGGCTGGCTCAAAGCGGCGCGACTTCCATCACCTTGTAGGTCAGGGGCCGGCCGTCCTCGTCGGTGACGGTGACATATTCGCCCAGCGCGAAACGATGCTCGCCCAGGCGGTGCACCGGCTCGTCGTCGGCGCTGTCGTCCGCGTCATAGTCAAAGAACCAGCGCGATCCCTTGCGGGCCAGGCGGCCGTCGACGGCTTCCTCGTCAGGCGCAAAGCGGCGGACGCTGCAATGGGCCCTGGACTTGGCATAGGCGGCCTCGTCCAGATGGCCGTCTTCGGTCAGGGGCGCGGTCAGGGCATAGCCCCGGTGGTCGTCGCCGCCGGCGAACTCGGTGCCCGGATTGCGGGCCAGGCGCATGACGATGCGTGACAGGGACATTCAAGCCTCCCTTGAAAAATGCAGAATGGAGATCAGTGCGACAGGAACAGTGACGGGCCGTCGCTGTTGAGCAGGCTGCGGGTCGTGCCACCGAAGATGAACTCCTGCAGGCGCGGATGGCCGAAGGCCCCCGCCACCAGCATGTCGGCCCCGACCTCGCGGGCAGCCCCCTGCAGCAGTCCGGCGGCGTCGCCGGAGCCCTTCAGATGCTGGACCTGCGCGGTCACGCCGCGTGCGGCCAGGAAGTCGCTGATCCGCGACAGGTCGAACTGTCGCGACGAGGCCTCGGGCGCACCCGCCACGATCACGGCCGAGGCCTTCTGCAACAGCGGCAGGGCCGTGCGCAGAGCCCGGCTGGCTTCCTTGCCGCCGTCCCAGGCGACCAGCACCACCCCGTCGACCTTCAGGCCGGGACGGGCCACGACCACCGGCCGCTGCTCGTCGGCGACCATCTGCTGGAAGGCTTCGGCCAGCGGGCCTCGCCCTCGCGCCGCCGCATCGTCAAAGACGATGACGTCCGACAGCCGGCTCTCCATGGCCAGGCCGGCCCAGACCGGAGAGTCCAGCGTGATGATCCGCGTCCGCTCATAGCCCAGCTCGGCCACCATGCGACCGGCAGCCTTGGCCCCTTCGACAGAGGCTTCCTTGAGGCTCTCGAGCGCGGAAACCTGCACCCCGCCCATGAACCCTTCGCCCATCCAGGGCATCAGATCGGCAATGTCGGCCGGCGCGTGGATACAGGCCAGCTCGGCCTCAAAGCCCCGCGCCAGGGTCGCCGCAGCGGCCATCAAAGGCCGGTCGGCCGGAGCCCCCGCAAGGGGAGCCATAATTCTCGCCCAGCTCATGATCGAACTCCTTTGGAGCGCATTTCCACAGATGAGGGCCGGCCCATCATTGATCTTTGTCAACCGATGGGCCAGTCAATCCACCTTCACCGTAAGGAACGTACTCGTGGCCAAAGGGCTGCATAGGGGCGCAGCGCCCCGCGCGTGGCAAAGGATGCTGTCGGGCCGCCGGCTGGATCTGCTTGACCCCTCGCCCATGGACATCGAGATCGAGGACATCGCCCACGGCCTGGCCCGGGTGGCCCGCTGGAACGGCCAGACGGTCGGCGAACACGGCTTTTCGGTCGCCCAGCACAGCCTGGTGGTCGAGGAGATCGCCAGCCACATCAAGCCCGACCTCGAGCCCAAATGGCGGCTGGCCGCCCTGCTGCACGACGCCTCCGAATATGTGATCGGCGACATGATCAGCCCGTTCAAGGCCGCGCTCGGCGTCAGCTACAAGGACTTCGAGGCCCGGCTGGAAGACGCCATCCACATCCGTTTCGGCCTGCCGGTAAAGACGCCGCCGGCCATCAAGAAGCTGATCAAGCAGGCCGACCGGGCCTGCGCCTTCTTCGAGGCCACCCAGCTGGCCGGATTCGAGCACGGCGAGTCCCTGGCCATCTTCGGCGCGCCGCCGGCCGGCTACGACCTGCAGATCCGGCCGCAGTCGCCGTTCGAGGCCCAGGCCCACTATGTGCAGCGCTTCCATGCGCTGTCGAAGGCCGCGGGGTTCGAGCCCGCATGAGCGCCCCACAATGAGCGCATCCGTCGTCATCGGGCTGTCGGCCGTGGTCGTCGCCATCCGCGACGGCGAGGCCGTGGTGCTGACCGTCCGCCCGCATGACGCCGTCACCGATATCGCCAGCCCCCTGCCCGGCCTGCCGTTCGGCCCGTTCGACCCCGAGGGCCACCGCACCTTCGAGCTGGGCCTGCGGGCCTTCGTCACCGAGCAGACCCGCTTCCAGCTGGGCTATGTGGAGCAGCTCTACACCTTCGGCGACAAGGGCCGCGACGCCCCCCGCGCCGAGGTGGGCGCAGGCGCGGCCCGCGTGGTCTCGGTCGGCTATCTGGGCCTGACCCCCAACGCCGTCGACACCGACGCCCCCGACACCGTTTGGGCCCCGTGGTCGCGGTTCTTCCCCTGGGAAGACTGGCGCCAGGGCCGTCCCGACCTGCTCGACACCGTCCTGGCCCCGGCCCTCAAGCGCTGGGCCGACGGCGACGCCGGCAAGTGGTCGCGCGCCCGCCTCGCCTTCGCCCTCGACGGAGCCTCGTGGAACGAGGAGCGGGTGCTGGAGCGCTATGAGCTGCTCTATGAGGCCGGTCTGGCCCCCGAGGCCGCCCGCGACCGGGCCCGCGCCGATGGCCACGACCCGGCCGAGCCCGCCGCCCTCTCGGCGGCCCTCGGCGAGCCGATGATCTCCGACCACCGCCGCATCCTGGCCACCGGCCTCTCGCGCCTACGCGGCAAGATCAAGTACCGCCCGGTGGTCTTTGAGCTGACCCCCGACGAGTTCACCCTCTCGACCCTGCAGCGCACCGTCGAGGCCATCGCCGGCGTGCCCCTGCACAAGCAGAACTTCCGCCGCGTGGTCGAACGCGAGGACCTGGTCGAGGGCCTGGGCCGCATGGACGCCGAAACCGGCGGCCGCCCGGCCGAGCTGTTCCGCTTCCGCCGCGAGGTGCTGACGGCCCGGCCGGTGAGTGGGCTGAGTTTGCCGTTGTTGCGGGAGTAGGATTTTCCGACCTTTCGCAGATGGGCAGGCCTGAAAAAAGTTCTGCCTTCCTGGGCCCTGTGCCCAGGACCCATAGCCGGCGGCAGGCTCTGAACTTGACGGCCTTTGCGGCGGAAGAGCCCGGGTCTCACGTCAAGCTCAGCTGTTCCCGACACCATGGGTCCTGGGCACAGGGCCCAGGAAGACAGATATTTTGAACGCTGATGGGCGCCACAGCTCACTCAGGCCATAGCCCTGATCATCAGGGGAAATGTGCAGGAAGACGGGCACAGGCTTACGCCCTCGCCGGTTTTCACCGGCGGGATTGGGGAGGCGGCGGAGCGTCCGGGCCAAACCCGGATGAGTGTTTTTAGAGGAGTACCGTTTCGGCCTGGGCCGGAGCGCTCCGCAGGATCGGTGGACGAAAGCCTTCGGGGCGCGGGGTCTTAACCCGCTTCCAAAGAGGCCTCCGGCGGGCGGGGAGATGGCGCTCCCCGGACCGTCCAGGCGATTTCAGCCCGGACCTTTCGCGCCTCGCGGGCGTCGCCAAAGGGAGTTCCCGGCGGTCCTGGCCTGGCCTCAACGCAGCGCCCCTGTGGGCTGTCCTGCTCCGCCAGACCCTGCCGGGCCTTTATGCGACGGCCGACGGACGCTTCCCGCTCGACCCTCCCCACCACCCGTCAGGTCGCCAGCTGGACGGCCTCCCCCGTGGCGGGGCGAGGAGCAGTATGGGGGCGGTCTGCGGGGGTGTGCGTCGATTTTGCATCGTGACGG
>NZ_QAII01000070.1 GCF_003060965.1 Caulobacter sp. HMWF025 | reverse complement strand
CAGCACGGTCAGGGTTGTTCGTCTGCGCACCAAAAATTCGATTCCCCGCGCGGAGCGCCCCCACGTCCCGTGTAGTCGTGCCCCCCGCCCCTGTCACGGCCCGAAATGCCCGAGAAAGGTGAAGAGCGGCGCTTCCCACGCCCAACAAATGGCGCCCAAATGTTGAGCAGCCGTGCGCATCGACGCGGCGATGAGAAAAATCACCGACGGCGGCCGTGCTCCCGTTCTAGGGTAACGCACGGTGTGTCGGACTCGATGCGACCCAAGGCTAAAAAAGCGTGGATGAAGGCGTGGCGGCGAAAAACCAGGACATAACCGAGACACCCACCCTGCCAATGACAGAGGCGGCCTATCTGCCCGGCGTTGCGTATGACGAGATGTTCGCAGCCGACGGGGGCGTTCGTTCGCACTACGATCCCCTGCACATGCGGATGTCGACGCTCGGGGGCGAGGAACTGGCGGGGCGGCAGCGCACGCTGGAAAAGTCATTCCTGCTGCAGGGCATCACCTTCACCGTCTACGGGGCCGGCAATTCCACTGAGCGGATCATCCCCACCGACCTGTTTCCGCGCATCCTGCCGGCCAACGAGTGGGCGCGCATCGAGTCGGGTCTGACCCAGCGCCTGAAGGCGCTGAACCTCTTCCTCGCCGACATCTATGGCGAGCAGCAGATCCTGATGGACGGGGTGGTCCCCCGCGAACTGGTGCTCGGCGCGCCGTCCTATCGCCGCGAAATGCAGCACCTGTTCGTGCCGCACAAATCCTACGCCAATGTCTGCGGCTCTGACCTGATCCGCTGCCAGGACGGCGAGTTTGCGGTGCTGGAAGACAATCTGCGGGTGCCGTCGGGTGTCTCGTACATGCTGGCCAATCGCGACGCGGCCAAGCGGACCTTCCCGGGCACCTATCGTGCCGCCGGCGTCCGCCCGGTCGAGCGCTATCCCGACCTTCTGCTGGCCACGCTGAAGAGCATGAGCCCCGAATGGCGGCCCAACCCGCAGGTCGTGGTGCTGACCCCCGGCGTCTACAACTCGGCCTATTACGAGCACGCCTATCTGGCGCGCCTGATGGGCGTGCCGCTGGTCGAGGGTCGCGACCTCGTGGTCCATGACAACATGGTCTACATGCGCACGACCACCGGCATCCGCCGGGTGGACGTGATCTATCGCCGCGTCGATGACGACTTCATCGACCCCCTCACCTTCCGGCGGGACTCGTCGCTGGGCGCGGCCGGCCTGTTCAACGCCTACCGGGCCGGCAATGTGGTGATCTGCAACGCGCCGGGTACCGGCGTCGCTGACGACAAGGCCGTCTATGCCTTCGTGCCGGAGATCATCAAATACTACCTGGGCGAAGACGCCATCCTGCCCAATATCGAGACCTTCCTCTGTCGCGAGCCGGCCCAGCTGAACCACGTGCTGGCCAATCTGGACAAGCTGGTGGTCAAGGCGGTCGGGGCCTCGGGCGGCTATGGCATGCTGGTAGGCCCCCATGCCACGCAGAAGGAGCGCGAGGACTTCGCGGTCGCGATCAAGGCTGATCCGGAGAACTATATCGCCCAGCCGACCATCCAGCTGTCGACGGCCCCCTGCCTGGTCGACGGACGGATCGAGCCCCGCCACGTCGACCTGCGGCCGTTCATCCTGTCGGGCGAAAAGACGATCGTTACGCCGGGTGCCCTGACCCGCGTGGCCCTGAAACGGGGATCCCTCGTGGTCAACTCGTCCCAGGGCGGTGGATCGAAAGACACCTGGGTGCTGGCCGAGGACGGTCCCGCCCAGCCCCATGGCCAGCCGAACGGGAGCAGCCGCCCATGATGCTCGCTCTTTCTCGTTGCAAGAGGTCGCTCGCATGATGCTCGCTCGGGTCGCCGACAGCCTCTACTGGCTGGGCCGTTACATCGAACGCGCAGAGCATCTGTCGCGCCTGTCCAGCGTGATGCTCAACGCCACGCTCGACCAGACCGACTCGGGTGTACAGGCCGTATGGATCGCCCTCTCGGCGGTCGGCGAGCCGGACATGAGCAGTGCCGTCGGCTCCTTCGAAGCCGCCGAAGCTCTGGTGCTTGACCGGACGGATCCCAATTCGGTGGTCTCGTCCCTGGCCCTGGCCCGCGAGAACGCCCGCCAGGTGCGCGACCAGATCACCACCGAGACCTGGGAGCGGCTGAACCTGCTCTATCTGAAGGTCACGGATCCGGACGCCGCCCGCGAGTTCGCCGAAGGTTCAACAACCTTCCTTCATGACGTGATCGCCGACCTGCACCTGTTCAAGGGCGCGGCCGACACGACCATGAGCCACGGCGAAAGCTGGCGGTTCATGATGCTGGGCATGTATCTGGAGCGCGCCCAGCTGGTCTCGCGCCTGCTGGAAGTCTGCTTCGCCGAGACCCCCGGCCGCCAGATCAACGACCACATCGCCCTCGTCAGCCTGCTGCGCATGGCCTGCGCGCTCGAGCCCTATCTGCGGGTCTACACGGCCGAGATCGAGCCGCGGCATATTCTGGAGTTCCTGGTGTTCGACGAGGACTTCCCGCGCTCGATCCGCTTCTCCACCTCGCAGATCGAGGCCAATCTCAGTGCCCTGGCGCGCCGCGCCGAGGCGGGGGAACGGGCTGGCCCCGAGCGTATCGCCGGCCGCCTCAAGGCACGCCTGCAATATGCCGACATCCAGGAACTGGAGAGCCAGGGGGCCGGAGCCCTGCTGACCACCGTCGTCAATGAATGCGCGCGGATCCACGAGGCGATCTACGAGACCTTTGTGGCCTACCCGCTCGAAACGCGCCTGCCGGCTTAGGATGCGAAGCGTGACCCCCGAACCTGTCCGTGGTTTTCGGTGGCCGTCGCGCGCGCCAACAAGGACTTCCCAGTGCTTCTAGAGATCCGCCACGTCACCCAGTACCACTACGAGCGCCCGGTTCGGGAAAGCCTTATGGAACTGTGGATGCAGCCCCAGAAGTCGGCCCGGCAGCGCCTGGTCAGCTTCGAGCTCGACATCGACCCCGCCGCCCAGGTGTTTTCCTATGCCGACAGCTTCGGCAACGCCGTCTATCATTTCGACGTTCCGCAGCCGCACGACAAGCTGACGATCATTGCGCGTTCGGCGGTCGAGACCGAAGCGCCCGGAGATCGCCCTGCGGCGCTCGATATGGGCGAATGGGACCGCCTGCGCAGCGAATTCGTGCGCGGCGAGTGCTTCGACTTCCTGCGCCCCCACGGCTTCGTCAAATCCTCCGAGGCCCTGTCCACCTTCGTCAACGAGCACAATCTCGACGACCTGCGCCGCCGGGATCCCCTGACCGCCGTGCGGATCCTGTCGGAGACGATCTACAAGGCTTTTGAGTATCAACCCGGGGTGACCGACGCAGACAGCCCCATCGACCTGGCGCTCAGTGCCGGTCGCGGGGTCTGCCAGGACTTCGCCCATATCATGCTGGCCATCTGCCGCGACTGGGGCCTGCCGGCCCGCTACGTCTCCGGCTATCTGTTCACGGACCGCGAGGCCGGCGATCGCTCGGACCCTGATGCCACCCATGCCTGGGTCGAGGTTTTCCTGCCCAGCTTGCGCTGGGTGGGCTTTGACCCGACCAACAATGTGATGGCCGGCGAGCGCCACGTCGCCGTGGCCGTGGGCCGGGACTATACCGACGTGACGCCGTCGCGGGGCGTCTACAAGGGCGACTCTGACAGTGATCTGGCGGTCGGGGTTTCGGTCCGCCGCGCCCGCGCCGCCCTGTCGGAACCGGAATTCCTGCGGATGGCCCGGCCCAACTTCTCGGGTGGCCGCCGTCGCGCCGAACGGGCTGCGCTCCGGCAGGACCTGCATCAGCAGCAGCAGCAGGCCCAGCAGCAGCAGTAAGGACGGGGCATACCCCGGGACCGGCTGCCCCGGTAGGGCAAGCCGGCCAGGGCGCACCTAGGCCGGGAAGACGTGCGCCTTGCGGGCGGCCAGTCGCACTGTTCCGGTGAAGTGTTCAGCCTGGTCCCGCGAGGTGACCACATCGATCCGGCGACCGTCGGCCGTCTCGGCATCGACATGGGCCAGCGCGCCCTGGATGTGCACCCGGTTTACCCGAACCTCAAAGCCCGAGCCGTCCAGCGAGAAGTCATGGGGCCGGGCAAAGGCCACGGCCGGACCATCGGCCAGGCCCGTGGCCGGCAGGAAAACCGAACCCGAGGTGAACCGGCCGCCCGACACGACGCCCTCAAAGCGATTGGACTCGCCCACAAAGCCGCAGACGAAGGGCGAAACCGGATGGTCGTGCACCTGCTCGGGCGTGCCGACCTGTTCGATGACTCCCTGGTTGAGGATCGCCACCCGGTCAGCCAGGTCCAGCGCCTCTTCCTGGTCGTGGGTCACGAAGATGGTCGTCACGCCGGTCGCGTCATGGACCCGGCGCAGTTCCTTGCGCAGCGACTTGCGAACCGTGGCATCCAGCGCCCCGAACGGCTCGTCGAGCAGCAGCACGCTGGGCTGCACGGCCAGAGCCCGCGACAGGGCCACGCGCTGGCGCTGTCCGCCGGACAGCTGCGACGGATAGCGCCCGCCCAGGCCTTCCAGTTCGACCAGGCGCAGCAGTTCATCGACCCGACGGGTGATCTCGACCTTGGAGGGCTTGTCCTTGCCCTTGCGGACGTCGAGACCGAACGCAATGTTTTTGGCCACGGTCATGTGCTTGAACAGCGCATATTGCTGGAACACGAAGCCCACACGCCGCGCGGCGGCCGAGGCGAAGGTGACGTCCTGGTCGTGGAACAGGACCTGACCCGCATCCGGGAATTCCAGACCGGCGATCACCCGCAGCAGGGTTGTCTTGCCCGAGCCCGAAGGCCCCAGCAGGGCCAGGAGTTCGCCGTCGGCGATCTCGAGCCCGACCTTGTTCAGCGCCGGATAGCGCCCGAACTTCTTTTCGACGGAACGGATGGAGATGGTCATGGGGTCAGACGTTCCGATCAGTGACCGCTGCGCCCGCGCACGGCGGGCTGGGCGACTTCGAGCGCGGTCTTGAGGACGAGGGTCACGATCGCCAGCAGACACAGCAGGGCGGCGACGGCGAAGGCTCCGACGAAATCATACTCGTTATAGAGGATCTCGACGTGTAGCGGCATGGTGTTGGTCAGGCCCCGGATATGGCCGCTGACCACCGATACTGCCCCGAACTCGCCCATGGCGCGGGCATTGCACAGCAGGACGCCGTAGAGCAGGCCCCAGCGCACATTGGGCGCGGTCACCCGCCAGAAGGTGTAGAGCCCCGATGCGCCCATCGAGACGGCCGCCTCCTCCTCGCTGACGCCCTGTTCCTGCATCAGCGGAATGAGCTCGCGGGCGATGAACGGAAAGGTCACGAAGATCGTGGCCAGCACGATACCCGGCACGGCGAAGATGATCTTGATGTCGTGGTCGATGAGCCGCTCGCCGAACCAGCCCTGCAGGCCGAAGACCAGCACATAGATCAGGCCCGCCACGACCGGCGACACCGAGAACGGCAGGTCAATCAGGGTGATCAGCAGGCTCTTGCCCGGAAAGTCATGCTTGGCGACCGCCCAGGCCGCGCAGAGCCCGAACACCACATTGAACGGCACCGTGATCGCGGCGGTCAGCAGGGTCAGTTTCACGGCGGCCAGGGCATCAGGGTTGGAGATCGCCTCAAGTGCAGGCTGCAGGCCCTTGCGCAGGGCCTCGGCGAACACCGCTGCCAGCGGCAGCACCAGGACAAGCCCCAGGAACAGCAGGACGAGCCCGATGATCAGGACCTTGGCCCAGACCGGATCGTCCGTGGAACGGCGATGAGCAGCCATCAGGAGAACCTTCTCGCCCAGGCCTGGACGGCATTGATGATCAGCAGCATCAGGAACGAGACCGCCAGCATCACCACGGCGATCGCGGCAGCATGGGCATATTCGAACTGCTCCAGCTGGATGATGATCAGCAGAGGCGCAATCTCGGACTTGAAGGGCATGTTGCCGGCGATGAAGATCACCGAGCCGTACTCACCGATGCCCCGGGCAAAGGCCAGGGCAAAGCCGGTGAGCCACGAAGGCCCCAGGGCGGGCAGCACGATCCGGAAGATGGTCGACAGACGTCCGGCACCGAGACTGGCCGCAGCCTCTTCGACATCGTCGGACAGGTCGCGCAGGACCGGTTCGATGGTCCGCACAACGAACGGCAGGCCGATGAACACCAGGGCAATGGTCACGCCGATCGGGTTGTAGGCGGCCTTGATGCCGAGCGGGGTCAGCAGTGAGCCCACCCAGCCGTTGGGCGCATAGAGAGTCGCCAGCGCGATCCCCGCCACCGCCGTCGGCAGGGCAAAGGGCAGATCAACGAGCGCATTGACCAGGGCCTTGCCCGGAAACTCGTAGCGAACCAATGCCCAGGCGGTCAGCACGCCGAACACACCATTGATCACGGCGGCCACAAAGGCCGCGCCGAAGGTTAGCCGGTAGGCCGCCATGGCCCGTTGCGAAAAGGCGACGGCCAGAAACTCGGACGGCGACAGCTGGGCCGCCTTGAGGGCCACGGCCGACAGCGGGATGAGCACGATCAGTGACAGGACCGTCAGGGTCACGCCGAGGGTCAGGGTAAAGCCCGGAATGGCCGACCGGCGGCGAAACAGGGGCCTCCCGGTGGGACGGATCGCGATCGCGGTCTCGGCGGTCATGGTCTGATCGTCGTCCTGGTCCAGCGAAGGCGGGGCAATAAAACGTGTCGGGCGGCAAAGAGGTCCCGGTTGCCCGGCTCAGTCCTGCTTAAATCCCTAGCGGGCAGATGGGGTCAATTGAGTTTTCCCCCGCTCAGGCGTCAGAAAAACTCACCCACACGGCACAAACAAGCCCGGGATCAGGACGGCAAGGCCCTGACGGTGGGGGCTGGAGGCGAGCAGGTTTGGCCTCAGCCGCCTGGACCGCCCGAACTTCGCCACAAGTTTAACGTGAAATTGGTAGGCCGGGAGGGGTTCGAACCCTCGACCATTCGATTAAAAGTCGAATGCTCTACCACTGAGCTACCGGCCCGCTCGCGACGCGGCGGGAAGCCGGTGAGAAGCGGCGCGGAACATAGTCGGGGGCCGGGCATGCCGCAAGCACGCTTTCGCCCACAACAGGATTAGTCGACGGCGCGACCCGCGCCTTGGGGTTTAGAGATGCGAGCAGGCCGCCTGACCACAGTGATTTTGCCGATGATCGCCTTCGGATCCGTCGCCTTCGCCCAGGAGCAGACTGTCCCGACGGCCGAATCACAACGCATCCAGACAACAAGCGAGGCCAATCGCGACGGCCTGAGCGGTGCCGTCAGCGCGCCGCTGCGGGATGTGAACCTGCTGCGCACCAAGATCCCGCCGATCCTGCTCGAGGCGATGAAGGATCCCTATGCC
>NZ_QAII01000069.1 GCF_003060965.1 Caulobacter sp. HMWF025 | reverse complement strand
CCCATGAACAGGGCGGTCAGGCCGGCCAGCAGCAGATAGGTCTTGAAGTGGTTCATGGCTCCGCAGGGTCAGTCGAAGATGTCGAACAGGTCGAACCGTTTCTTCTTGTGATGGCCATGCTTGCCGTAGTGGCGATGGTCATCATCGTCGTCACGGCGGCGATCATCATAGCGCTCGGGCGGACGACCATAGGTCTGGGGCGGCGGCTGGAACGGCGCAGCCGGGCGCGGCGGGGGCGGTGCCGAGCCCTGGGCATCCTCGCGTTCGAGGGCCATGAGCTTCTCAAGCTCGCCGCGATCCAGCCACACACCCCGGCACTTGGGGCACATGTCGAATTCGACGCCGGACCGGTTCACGGCCTGCATCGAGCCGTCGCAGTTGGGGCACATCAGAAGCGGCATAGCAGGGTTCCCTGTCCAAAAAACTGGAAGGGGTGTTCTCGATGACGATCCGGCACCGAGGGGGGGGGTTGGGGGAGGAGCAACCGGACCCATACATCGAGAACACCCGATGCGGTCCGACATCACGAGTGCTTGCATCACTCGCCAGAGGGGCCCGGCCCGCGACTATGAACTGGGTTTGGGGTCAGAGGGTTTCAAGGGCCGCAGTTGAAAAAAATCGCGGCCCCTGAATTTTTTCTCAGGCTCAGCCCTGCCAGGCGTCAATCACCCGGTCCAGAACGGTCAGCGGCACGGGACCGACCAGCAGGCCCGCATCGTGGAAGCGGCGGATGTCGAACTTCGCCCCCAGACGCTGGCGGGCCCGCTCCCGCGCCCTGACCCAGACCGTGTGCCCGACCTTGTAGGAGCAGGCCTGGCCCGGGCGGGCACAGTAGCGCTCGATCTCGCTGGTGATCCGCCCCTCGGGCTCGCCGCCGGTCTCGACCATATAGGCAATGGCCTTTTCCCGGCTCCAGCCCTTGGTGTGGATCCCGGTATCGACCACGCAGCGGCCGGCGCGGAACAGACGGGCCTGGTACATGCCCAGCAGGCCCAGGTCGTCGCCCTCATACAGGCCCATCTCCATCGCCACCTGCTCGGCATAGAGCGCCCAGCCCTCGGTATTGGCCGAGAAGCCCATGTTCTGGCGCAGCCTGGGCAGGGTGCTCTCGGCGACCAGGGCCAGCTGGAAGTGATGCCCCGGCGCGGCCTCGTGATAGGTCAGGGTCGGCAGCGACCAGCGGGGCCGCTCGGCCGTGTCGCGCAGATTGATGTAGAAGGCCCCCGGCCGTGATCCGTCCAGCGCCGGACGCTCGTAGTAACCGCCGGCCGCACCGGCCTCGGTATAGGCCGGCGGTTACTACG